>NZ_JACHJT010000002.1:0-322564 GCF_014203805.1 Lipingzhangella halophila | reverse complement strand
TGGGCGAACAGGTTGAGGCGGAACTGGTCGAGGAACAGGGGCAGCACCAGCAGCGCGGCGGCGACCAGCGCCGCCACGACCAGGGGGCCGCGGAGGCGGGCCAGCAGCGAGGGCTGGGGGTCGGTGGCGACCGCGGGCGCCGGCCGGGCGGTCGCGCGGGTGTCGTCGGCGGTCATGTGAGGGCCCTCGATCGCACGGTGAACATTCCTTGGGGGCGGGCCTGCAGGAACCCGATGATCGCGACGAACACGAGCACCTTGGCCAGGCTGGCGTCGGTCCAGAACTCGGCGAACGCGTTGAGCAGGCCCAGGGCGAGCGCGGCGAGGATGGTGCCGCGCAGTTGGCCGAGGCCGCCCACCACCACGACCAGGAAGGCGTCGACGATGTAGTTGTGGCCGAGGGTGGGGCCGGTCGGTCCGATGAGGGTGAGTGCCACGCCGGCGATCCCGGCCAGGCCGGAGCCGAGGAAGAACGTGGTGGCGTCGATGCGCCGGGTCGCGATTCCGGTGACCGCGGCGAGGTCCCGGTTGTGCAGGACGGCCCGCATCTGGCGGCCGGGCTTGCTGCGGTTCAGGTAGTAGGCGATCGCGATCACGCACAGCACGGCGAGCGCCAGAATGAACAGCCGCGCGAAGTGCAATCGGATGCCCAGGACATCCACGCCGCCGGCCAGCCAGACCGGGGCGGGGACGTCAACGTTGGGAGCACCGAAGATGTCCCGGGCGATCTGCTGCAGCACCAGGCCGATGCCGAAAGTGAGCAGCAGGGTGTCGAGCGGGCGGCCGTAGAAGCGCCGGATGACGCTGACCTCCAGGGCCAGGCCGAGCAGTCCGGTCAGTACGAACGCGGCCGGGATCGCCAGGACGAGCGCGTAGTCGGGGTTGAGCTCGAACCACGCGTGCATGACGAACGCTGTGTAGGCACCGACCATCATGAACTCGCCGTGCGCCATGTTGATTACGCCCATCTGGCCGAACGTGAAGTTCAGGCCGAGCGCGGCGAGGAGCAGTACGGCACCGATCGCGAGACCGATCGGTATCTGGTTCAGGATCGCGTCCATGGGGGTGTGCGAGGCCTCCTCGGTTGTTCTGGGCGTGTGCCCCGGGTCGCGCCGCCGGTCCGGGGCGGCCGCGGATGCCGGGTGTGCTGGGTGCGCGGCTGTTCCGGCGGGTTCGGGGATCGCCCTGTGGCGGGGTGGACGCCGTTGTCCGGGGCGGCGTGGGGCTGCGCGGTGGGGTGCCCGGAGGCACAACCGCACAGGCGGGCGCGGCGGCCCGGGGGCGTTCGCCCGCGGGCCGCCGCCGCTACTCCTCGCCGGCCATGTCGTCGGCCCAGTCGTAGCCGGTGAGGTAGGGGTCGGGTTCGATGGGCTCCTCCGAGGTCCACACCTCGTCGATCAGCCCGTCCTCGTTGACCACACCGACACGCGCGGTCTTGGCCAGGTGCTGGGTTTCGCCGTCGATGGTGATGGGGCCCTCTGGGGCGTCGCGCTCGATCCCGTCCAGGGCCGCGCGGACGTCGTCGACCTCGAAGCTCTCGGCCTCCTCGACCGCCGCCGCCCACAGGTAGACGGCGTTGTAGGCGGACTGCATCGGGTCGGAGGTGACGCGGTCCTCGCCGTAGGCGTCCTGGAACGCCGCGACGAACTCCTCGTTGGCCGGGGTCTCGGTGGTCTGGTAGTAGTTCCAGGCGACCGGGTGGCCCTCGATGTTGTCCACGCCGATGCCGTCGACCTCCTCCTCCGCGACGCTGACGCTCAGCACCGGCATGTCGTCGGCGGTGACACCCGAGGAGCGGAGCTGCTGGAAGAAGCTCACGTTGGAGTCGCCGTTGAGGGTGTTGAAGACCGCGTCGGGCTCCTCGCGCTCGATCTCGCTGGTGATGGTGGAGTACTCGGTGTGGCCGAGCGGGGTGTACTCCTCCTCGATGATCTCGATGCCGTTCGCCTCGGCGTAGGCCGTGATGATCTGGTTCGCGGTACGGGGGAACACGTAGTCACTGCCGACCAGGTACAGCGACTCGTGGCCCTCCTCGGCGAGGTAGTCGAGTGCCGGGACGATCTGCTGGTTGGTGGTGGCGCCGGTGTAGACGATGTTGTCGGACGCTTCGAGCCCCTCGTACTGCACCGGGTACCACAGCAGGCCGTTGTTGCGTTCGAACACCGGGAGCATCGCCTTGCGGCTGGCGGACGTCCACCCGCCGAAGACCGTCGCGACCTGGTCCGACTGCAGCAGTTTCTGGGCTTTCTCGGCGAAGGTGGCCTCGTCGGACGCGCCGTCCTCCTCGATCGGCTCGATCTGGCGGCCCAGGACGCCGCCGTCCTCGTTGATCTCGTCGATCGCGAGCTGTACCGAGTCGCGGACGGTGACCTCGCTGATCGCCATCGTGCCCGAAAGGGAGTGCAGCATGCCCACCTTGACGGTGTCCCCGTCATCGGAGCCTCCGGCCGGTCCGCAGCCCGCCAGGACGAGCGTTGTCGCGGCCAGCAGGGAAGTCGCGGCGGAACCGTGGTGTGTGCGACCCACGCGTCCACCTCCTCGCTTGTCGTGGTCAGGGTGACATGAGGAGTCTGGATGTCATGCGTTTCGCCCTTGAGTCGGCTCTTTTAACCGCGCGTTTCGTCGCAAGTCAGGAAACAAGCGATCACAGCACGTACGGATCGGGAAGCGGTGCGCTGGCCCTGAGGACGGCCCGGGATGCCGCAAAGCGCACGCCGCGCCCCTGCTCGGGCGATACCCGCGGAACCAACCCGCCCCGAGCCGAAGCCCGGTTTCCATCAGCGCCGGCTCAGGGCCGGCTCTGAGCGCCGGCGCCGCGGTGGAACTCGGTGTCGAACGCGGCGCTGCCGAGTGCCGTCCGCGCCCGGTCAGCGATGCGGTCGACGTCGTCCCGCTCCCCGGGAGGCAGCACGGCACCCGCCGACAGGCGTGTGGCGTGGGCGGAGCCCAGGAGCCGGGCCGCGCGGCCGTGGTGGCCGGCGAGGGTCTCCGCTCCCGCCAGTCCTTCCATGGCCAGCGCGATGGCGCGCGGGTCCCCGGTGGCTCCGGCGGCGTCGAGGCCGTCCAGGTGCAGCTCCCGAGCCGCGTCGGCGTCGCCCCGCAGCTCGGCGACGAAGCCCAGCTCAGCGAGGATCAGGGCCGCGCCGTAGTCCGCTTCCACCCGCCGGTTCCACTCCAGCCAGCGCCGGAGCCGGGGCTCGGCGTCGTCCAGCCGGCCCTGGCGGCGCGCGCTGAGCGCGAGCCCGGTCTCGGCGAACTCCTCGCCGTGGGTGTACTGCTGCCGGGCGGCCTGCTCCCGCGCCCGTTCGAGCAGCTCGTCCGCCCGCTTGTAGTCGCGTTCCAGCAGGGCGATCCGGCCGCACCGGGCCAGCAGCATGGCGGCCTCGGAGGCCAGATCAAGGTCCGCGGCGAGCCGCTGGGCTTCGCTGTAGAGCTCGGCGGCACGCGCGTAGTCGCCGGTGATCTCGAAGTACGTGCCCAGCGTGCCGGTCGCGTGCAGCCGGCCCCAGGCCTCCCCGAGGGAGGTGAACAGTGCGGCGCTCCGCTCGGCGAGCCGCCGCATGGTCGGGAGGTCGCCCCGGAAGATGGCGTGGGATGCCTGGACGCTGAGCGCGGCCGCGGTCCCCCACTCGTCGCCGAGCCCGCGGAAGGTGTCCAGAGCCGCTTCGACCAGGCGTTCGCTTTCGGCGAGGTTCCCGAACAGGTACTCCACGTGGCCGAGGAACCACTGCGCCATGGCCAGGCCGGCCGCGTCTCCGGCGTGGTCGTACAGCTCCAGGACAGCGTTGTTCGGCTCGGCGCGGTACGTGCCGTCGAGCATGGCCATGCCCGCGTGCCAGGTGCGTGCCCGCGCCGTCACCGCGGCGGGAGCCGGGCCCGGAACCGCGAGCGCGCGGGCGAGCGCGCGGCGGGCCTCGCTCCACCGCCCCCGCAGGTACCAGTACCAGGACAGGGCACCGGTGATCCGCTGGGCCAGTGCCGCGTCGCCGCTGCGGACCGCACCGTCGAGCGCCGCGCGCAGGTTGGCGGACTCGGCGTCCAGGGTGGCCAGCCACTCCCGTTGGTTCGGGCCGCGCAGGTGCGGTTCGGCCTCCTCGGCGAGCGCGGCGTAGTAATGGTGGTGGCGCGACCGGACGGGCTCGGCCTCGCCAGCGTCCTCCAGGCGTTCCAGGCAGTAGGCCGCGACCGATTCGAGTAGGCCGTACCGGGTTTCGGCGCAATGGGCGGCGGTAACGAGCGACCGGTCGACCAGGCGCGCCAACAGCTCGGGCACGTCACCGGGATCGACACCGTTACCCGCGCACACCGCCTCGGCCGCGGCGAGCGTGCAGCCGTCCGCGTGCACCGCCAGTCGGCGCAGCACGGCGTGTTCCGCCTCGCTCAGCAGGCCCCAGCTCCAGTCGAGCACCGCGCGCAGTGTGCGTTGGCGCGCCGGAACACCGCGTTTGCCGGAGGACAGCAGTCGGAACCGGTCATCCAGGCGGCGCGCCAGCTCGTTGGCCCCGAACCCGCGAACCCGGCTCGCCGCCAGTTCCAGGGCGAGGGGCAGGCCGTCGAGCCTCCGGCAGATCGAGGCGACGGCCGCGGCGTTGTCCGCTGTCAGAGTGAAGTCGGGCGCGGCGTCGCGTGCGCGGGTGAGGAAGAGCTGGACGGCGCTGAACTCGCGCAGGACCTCCGGGTCGGTGGCAACGGGGGTGGGCAGGTCCAGCGGCGGCACGGGCCGGACCGCCTCCCCGGGCACGCCGAGCGGTTCCCGGCTGGTGGCCAGGACGCGCACCCCGGGTGCCGACGACACCAGGCGGCCCGCCAGCTCCGCGACGGGCTCGATCACGTGCTCGCAGTTGTCCAGGATGACGAGTGCGCGGTGGTGGGCGAGGGCGGCGACGAGGCGGTCGGGCACGCCGGCTCCGGGTTCCCCGGTCGCGGTCCCGCGTGTGGCGAAGTCCCGCAGACCGAGCACGGCGGTGATCAGGTCGGCGACGTCACCGGCCGTTGTGCCCGGCGCGATCGCGTGCTCGCCCGCCACCGCCGGCGGCCCACTCGCCGTTGGCGCGAGGCCGGCCAGTTCCACCAGCCACGCGCCGTCCGGGAAAGGCATCGCGCGGGGTTCGGAGGTGGCCGGGTCCTCTCCACGGGCTGTTCCGCTGCCGCCGACGGCGTTGGCCGCCTGGGGCGCGGCGGCCGCACCGACCACGCGAACCGTGCCGGTAGCGTCCGAAAGCCCGTCGCTGGTGCGCATGTCGTCCGTGCCGTCCGTGCCGTCCGCGTCGGTTGGGTCGGCGTCGGTGTCCCGGTCTTCAGTCGCCAGCGCGGCGGCCACGGCGAGTCGCGACTTGCCGGAGCCTCCCGGCCCGCTCAGTGTCACCAGGCGGTTGGTGCGCAGCAACGCGCGCACGTCGGCGAGCGCGGTGTCGCGTCCGACCAGTTCGGTGGGCGGGGAGGGCAGGTTGCCGCCGCGCGTCGCGCTGGGCCCCTGCGCGGCCGTTTCCGTTTCGCGTGGGGATGGCGGGCCCATCTCGGGGCGCTGCTCCAGGATGGCCTGGTGCAGGGCGACGATGTCGGGGCCGGGGTCGAGTCCCAGTTCGTCAGCGAGGCGGGAGCGCAGGTCGTGGAAGCTGTCGAGGGCCTCACTCTGCCGCCCGGCCCGGTACAGGGCGCGCATGTGCGCCGCCCGCAACCGCTCGCGCAACGGGTGCTCGGCCACCAGTTCGCCGAGGTCGCCGCTGACGGCGGCGTGCTCGCCGAGCGTCAGCCGGGTTTCGGCGTGTTCCTCCTGGACGGCCAGGCGTTCCTGCTCCAGCTTGGTGACCAGTGAGCGCGCGAATGGCTCGTCGCGGAAGTCGGCGAGTGCCGGGCCGCGCCAGAGGGCCAGCGCCCGCGCGAAGTGGTCGGCCCGCTCGGGGGAATCGGCGGTCGCGCGGGCCCGCGCGACCAGGGTGGTGAAACCGTCGGCGTCCAGCTCGACGGTGCTCGTGTCCAGCGTGTAGCCGGCCGGGCCGGACACGAGGAGTTCCCGGCCTCCCGGTTCGGCGGACTCCAGGACACGACGCAGCCGCGACACCTTGGTCTGCAGGGTGTTCACCGCGGTGGCCGGAGGGTGGGCGCCCCACAGATCCTCGACCAGCCGGCCGGACGACACCGGTTGCCCGGCGTTGACCAGGAGAGCGGCGAGCAACGCGCGCACCTTCAGGTCGGGGACGGTGACCGGGATGCCGTTCGCCTGCCACACGGCGAGGGGGCCCAGCACACCGAAACGCATGTGCCCAACGTTAGTCCAGCGATCGAGGCGGGCTGCCCGTGCGCGGCCCGCGTGGAGACGGCCGAGCATCCGGCGGGTGCGGGTCGCGATCGCCGGAGCACCTCGCGGCGCGGCCCGGAGTCAGGCGGTCGGCGCGGCCGAGCGGCCGCTGTGCGACCGCCCAGAGTGCGGACCGCGCGCCGTTCCATCGGGGCGCCCGCCTGCCGCGCACGACCACCGCCAGCCCACCGGCATCACACCGCCAGCGCAGCGCCAGTTGACCGTCAGCGGGCAAGCGCAGGCTCGACTGTGCAGGCGGCGGCCGGAGAACACCGGTCCCGATTGGCGGAAAGGACTTCATTGATCATGGGAGCGAACAGCGAATCGCCGGTGACGGTTCTCGGGCTCGGCCCGATGGGCAGCGCGCTCGCGGCGGCATTCACCGGAAACGGCCACCCCACAACGGTGTGGAACCGCACCGCCCGCAAGGCCGATCCGCTCGTGGCGAAGGGGGCGGTGCGGGCCGACACCCCGGCCGAGGCGGTGGTGGCCAGCCCGCTGGTGATCGTGTGCGTCATCGACTACGACGCCGCGCACGCGATCCTCGACCCGCTCACCGCGGAACTGCGCGGCAGGACGCTGGTCAACCTGACGGCCGACTCCCCGGACCGTGCGCGCGAAATGGCGGAGTGGGCCGCCCAGCATGGGATCGACTACCTCGACGGTTCGATCATGACGCCCACCGTCACGATCGGCCGGCCGGAGGCCGTGTTCCTGTACAGCGGCCCCGAGGAGACCTACGAGAGGCACCGGCCGACGCTGGCCAGTCTCGGCGGAACGGCGACCCGCGTGGGCGCCGAACCGGGAAGGGCCGCGGCGTTCGACGTCGCCCTGCTGGACACCTTCTGGACGGCCATGTCCGGAATCGCCCACGCGTTCGCCCTCGCTCGGGCGGAGAGCATCCCGGCCACCGAACTGGCCCCGTTCGCGCAGGGCATCGTCGACCTCGCCGGCCAGATCGCGACGGAGCTGGCCGCCGACGCGGACGCCGGGCGCTACTCGGGAGAGGACTCCACGCTCGCCTCCAACGCGGCCGGCATGGAGCACATCATCCACGCGGCGCACGCCCGCGGCATCGACGCCGGCGTGCTGGAAGCGGCGAAGGGCACCGCCGACCGGGCGATCGCCGCCGGTCACGGCGAGGACGGTTTCGCCCGCATGGTCGACGCTTTCTCGGTCGCCAACGCCTGACCGGCCGCAACCGTGCGGCGGGCGAACCACACGAACACAACGTACGAGAGCGACGCACAGTAACGAGTAGGAGCTTCCGAACCATGACCGAAGACCGACGCACACCGGTGACCATCCTGGGCCTCGGCGACATGGGCAGGGCGCTGACCGAGGCGCTCCTCGCCAACGGACACCCGACAACGGTGTGGAACCGGAGCCCCGAGAAAGCGGACCCGCTCGTGGCGAAGGGAGCGGTGCGGGCCGACACGCCGGCCGCGGCGGTGGCGGCCAGCCCGCTGGTGGTCGCGTGCCTGCTCGACCACGCCAGTGTGCACGACGTTCTCGACCCGGTGGCGGGCTCGCTGGCCGGACGCGACCTGGTGAACCTGACCACCGGGACACCCGACCAGGCCCGGGAACTGTCCGGATGGGCGACCGGGCACGGCGCCGCCGGGTTCGTCGACGGCGGCATCATGGCGACGCCGTCCATGATCGGCGGCCCGCACGCGTTCGTCCTCTACAGCGGGTCGCGCGCCGCCTTCGACCGCCACGAGGCCGACCTGGCGGTCTTCGGTGGCGCGACCCACGTGGACACCGACCCCGGCCTCGCGGCGCTGTACGACCTCTCCCTGCTCAGCGGGATGTACGGGGTGATCGGCGGGGCCCTGCACGCGATGGCGCTCGCCGGAACGGGCGGCGCCAAAGCGTCCGAGTTCACGTCGTCGCTGCTGCTTCCGTGGCTGCGCGCGATGGTCGACGGCACGCTGCCGGACCTGGCCCGGCGGATCGACGCGGGCGACTACGCCGCGCCCGAGTCCAACCTCGCCATGCAGACCTCGGGCGCCGGCTTCGTTGAGGTCAGCGAGGCCGCGGGGATCAGCGGAGCGCTGGTGGCGCCCCTGGAGGAGATGATGCGCCGCCGGGTCGCGGACGGGCACGGCGACGAGGACATCGCGAGCCTGGTCGAGCTGGTGCGGAAGCCGTGAACCACCCGGCGATCCTGAGAGACAGGTTCCTACGAACACGAGTGAAGTTTCGCGGACCTGCACCCGCATGCGTGCGGCCCGACAACGGCGGCAAGGGCGGTGAGTGGCCGGGCGTTGGTGCCCATCGGTGCGGCGAGCGCGTGGTGCGGCGTCCAACGGGCAGCGAGGACGGTGGGTGGGCCGGCCCGCGGTGGTCGCTCCTGGTGCCCGAGGTGGCGCACCCATCGAGAGCAGCAACGATGGCGGTGGCCGCGGCTGGCGTGTGGCGAATACGTGCGCGCGTGGGTGCACCCCACGCGCGCCCACTATGTCCGGATTACAGGGATTCTGTGCGTCGATCTTGAGGATTTCGTTGCTTAATCGCGCGTGAAAGGAACGAAATCCTCAAGATCAGCACCGCAAAGGCCCACAATCCGGAAATAGCGGGCATGGAAGGCCTAACGCGGCACCGAAACTGGCCGTGCGGACATATTCGGCGCCGAGACCGTCCCCACAGACACCCCGCTAGCCCCGCCACCGGCCTCGCCGCCCTCGTCGCGCGCGCCACCGCCGGGCACCCGTATCGACCGCCGCGGGCCAGGCCATCCACTGCCCTCGCCGCCCCGTTGGACGCGCGACCACCGGCCGCCAGCACCGGGGGAGCGTGCCGCGGGTCAGCTCAGGGTGTCGGGGTCGGGGCCGACCCGTTCGCCGGCGTCCATCGCGGCGAGCGTGGACATGTCCTCGCTGTCCAGCTCGAAGCCGAAGAGGTCGAGGTTGTCCCGGATCCGCGACGGGGTCGCGGACTTCGGGATCACCACGTTGCCGAGCTGGATACTCCAGCGCAGCGCCACCTTCGCGGGCGAGACACCGTGGCGGTCGGCGACCCGGGTCAGGGTCGGGTCGTCCAGCAGCCCCTTGCCCTGGCCCAGCGGGCTCCACGCCTCGGTGACGATGCCGTTGGCGGCGTGGAACTCGCGCAGCGTGGGCTGCTGCAGGCGCGGGTGCAGCTCGATCTGGTTGACGGCCGGGACGGTGTCGGTCTCGTCCATGAGCCGCTTCAGGTGGGCGGGCTGGAAGTTGGACACGCCGATGGACTTGGCCCGGCCCTCGGAGCGGATGCGTTCGAACGCGCGCCACGTTTCGACGTAGGTGTCGCGGGCCGGCGCCGGCCAGTGGATCAGGTACAGGTCGACGTACTCCAGGCCCAGCTTGGCCAGTGAGGTGTCGAAGGCGCGCAGCGCGGCGTCGTACCCCTGGTCGGTGTTCCACAGCTTCGTCGTGACGAACAGGTCCTCGCGCGGCAGTCCGGACGCGGCGATCGCCCGGCCGGTGCCCTCCTCGTTCTTGTAGAGGGTCGCGGTGTCGATGCTCCGGTAGCCGGCCTCCAGGGCGGTGGCAACGACGGCGTCGGTCTCCGCGTCAGGCACCTGGAACACCCCGAAGCCGACCTGCGGCATCGATCTCCCGTTGTTCAGGGTGACTGCAGGAATACTGCTCACGGTGAATACCTCACACGTTGGTTGGATGATCGGTCGTTCCACTCTCTCAAGCACGGCACAGCGCACGCGAACTCGCTGCCCGCATGATGTCTGTCACCAGATCTTGCGGCGTGTCGGCTGGGCCGGCTCGCTCCGGCCCGGGTACGGGCGGGCGCCGTTAGGATCGGGAATGAGCACGGCTGATGGGGGGGATTTGACGTGAGTGCTCGCTTTCAGGTGCTCGACTGGCGCCCGACACCGATGGGCACGATCAGCCTGCGCCGCCGCTGGGACCCGACCGTGGGCGAGGACGTCTACGAGGTCAAGCTCGACTCCGAGTTCCTGATGTCGAGCCTGTTCACGGTGGTCGAGGTCGAGATGGCGCGTCTCGCGCTCGCCGATGCCGCGGGGGAAGACATGGACGTCGCCGTGGGCGGGCTCGGGTTGGGCTACACCGCCCGGACGGTGCTGGAGAACCTGGACGTACGCTCGCTCGTCGTCGTCGAGGCGCTCGGCGAGGTTATCGAATGGCACCAGGACGGGCTGGTTCCGGTGGGCGAGGAGCTGGCGACGGATCCGCGGTGCAAGCTGGTGCGCGGTGACTTCTTCGGCATGGTCGGCTCCGAGGACGGCCTCGACCCGGAGGCCCCGGCCCGGACGTTCGACGCGGTCATCGTCGACATCGACCACTCCCCGCGGCACGTGCTGCACCCGAGCCACGCGGCCTTTTACGAACCAGCGGGGCTGCGGAGCATCGCGCGGCACCTCAACCCCGGCGGGGTCTTCGCGTTGTGGTCGAACGACCCCCCGGACAGCGACTTTACGAAGGTGCTGGAAGGGGAGTTCGCGCGGGCGCGCGCCGAGCAGGTGACCTTCCACAACCCCCTGCAGGAGCGTTCGGCCGCCAACACCGTCTACCTCGCCACCACCCCGGTGGCGTGACCCCGCGGAAGGCCTGGGTGGGAGCTGGTCTCCCGGCTGTACCGTTCAGCCGGCCGGTTGGTCGAGCGCCTCGGGTAGCGGTTCGGCGTGCACGACCTCCAGGGCGCTCACCGCGCGGGTGAGGGCGACGTAGAGCCGGTGCAGGCCCCGGGGTTCGGCCGCGACGATCCTGGCCGGTTCGGCGACGATGACGGAGTCGAACTCCAGCCCCTTCACGAGGCTGGCCGGCACGCACACCAGCCGGGCGGCTTCGAGCGCGTCCTCGGTCTCGCCGGCCAGGGCGGTATCCAACCCTTCGTTGGTCAACCGCTGGTGGATGGCCGGAATGTCGGCGTCGGCGGCGACAACGCCCACTGACCCGTCGCCTTTCAGTGCTCCGCGGCAGGCCAACGTGACACGGTCGAGGACCTCGGGTGCGGTGGCGCCGGTGACCACCAGCGATCCCGGCGCTTTGCGAACCCCGCTGGGGGCTCCCAGCCCGGGGGCGATCTCCGGAAGCAGCCGCGCCGCGTAGTCGATGATCTGGGCGGGCACGCGGAACCCGCGGTCGAGTACCGCGAGCCGGGCGTCGTCGGCCTGGCCCAGGTGCGCCAGCAGGGCCTGCCAGTCACCGGCCGCCGACGCGCCGGTGGCCTGCGCGATGTCCCCGAGCACGGTGAGCGATCCGCGGGTGCAGCGCCGCGCGATCACCCGGCACTGCATGGGGCTGAGGTCCTGGGCCTCGTCGACGACGATGTGCCCGATGGTGTCCGGCCGGCCGATGAGGGACGCGGCCTCGTCGATCAGCGCGAGGTCGGCGGCGGACCACTTCGCCGACTTGGGCGAGCGCGGCCGGCCGGGCAGTCGGATCGCGGTCTGCTCCTCGGGTGTCAGGATGCCGTCGGCGGCGCGGGCGAGCCGTTCGGGGTCGGTGAGCAGGCCGAGAACCAGCCGGATGGGGTCGGCCTTGGGCCACATCGCGCGTGCCGCCGCGCTGATCGACCGGTTGCGGCGCAGCTCGTTGAACGTGCGGGAGTCGCACGCCTCGCCCGCGTTCTCGATCCGCCGCATCACCAGGTGGGCGATCCGCTGCACCAGCAGGTTGGGTCCGGCGCCGTAGCTGATCCGCCGTTCGCGCAGCTCGGTGAGGGTCTCGGCCAGTTCGTCGGACGGGACGCGCCACTTGCGCGCCCCCCGCTCGACCACCAGGGTCTCCTCGGGTGGGCGCACCCGTGACCACAGGTCCCGCGCCAGGACCTCGGCCATGCGGGCGTCCCCTTTGACCCGTTCGGCGTGCTGGTCCTCGGTGCGGCGCACGGGAACCCGGTCGAGCAGTTCCTCGATGGTGGCCTGGCGGACGCCGACCTCCCCGAGCGCTGGCAGCACCTTGCGGATATAGGAGAGGAACGAGCGGTTCGGCCCGAGGATGACGACCCCGCCGTCCTGGCGGAGCTGGTCGCGCTGGGTGTAGAGCAGGTAGGCGATGCGGTGCAGGCCGACTGCGGTCTTACCGGTGCCCGGGGCGCCCTGCACGCACAGCGCGGGCCGCAGCGGAGCCCGCACCAGGTCGTCCTGTTCTGGCTGGATGGTGGAGACAATGTCGCGCATCGGGCCCGAGCGTGGCCGCTCGATCTCCGAGTCGAGGATCGCGCCTTCCGCCCCGGTGCCGGGCGTGTCTGCGGTGAGCGGTTCGTCCTCGTACGCGGTGAGTTCGGCGGAGTCGGAGAACCCGAAGCGGCGGCGCAGCCGCACCCCTTGGGGGTCGTCGGGCGTGGCCCGGTAGAACGCGGTGGAGATGCCCGCCCGCCAGTCGATGACCAGGGGAGAACCACCAGCGTCATGCACGTGGCGCCGGCCGATGTAGACCCGGTCGGATTCGGGGGTTCGGGTGTGGGATCGCGGGTCGTCGGGGTCGGCTTCGTAGATGGTGCCGGCCGGGTAGTCGACGCGTCCGAAGAACAGCGGGGCGTCGTCGAAGTCGACGAGGGCGTCGGCGCGCCGGCTGCGGTCGGCGGCGAGTGTCCGGTTGGTGAAGGTGTAGTCGGCGTCCTCGGAGGAGTCCTGCACGGTCTCGGTGGTGAGGACGTCCTCGCGCATGGTGTGCAGCGCGGCGCGGGCGGTGGCGAGGAAGGCGCGTTCGGCCTCGATCTCGGGGTCGGTGACCTGGGTGGGCGCATGGCCGGGCAACTGGTCGGGCATGGTGACGGCCTCGTGGGTTCTCGGAGCACGGCGGATATGGAGGGTGCGAGTTTTCGTGGAGGTGGTGGCGGCAGGCGCGGGTCCCGCCCCGGAGGCCGTCCGGTTCGTTGCGATCCTCAGCGCATTGCGATGCTTGGCGCACAGAAGAGATGCCGCCAGTCCAAGCGCACAACTCTACGGCGGTGCGACCACGGTCGCAAACAACGCATGAGGGTCCTGCTCACTCTCAGGCAGCGCCCTCGTGCGTCCCGTGGGCGCTCTCCTGGCCTGCGGCCAGATACGGGCATCGGCTGGTTGGCCGCAAGTGCGCGCATTATGTACATGAAGTTCGAATTCGATGCCGGTCATTGGAGTCATCGCGGCCGTCGTCATTGTCGTGGGGCATTGTCTTGGTGGTCTCCCTCATCGCCTCGGGGAAACAAGAGCACACGACCGTCCCGGAGGCACCGCCTTGGACACTCCCCGCCGCCGTACCAGGGCACTGGCTACGGCGGTGAGTCCAGCGGTGGAGGTTCCTTCGGCGAGAGCGGTGGCGGAGGTGACGGTGGCGGCGCCGGGCCCCGCGGGCGCGTTCTCGGCGGGCGAGCCCGGAACAGCTCGGCGAACGCGGTGGAAGAGACGGCAACGCCGATTTCTGCGGTACACCGTGGTCTCCCGGTGCACAGGGGTGGGATCCAGTGCCATGACCACGGGTGATTCCCGGGTCGCGGAGTGCATCGGGTGGTCAGTGGGAGGCCGGTCGGCAAAGATAAAGATTCAATGAAATGATTGTTGACAACAGTTCGCAGAGGATCGCGCCGCACCAGGTAGCAGCGTATGTCCGGGATGGGCTGCCGCGTAGCGGCTTCTTGCGGGCCGGTTTGGGCCCTTGCGGGGCCGGTTGGCCCGGGGTAGAACAGATCAGCGTTCTTCAGGCAACATCTCTCACAAAACTGAACAGGGGTGTGGTGTGCTACTGCGGATCCAGGACTCAGAGCGAGGAGCTTCGTTCACCGAGTACGCCGCTGTCATTCTCCTTGTCAGCATGGTCGCCGGTGTGGTGCTCGTGAGCGGAGCGGCTTCCGCGGTGGGCGGCCTCCTGACCAACGCTCTCTGCCGCGTTGGAGCGACCGGGGGCAGCAGCGCCGACTGCGAGGAGGTGTCCAGCACGGACACCGCCGACTCGCCCTCGACCCCCGACGGAGTCTTCACCCCGAACCCGGCCGCCGACCCGCGCGACAACGATGAGGGCGCCGACCGGCGTGGCAACGTCGACGGATCGGGCTCCCAGGCGGCCCCGTGGTCGGAGATCACCGAGCCCAGCGAGGAGGACTACGAGGCCGCCGCCGACGAGCTCGCCGAGATCCGGGAGTACTACGAGAACCCCGAGGAGCACGAGACCTCGCTGAACCCGCTCACCTGGTTCGGCAACACCGACCCGGCCAGGGCGCTGTCGCGGATGCCCCAAAACGAGCTCGACGCGCTGCTGTGGAGCCTTGAGGAGGACGAGATCGCGACCATGCTGGGTGACAGCGAGCTCCGCGAGGTCATCATGAGCGAGGCGGGCCTGGACACCCTGCGCATGATCCGGGAACTTGACCAGTCCCTTATCGAGGCCGACACCAGCGGAACCGTAGTCCGTACCCCCTCGTGGCTGACCGATGACCTCCAAGCGACGTACTACGGTGACGACGCGACCTTCGAGGAGGGCCCCCAGGAATCACTCTGGGGTGACGACGGTGAGCCCACACTGGACGACATCCAGCAGGGGAGTCTCGGTGACTGCTGGTTGCTCGCCGCAGCGGGTGCCCTGGTCCACAACGATCCCGGCGCCATCGAGGACATGATCGAGGAGAACGACAACGGGACCTTCACCGTCACCTTCTCCGACACCGGCGAAGAGATCACCGTCACCCCCGACCTGCCGTCGTACGGTGGCCCGATCTACGCCGATCCGGGAGACGACAACGTCCTGTGGCCGGCGATCCTGGAGAAGGCCCTGGCCGAACGCGAGGGAGGGTACGAGGAGCTGCACGGCGGGTTGGGCGACACTGCGCTGCAGACACTCACGGGCGACGGGAGGCACGTGGAGAACTTCACTCCAGATGACCTCGAGGACTGGAGCGATGGCGGTGCCCCGATCGTGGTCTCGACCCAAGCCGGCAGGGGCTCCCTGTACCGGCCCGAAGGTGACCTCGTCTCCTACCACGCCTACACGGTGACCAATGTCGAGGACGGCATGGTCGAGTTGCACAACCCGTGGGGCTACAACCACCCCGATCCCGTCCCCATCGAGGAGCTGCAGGAGCAGTCACCCTATGGGATCTACCTCAACAGCTAGGAGAGTGGTCGATGTACCGGCTTCGAGCAGCCACCGCCACGGGCGTCGTAGCTGTTCTGGTTGGGCTCGGCGCCGGGTGCGGCGGCGGCGAACCTCCGGAGCCCGACTCCGACAGGACGCCCGCACTGCAGACTCTTGAACCCTCAGAACAGCCCTCCGCTGATGCCTCCCCCAGTGTCGAACCGGGCGAGGAGGAGTCGTTGACGATCCGGCAGGGCGCGGTGAGGCAGGTCTTCGAGCTCAGGATCGGGGTCGCCGCGGTCTCCGAGGACGAGGCGAACCTGAGTATCGGCTACGAATCCGACCCTGACGACGAGCAGACCGAGGATGTGGGCGGCGCCGCCGAGGAGTCCTTCGACCTGGACAGCGGCTACACGGTCACCATCGACGAGATCGCGCAAGCGCAGGACGAGGCCGAGGACCTCGGTGAGGGAACCGGGGTGGTGACCGTTACGGTCACTGCACCCGAGTAGCGCACGCGATCCCGGAGCGCGCCCGGCGGACGCCCCCCGATGATTGTTGACAACACGCAGGGGCGTGGTGTGCTACTGCGGATCCAGGGTTCGGGCGTGGGATCGCGGGTCGGCTTTGGGCGTGCACTCCGCTGGGCGCAAACCGGCGCCGGGGGCCGTCCACCCCGTCCTCGGCCCCAACGGGGCGCTGCATTTCTGCTTCCGTCGGCCACGCGTGTGACGGTGCGAAAGGGGGCGGACCGGACGCTCCCGGAAAGCGGGTCAACCGTTTCTGGCCAGGGAAAATCCGGCCTCAGGGGCGATCGCTAGGGCCCGCTGCGCTTGCCGTGGACGCGTCACGGGACCCGCGACCAGTAACGGCCAGGGCCTGGTGACCAGAGGAGGCAGGCGCTACGTTCGGATGGATGTCGAACATCTCGCCCCTTGTGGGGATCGCAGCGATTCTGGCCGTCCTCATCATCGTGGGGGCGATCATCCTCGTGGTCATTCTGGTGGCCAGGTCAGGAAACAAAAGCTCGGCGCCCCGCGCGTCCCAGGGGTACCACCCCGGGCCACCGCCGCCGAATCCGGGCCCGCCTCCGCCACAGCAGCAGGTCCCGCCCCCGCCCGCTGCGCCGCGCCACGCGCCAAGGCGGCCCAGCGGCGGAGGAGGCGGCTACACCGGACATGGCGGCTATGGCGGTGGCGGCCCCGGCGGGGGCATGGGTGACGGCGGTGGCTCCGGCGGTGGTGGCGCCGGAGGCGGAGGAGGCGACGGCGGCGGAGGCGGCGCTGGCGGAGGGGGAGGCGGAGGCGGCGGGATGTGACCGCCCCATGGCCCCCGAACACGCTTCACGTGCCGCGAATTGGCACCTTCGCAACGGGCGCACGGATATACCGTGCGTCCGTTTCACATATACGTAGGTTTCGTAGGCATTGGTGAGAATAGCCCAGTGTCTGAAGCAAGCCGGGAATGACCGCGTTCTGGTGCTCGCGCACCTCCCCGGGTCCCACTGCCCGGAACCCCGTCCCCACGCTTCCTGCCGGAGGACCCGGTGGAGGGACCTTTTCCCACCAGGCGGTGCTCATCCTGCGCCACTTCCGCGACGACACCCGCCCCTGCGACCTGGCCGGCGACCACGAAATCGGCCGTTCCACCGCTTATCGCTACACCGACGAGGGCACCGACGTGCCCGCCGGGCAGGCGGTCGGCCTGCATCGGCTGCCTGTGCGGCAGGTCACTGCGGTTGGCGTAGTCCCGCGATGAGGAGCCCGACCAGTCGGCGCGCGTCGTAGCGCAGGTTGCTGCCGGAACCCGCGCAGATGCCCCCGACGCCGCGCATGAGTTCGTAGGCGTCCAGGTCGGAGCGGATCTCGCCGGAATCGGCCGCGGCGTCGAGCAGCCGGGTGCACACGGGCACGAGGCGGTCGAGGAAGTAGGTGTGCAGGGGGTCGAAGCAGGGGTCGTCGGACTGCAGCACGGTGGCGAGTCCCTGTTTGGTGACCACGAAGTCGACGAAGAGGTCGATCCATCGCCCGAGTGCGGCGTAGGGAGTCGCGCTGGACTCCAGCAGGGCCGGGCCGGCCTCGGCGAGGACCTCGACCTGGTGCCGGTAGACGGCGACGATGAGATCCGCCCGCGTCGGGAAGTGGCGGTAGATCGTGGCCGTCCCGATGCCCGCCTTGGCCGCGATGTCGCGGATCGGTGCTTCCACGCCCGAGGTGGCGAAGACCGCGGCGGCCGCTTCGAGCAGGGCCTCCTCGTTGCGCCGCGCGTCCGCCCGTTTGGACCGGGCCGCGCGTCCTGTGTCCCGATCGCTCTCGTTCACCGCGTCCGCCCTTCCGCTACCGGGTTTGCTAAACGGGACACTGTCCCGTATCTTCAATCGGGACAGCGTCCCGTTTATTCATGGTGTCAGAGCGGGGGCCCGACACCAAACCACGTATGGCCACCACGCCCGTGTTCGGTGGGAAGCCCCCGCCCGTTGGACCACCGGCTCTCTCAGCTCGCGCCGAGACCGACCGCATCAAGCGCGAGACATCCGAAAGGGAACTCCTTCCATGACCGAACCAGACACGGCCACCATTGACGTGGCCGTTAGCGCACCCACCCGAACCGTCTCGGTGAAGCCGGTAGTGCTGTCAGCACCGGACCGGGGCGAGGACCTGCGAGTGCGAGTGTCCGCACCCGCGACCGGGAACGAACTGCCGATTATCGTCTTCTCGCACGGTTTTGGCTCGTCGTTGGAGGGCTACGGCCCGTTGGCCGACTTCTGGGCTGCTCACGGCTTCGTGGTCATTCAGCCCACCCATCTGGACTCGCGGAGCGTGGGCCTTCCTGTAGACGATCCCCGCAAACCACGGTTGTGGCGCTCCCGAGTCGAGGACATGAAGCAGATCCTGGATCAGCTCGGTCTCCTGGAAGCTTCCGTGCCCGGTCTCAGCGGGCGTCTCGATCGAAGCCGCATCGCCGCGGCCGGACACTCCTTCGGCGGTCAGACAGCGGGCATCCTGCTGGGCTTGCGCGTCCTCGATCCGGAGAGTGAGAAGTCAGAGGACCTGTCCGACCCGCGAATCAAAGCGGGCGTGCTGATTGCCACGGCCGGAGCCGGCGGATCCGACCTGACACCGTTCGCGGTCGAGAACTTCCCGTGGCTGAAGAGCCCGAGCTTCGCGGACATGACCACGCCGGCACTCGTGATCGCGGGGGACCAGGACGAGCTTCCGCTGACGGTGCGGGGGCCGGACTGGATTACCGACCCCTACTTCCTGAGCCCTGGAGACAAGAGCCTGCTTACCGTGTTCGACGCGGAACACTCGCTTGGCGGAATCGCGGGCTACGAGGCCAAGGAAACAACGGACGAAAACCCCGAACGGGTGGCGATGATCCAGCAGGCCACATGGGCCTACCTGCGCCACGCACTCGACATCGAGTACTCCAGCTGGTCGGCGGCGCAGAAGGCTTTGTCGGAGAGCACCTCTCCACTGGGGCGGGTCGAGTCCAAGTGAATCCGCGGACATAACCCGGGGGCGGAGATGAAGGTCGTAGTGGTGGGTGCCGGACAGTCACCTTGTGGTGTGCGACCACGCCATCAACCACGCACGGCGCAAGGGGGAAGGAGATGGCGGAGAGGAGGTGGCGGCGGTATCTGACCGCCCCGCGGACCCCGCCGAGCACGCCGTACGTGCTGTAGGCCGGCACCTTCGCAACGGGCGCACGGTATATCCGTGCGCCCGTTTCACAGTTCGTGGTTCTTCACGTCGGTGAGGAGTGCCTGCCATTCGTGGGTGGGGATGGTGAGGTGGCCGTGGTGGGGGTTTTGGGAGTCGCGGATGTCGGTTTCGGTGGACCGTTCGCGGACCTCGACACAGTTCGGGTTGTTCCCGCCGCTGTAGCTGGACTTGCGCCAGGACCGCATGACTACAACTCCTCGCTCTGCACGCCGGTGACGAACGCGTGCCATTCGGTGGGAGGGACAGAGAGGATCCCCAGGTCGGGGTTCCGGGAGTCGCGTACCTGAACAATCCCCTCGTCAGTGCGGCACTCAACGCAGTTGGGGTTGGCTCCGCTGTAGCTGGACTTTTTCCAAGTTGCGTCCATTAAATCTCATTCCTTATCGAATCTATCAGCTTAGTTGATTCTCGTTTGCTGAGTGCCTCAGATTGGAGGTTTCCGAAAAGGGTGATGAGGCCGTTGGCTTTTGGTCCTGTCGTTACATGGACGCCGCTTAGGTGCTCCTCGTGTCCGATCAGCCTGCTGTCTTTTAGTGTCATAATGCGAAATGATGGAACTCCCGGATATGAGGATGTATCACTCGGTAGCACGGACAGCCATATTGCTCGGTCGCTGATGAGTTCTATAAGACGATCGTGTTGCTTGCGCAGCACTTCCGATGATCCCGGGGCCCTGCGCAGCACGATCTCGTCGATGACGAACGTCAACGAGGCATCCCTTATCGCGTCCAGGCGGGCGGTTCGCTGCTTGACTAGTTGCTCTACACGCTCATCGTCCCATATGCGTAGATTTCGTAGGCATTGGCGAGCATAGTCCAGTGTCTGAAGCAAGCCGGGGATGACCACGTTCTGGTACTCGCGCACCTCCACCGCCTGTCGCTCTACCTTCTCGAAGTTGCGCCAGTCCTCCGGGATAGCGCGCTCGTCGGTCAGTTCGTCCCAGAGTTGCAGGAGGGCGCCTCCTGCCGAGAGTCCTCGGTCGATGGCCTCGGCCGTGGACCGGTTGGGGGAACGCCTCCCAGTCTCGTAGGCCGCGATCGTGGACTCGCCCACGTGAACTGCTTGTGCGAGTGCCGTCTGCGACAGGCTTATCTGGTTTCGGTGGTATTTGAGCTGCTTCGCGAAGCGCCTCCAGCGTTCATCAGCCATTTCTTGCGAATCCTTACGTGGTCAGTACGTTTCTCCGCGAGGGATTTATCAAACTCACTCTCAAGCAAGATCGATAGCGCTCGCAAGGCCAATCGCGAAACTGTGGATTCCGGAAACAGAAGACCCCCGCGGCCGTTGGGCGGCCCGGGGGCGTGGTCCCTACCTGGAAAGGTCAGGTGGAACATGTCAAAGGCTATCCGGAGCCGCAGTCGCGGCGCACGCGTGCGCCCCTACCTGCGGAATCGTCGCTCAGTGCACACCTGCGTGCGGTGCGGGCGGTGATGGCCGTGCACAGCTCCGAGGCCCCGCTGCCCGAAATCCCGTCCCCGCGCTCCCTGCCGGAGGATCCGGTGGAGGACCTTCCCGCGGAAGCGCGCCCGATCGCGCGCGAGTTCGGTGACCTGTGGGCGATCTGCTACACCCCCACAGGTTCGGCCCGCTACGTGGCCCGTCCCCGCTACGGCGGGCAGACCATCCGCACCGACACCGCCCGCCTCCTCGGCCGGGTCCTCGCCGCGGCCGAGCGCCACATCGAGAGGTGCGAAGAACTCGACGAACGCGAAGACCCCGACCAGCTCGACCCCTCGTAGCGCACCCGTCCGGTACGGCGGCCGATTCCTCGGTAAACAACCGCTGGCCCCGGGGACTCGCAGGGTCCTCGGGGCCAACGGCGGTGTCCGGGCGCTACCCGGTAGCGTCCTCGCTCCTTCTGCCTACCCGCGGTGGGAGTGCCAGCCGGGATTTACCGATGATCTCCGCTGATGATCCAGAGATGTCCGTGCGGGTCTCGCACTCTGCCTTGGCGTTTGCCATATGGGCGGTTCTCTACCGGGATGACGATGCTGGCCCCGTTCTGGGCCATTCGCTCTGCCGTGGAATCGGGATCAGACGCTGTGATGGTGAGCAGCACTGGTGATCCACTGAGGGATTCCGGGGCATGCCATCCCCACTCATCGACGGCCTGGGCCAACGCGAACATCGACCCTCCCATCGTGAGTTCGGCGTGCACGACGACATCGTTGTCATCGGCTACCCGGAGCGCCAGCGCAGCGTCCAGGGCCTTGCTGTAGAAGCTGATCGCCGCGTCAGGGTCAGTCACGATCAGTTTGGGGCTCAGTTCATTGTTCATAGCACGATGATCATGCGGCTGGCCGCCGCCAGCCTTGTAAGTTTCGGCCTTCCTCGGCAACCCACGCGTCCGGTGTTGTGCGCATCATCGCTTGAAACTCATGCACGAGGTGGCTCTGATCGTGGAACCCTGTTTCCGCGGCAACCTGCGCCCAGGATTCGGCACCGTGAGCGGCTCGGTCGACAGCAGAAGCCAAGCGGGCCGCTCGGGCCGCGAACTTGGGAGTAACTCCCAGTTCACGCCGCATCACATGACGCAAGCGCCGCGGGCTCAGATGGGCCTGCCTGGCCACATCCTCGACAGAAACCTGCCCACGGGACCGTTTGATGAGGGTGAGTGCCGCAACAGAGTCGCTGGGCCAGGGAACCCGCCCCGCATTGTCGAGGGATTCCAGCAGCCGAGCGCGCATCAGCGTCTCCCGGCGACCGTGCGACTGTTCCGCTAGCTCCTCACCCAGCGAGCTGACCCACGGCAGAAGCGAATCGGCGGTCACACCCCCGGCATCGAGTTCACTGAGTGGGGCTCCTGTGAGACGTTGCATGGCGGTGGGCGACAGGTCGACGTACAGGCTTTGTTGCTGCGGATGCAGCACGAGGACGGGAGCCGGCACGCCTGGCCGCATCAGTCCGGCCAACACGGTCCGCATGTGCGTGGTCTGCCCGTCGTAGTGGACTTCGAAAGGAGCGCCCAAGCTGATTACCAGCCTCGTTGAAAGAGCTGGCAAAGACCTGTGCAAACGAGGCGCAGCCCCGGAATGCTCGCTCGAAACGACAGCGCCGATTCCCGCCGCTCTGCACGCGCTTCGCAGATCCACTTCAGCAGTATCGCACTCGCTCCTTCCCCCGGCCGGTGCTGGCCCCGGTGCCCAGCGGCAGCACCAACGGCACCATCGTTGGAGAAGGCGCCCCGCAGCCGCAGCGCACCCATGGTCGGCAACGTCATGACCCGCGACATCCAATCGCGATGGGGCGACGGCCGGTCCGCTCACCTTCCCGACGGCTGCCGGCGGGCCGCTGGTGCCGTCGTCGCCCGGCGGCGGCCGTAGGTGAGGCGCCGCAGCAGCACCTCGGCCGGCCCCTGGAGTGCGTACCGCTGCATCAGGGCCGCCCCGGCGACGGTGGCCAGCCAGACGCCCACCGCGCACCAGGCGGCGGTGAAGGTGGGGCTGTCGGCCCGCGCCCCGAGGTTGAGCGCCCAGGGGGACACCAGCGCCAGCCACGCGAACGACTGGAAGAGGTAACCGCTCAGCGACCGCTGGCCCAGCGCGACAAGCGCACCGATGACGGGGTTCGACGCGGGAGCCGAGCGCATCCGTGACAGTGCCAGGGCGAGCAGCCCGAACAGTGCCACGTAGCCGACGCCGCCGAACGATCCGGAGACCTCGTAGAGCAGCTTGATCCACCCGGCTGTGGACACGTCGACCTCCAGCACCCCGGCGCTGAACAACCCCATGGGCAGACCGCCCGCGACGGCGATGCCGAGGCCGCCCGTGGCGGTGCACCACAGCAGCCGGCGGTGGCGCGCGGGCTCCTCCAGGATGCGCCGCCGGGCGGCCCACGCCCCCAGCCAGACGACGAAGATGACCCCCGACGCGTAGAGGGTGTGCGCGGGCCACTCGCCCAGCCGGGCGACCACGGATGCGGCGTACGTGGGTGCCTCCATCGAGGCCCACCCGACGTCGAACTCGCGCGTGGGGATCGTCGCGCGCTCGCCGGTGCCGTTCGCGATGCCCCACACGGCTACGGCGGCGAGGCCCACCATGTACGCGGTCGTGGCGCCCCAGATCCACAGCACCAGGCGGTGGAAGCGGTCGCCGCGGCGCAGCAGCAGGAGCGTGAACACGATCCCCACGATTCCGTACGCGCCGAGGATGTCGCCGGAGAGGAGCAGGATTCCGTGCACCAGCCCGAAGGCGGCCAGCCACGCGTTGCGCCGCAGTAGCACGGTGCGGACCGCGCCCGGGGTGGCACCCGCCGCCTCCTGGCGGAGGGCCAGCAGGACCAGCCCGTAGCCGAACATGAACGCGAACATCGGGAGTGCGCGCGCGTGCACGAACGTGAACATGAACAGGTTGTAGCCGCGTTCGAGGCCGTGCGGTTCCGGCTCGATGCCGGGCGCGGAGACGAAGAAGACGCCAGCGCTGTTGGCCAGCGCGATCAGTAACAGCATGGCGCCGCGCGCCAGGTCGGGCGCCAGCGCCCGTTCGCTGCGTTGTACGGGGCCGCGCGTGGCGCGCGGGTTGCGGGTGGCGGCCGCGTCGGTCACGGTTCCCTCCTTCTCGCCAAGTTAGTTTATAGACTAAAGTATATGTAATAAACGAAGTCGGCAACAGTGATCCGAGCGGCACCGGCGATCACGCAGGGGTAGGTTTTGGACATGGCCGAGGAGGACGTGCCCGCTGAGCTGGGGCGGTTGTGGCGGCTGTCGACACCGGAGCGGCTCGGCCGGCCCGCGGAGCTCGACGTTGACCGGGTCGTGCGCGCGGCCGTCGACCTGGCCGACCGCGACGGACTGGCCGGCGTGACCCTGTCGAAGGTCGCCAAGGCCCTGGGGTTCACCGCGATGTCGCTCTACCGTCACGTGGGCTCGAAGGACGAGCTGGTCGTGCTGATGGAGGACCACGCCAGCGGCCCGCCCCCCGACCTCGGCAACATCGAGGGAGGATGGCGCGCCGGGCTGCGGGAGTGGGCGCTGCGGCTACGGGCGGTGCACGACCAGCGTCCCTGGCTCGCGCACGCGCCCCTTTCCGGGCCGCCGAGCGGGCCGAACGCGATCGGCTGGCTCGACGCCGGGCTGCGCACGCTCCGCGACACCGGGCTCGGCTGGGGGGAGAAGACCGGGATCTGCACCGTGCTGTCGGGATACGTGCGGCACACCAGCCTGATGGCACAGCAACTGGAGGAGGGCCGGCGCGGGACCGGACTCGACCAGGCGCAGGTCGAGCAGGGGTACGGCCGCGCCCTGGCGCGATTCGTGCAGCCCGACCGCTTCCCCGAGGCGGCGAAGCTCTTCGCCTCCGGTGTCTTCGAACCACCGGCCAACGAGCCGGCCGAGCCGGGCGACCCCGACTTCACCTTCGGTCTCGGCCTGATCCTCGACGGGGTCGCCGCCGCGATCGACGCCGCCCGGGAGCCGGCCGCGGGGTCAGCGTAGGCCGTCCTGTTAGGCGTTGGGGCGCATCGGGCCTGACGGGAGGGACAGGTTCGGCGCCGAGAGTGTCCTCACGGTCAGGCTCGATGCGGATGGCCGGGCAGGAACGGAACCCGCAAGATCGGCGCGGAGACGTTACTCCGGGTTGGTCATGACGTGCCGGACGACGTGGGGTTGCACTGGTGTGCCGGTGCGGATGAGTGTGCGCCGGTGCGGCCGGCCGGTCAGCACCCCGTGTTCGCGGGCGGCCTCGTCGACTTTGGTGAATGGGGCGTTGCGCCAGTCGTAGATGTAGAGCCGGCCGCCCGGGGCCAGGACCCGCCCCAGTTCGGGTACGACGGCGCCGGGGTTGTCCCAGTGGTGCAGGCTGTACGAGGACACGATCAGCCCGATGGAGGAGTCGGCGAACGGCAGGTCAGCCGCGTCTGCGGTGCGCGCGGTGGCCCGGGTGCCGTACGGCCGGAGGTTCTGCTCGGCCTGGGCGATCATGTCGGGCGAGAGGTCCACGCCGATCAGGTCGAGATCCGGCCGGAGGCGGGCGATGCTGGTCACCAGGTGCCCGGGGCCGGTGCCCACGTCGAGCACGGTGGCCCTGTCCGGGGCGGAGTCGGCGATGTCCTCGGCGATGCGCCGGTAGAGGCCGCGCAGGAGCCACCGGGTGGCGCGGTCGTAGACTCGGCTGCTCCGCCCGCGGAAGATGTCTTCCGGCTCGCTGTGGCGGGTGGACGTGTGGGCGTTGTGCATCACGCACCTCCAAATAGTTGTATAATGCAACTTATTGCGAGCCTATGTCTGAAAGTTGTATAGCGCAACTGTTTTGTCCGTGGGAGGGATCCGGTATGGACTGCGCGCCAGCCGAGCGGGTGCACGGCCTGATGATGGACTTCGTGCGCATCTCCGGAATCCTGCAACCGGACCAGGTGCTGTCGGCGGGGCCGGGGGAAACGGCGTCGCTGTCCCAGGCGTTCGCGATCCACGAGCTGGACGTGAACGGGCCGTTGGGCCAGGGGGACCTGGCCGCGCGGCTGTCCCTGGACAAGAGCAGCGCCAGCCGGATGGCTGCCGAGCTGGCGCGCAGGGGACTGCTGGTGCGCGAACGCGTGCCCAACGACCGGCGCAGCTACCATCTGGTCCTCACCGACGAAGGGCGCGAGCTGCACAAGCGCCTTGCCGCTGCCCTGCACGAGCGGTACGAGAGATGGGCCGCCGAGATGCGTCCCGATGAGCTAGACGCGCTGGTCACCGGGTTGTCGGCACTCGTTCGCGCAATGCGGGACGAGCCCGGGGCCGGGACGTAGCCGTGGGCGGATCCACCGGTGTTCCGCTGACCTGGCCGTAGGCGGCCGCGCCTACCGGCGGTCCTCGCTTGACGCCCTCAGCGGACGGCGGTTGGGTGGCAGCAATCGCCGCCTCGCTGGCCGGTGAGGCGGGAGGCGACAAGGGGGCGCTCGTGAAGTTCGTGGTGCGGGAACGCGTTTTCGACATCGGAGACGACTACTGGGTGGAGGACGAGAACGGCCAGCGCGTTTTCCTGGTCGACGGCAAGGCGCTGCGGCTCCGCCAGACCTTCGAACTGAAGGACACCGAGGGCAACGAGCTCGCGGTCATCCGCAAGAAGTTGTTCAAACTGCGCGACACGATGGAGATCGAGCGCGCCGGCGACACCGCGGCCACCGTCCGCAAGCGGATGTTCAACCCGATCAAGGACAAGCTCGTCGTTGAGCTGGCCGATGGTCCCGAGTGGGAGGTCACCGGGGACTTCCTCGACAAGGAGTACACCATCGGCGACGACGGGGGGCCGGTCGCGCACGTCTCCCGCAAGTGGTTCCGGCTGCGCGACACCTACGCGGTGGACGTCAACACCTTCCGCACGGACGCGGGTGGTGACCCCGCGCTGGTGATCAGCGTCGCCGTGTGCGTGGACATCATGACCGGCGACGAGGACGACGACGATTAGCCGGTGCGCACCGCTGTGCCGGCCACCGTGGTGTAGTGCACCGTGAAGCGGCCCCCGAGCGCGTCGATGGCGGCCCCGATTCCCTCCAGCACCCGTGCCAGCGTGTCCGGCGGGAGCCGGGTGAAGGCGCCGGATGTGGGGAGCTGGTCCAGCCACTCGTCCCGGGTGTACACCTGCTCCCACTCGAACCGCCACTGCTCCGGCTCGCCGAACCAGCCCGTTTCCCGGATGCCGTCGGCGGCCTTGGCGAACAGCGCCTCGTAGCCGTCCAGGGGCCGCATGGTGCTCATCTGGCGGCTGATCGGGGAGTCGGGCATGCTCCGCTGGTAGACCTCGGCGAAGGCCTCCGCCGCATCGGGGGAGGGCTGGGGCACGTGCGAGAAGATCGCCAGCATGCCACGGGGCCGCAGCACCTGTGCCGCCTTTACCGAGCCCGCGGCCGGGTCCACCCAGTGCCAGGCCGTTCCGGCGATGACCGCGTCGAAGCTCCGGCCGGCCGGGGCCCACTCTTCGAAGGTCGCCACCTCGGCCTCGACGCCACTGCGCCGCGCGAAGTCGGCCATGCGCGCATCGGGGTCGACCCCGAGTACCGTGCAGCCGGCCGCCTGGAACTGCCGGGCCGCGATGCCGGTGCCGCAACCGACGTCGAGGACTTCGGAGCCGGGACTGGCGGCGACGATCCGCTCGACCAGGGTGTCCGGATAACGGGCTCGGGTGCGGTCGTAGCGTTCGGCGTCCACGCCGAACGACTCCGCTGCCTGCCGGGCGTGCTGGGGCTCGTGCTTGGGAGTGTGTGGTTGCTCTGGAGGTATAGTGGGCATGTGCCCACATTAGTGGGCGCATGCCCACTCTGCAATCGGGAGAGCCGGCGAAGCCGGCGAAGGAGGGATGCACGGTGCCGACCGGGGTGCACATCCGCGACGTGCGCGAGCAGTTGTTCGGCGCCGCCGAGCGCGTCCTGCTCCGGGACGGACCGAACGCGCTGACCAGCCGGGCGGTCACCACGGAGGCGGGCTGCGCCAAGGGTGTGCTGCACCGGCACTTCGCCGACTTCGACGCTTTTCTCGCGGAGCTCGTCCTGGACCGCATCAGCCGGATCGACACCCAGGCCGCCGACCTGCGCGACTCCGTCGGGGCCGGCACCGTCGCCGAGACCCTCACCCGGGCGCTCCTCGACGTGTTCGGGCCGCTCGCGGTGGCGGTCGTCGGCCTGGTCACCTTCCGCGACGAGCTGCGCGCCCGACTGCGCCAGGCCAGGTCGGCCGGCGGCGTCCCGATCCTCAGTGAAGCGACGGCCATGATCGCCAGCTACCTCAGCGCCGAGCGCGACCTGGGCCGCGTCGCGGCCGACGCTGACGTCGACACGCTTGCCGCAACGCTCATCGGGGCGGCGCACCTGCTGTTCGCCGACCAGGACGACGCCCCCGGGAACGAAGCCGTCCACAGGGTTGTGAACACTGTCCTCGCCGGGGCGCTGGCACAGTAGTTTCGAGCCCGGCCGCATGGTGTGGCCGGGTGCGCGCGCCAGCGAACCAGGAGCTTCCCCCGTGCTCAGCGATGGTTCACGGCGCCGCTCCACCGCGTCCAGCCCTGCGCGGCACCTCCGGGACCGCCTCCGTCCCAGTAGGAGAAAGGCCCCGCCCGGGACAGTGCCATCGCCCGGCGCGGCCACGGCTGTTGTCGGCGGGGCCGCCCAAGAGCCGATCTCATTTGGTCGCGTCACGTGCGACCAGAGCGTCCTTTCGGAGCACCACAACGCCCTCGCCAGACGGTTGCACCACAGGCGAGGGCGATGTCTCCGGCGGAACCCGTCAGTCGAAGGGCGGCCCGGTATGCGAGATCTCGTGCTTGAGTACCTGGTCGCCCTTGATGTCGACGGACACGGAGGGACGCGGTGCCGCCGCCCGGAAGGCGTCGAGGGCCTCCTGCGACTCCCAGTGCTCGAAGTTGTTCACGCGGCCCGGCTCGATCGGGTCGGGCGAGATGGACAAGTCGAGGCAGCCAGGGCAACTGCGGGCTGCCTCCACGATGGGGCGGTGCCCCTCGACAAAGCGGTCCCTGTCCTTGGGGTCCACATACAACTTACCGGCAACGATCACCGACATGCCGCTCTTTCCCTTCTCTCGCATCCCCAGGGACGTAGCCTTCCGGCAAGGGCTGGCCGAATAGCCGCAACCCACGTGTGTGGACTTCCGACATCCGCGAAACTCATCGTCATCACGGCACCCAACCTAGCGATCACGCCAGTTGAGACGACCTCTAAGCTGGGCGGTACCGATCGTTTGAGGAACGGAAGGGGTGCCGGCCGAGCGGCGCTGTGCGTCGGGCCGCGCGTGGTGAGGCATGACCACATCGCACGAGATCGCCCTGCTCAGGCTCGCCGCGCAGCGGTTGGCCGGTCCGGGTGAGGATTCCGCGGCCGGTGCCGTGCGCTGGCTGACCGCGCTGCAGGCCCAGGACTACCGGGGCCTGCTCACCTCCGTGGCGCTGCGGACCGCCCCGCGCACCCGCGCGGCCGTGCACGCGGCGCTCGACGCGGGCGAGGTCGTCAAGTCGTGGCCCATGCGCGGCACCCTGCACCTTGTGCTCGCCGAGGACCTGCCGTGGCTGCTCGACCTGCTGGCGCCGCGGATCCTTCGGCAGTCCGCCCGCCGGCGTGCCGAGCTGGGACTGGACGAGCCCATCCTGGAGCGCGCCCGGGAAATCGCCAGTGAGGCGCTGCGGGGCGGCCGCCGGCTCCGGCGCGCCGAGCTGCTCGCCGCCTGGGACGAGGGCGGCGTGCCGACCACGGGACAGCGCGGTTACCACATGCTCGCCCACCTCGGGCTGACCGGCACGCTGTGCTTCGGTCCCGCGCATCCGGACCGCGACGAGCAGCTTGTCGTGCTCATCGAGGAGTGGATCCCGCACCCGCGCCGCCCGCAGCGCGACGAGGCGCTCGGCGAGCTGGCCACCCGGTACTTCGGCGGCCACGGCCCGGCCACCGCCAAGGACTTCACGCGCTGGGC
Organism: Lipingzhangella halophila; assembly: GCF_014203805.1. Classification (GTDB taxonomy): domain Bacteria; phylum Actinomycetota; class Actinomycetes; order Streptosporangiales; family Streptosporangiaceae; genus Lipingzhangella; species Lipingzhangella halophila. The sequence continues at coordinate 293,132 of NZ_JACHJT010000002.1, read as the reverse complement.
CGGCATCACCGCCGCCGACACGCGGACCGCGCTCGCGGGCGCCCGCCCGCGACTCGCCACCCTTGCGGTGGACGGGGCCGAGTACCTCATGGACCCGGGAACTCCCGACCTGCTTGACCGCGTCCGGAGCGAGGCGCGCGGCGTGTTCCTACTGCCGGGCTTCGACGAGTTCGTGCTCGGCTACGGCGACCGCGGCGCCGTGCTGCCAGCCGAGCACGCCGAGCGGCTCGTCCCCGGGAAGAACGGCATGTTCCGGTCCACGGTCGTGAGTGACGGCCGGATCATCGGGACCTGGAAGCGCGCCGGGAGCGGGTCCGCGAGCACGGTGGACGCCACCCCGTTCGACGCGTTCCCCAGTGGGGTCGCCGAGCAGATCCCGCGGCTGTACGCGGCACTACCGTAACCGGCCGCGCCCGCGTCAGCCGAACACCTCCAGGAGGACAACGACGAGCGCGATGCACGCCAGGGCGATGACCACCACCCAGCAGCCGACGTTCCCGGTGGGCCCCGGGTCGCGGGTCGGGGTGCGCGGGATGTCGTGCTTACCCCTGCCCGATCCGCGCGGTCGTCCTGACTTCTTCCGGCTAGCCATCCTGAGCGCTTCCTCACCACGCCGCGTCGCCCGCATCTGACGGCCCGAGCCTACGCGCCGGACACCGAGGCCCGGTAGTGGACCCGGGAGACGCATTCGGCAGGGGCGGGTACCCCGATCGCGATGCGCTGCCGGGACCCAGGCGCGGGCCCGCCTTCGGGGCCGCGCTGGCCAGCCGGGTGCCAGGCGCGGAACTGGGGGCAGTCCGGGCGCGTTGGGCCAGCATGGACAACACACAGCACCAGCGCTTGGGGCGTCGGCTCGGCCGTATGCCCGGGGTGCGCACAGTGCCCCGGCCGGTGGAGCCGCACGGCGGCGAGTTCGACCTCACCTACATCCGCGAGGGCACACCCGGTGGCACCCCGCTGCTGATCCTCCCAGGAGGCCCCGGACTGGCCTCGGTGCTGCCGTACCGCGGGGTGCGCCGAGCCGCGGTACAGCGCGGGTTCGAGGTGGTGATGGTCGAGCACCGGGGAGTGGGCCTGTCCCGCACCGACCGCGCGGGCGCCGACCTGCCCATGGACGCGATGACCGTGGCGGCCGTGCTCGGAGACCTGGTGGCGGTGCTGGATGACTGCGGCTGGGAACGGGCGGTCGTCTACGGCAGCTCCTACGGCGGCTACCTGGCGCAGGCGCTGGGAGCGCGGCACCCGGAGCGGGTGTCGGCCATGGTCCTCGACTCGGCGACCTCGGACTCCGTTGGGGAGGGCCTGCAGCGGAGCCACCTGCGCCGGCTGTTCTGGCGGGGCGAGGAGCACGAGACCGCCGCCGCGGCCGCCGCGGTCCGCCACCTGGTCGAGGAAAGAGCCGTCCCGGTGGAGGAGACGGGGGTGGTGGTTCCGGTGGCCTACGAGCTGGGCGGCGCGGGGCTGGTGGAGCGGCTGCTGGAGGCGGTACGCGGCGGCCGCGTGCGGACCTGGAACCGCATCCGGGACCTGGGCGGCAAGGAGGTCCAGCGCCGCCACCCGTACTACATGGAGTTTGACCTGGCCGGGGCGATCTACTACCGGGAGCTCGGCAAGGAGCTGCCCGACGGGCAGGCCCTGGACCCCTACGTGCTCTTCGACCGCGAGGCGGAGCGGTTCCCGGCGTTCGCCGGGGAGCCGGTGGACCTGGCCGCCGCCCTGCCGGCCTTCACCTGGCCGACCGCGGTGCTGTCCGGCAGGCGGGACATGCGCAGCGTGCCCCCGGCGGCGCAACGCACCGCGGAGCTGTTGCCCGACGGCGTGCTGGTTCCCTTCGAGAACTCGGCGCACAGCTTCCTGGACTTCCACCCGCGGGTGGCGCTCACCGCGGCAGCGGCCACCGCCAACGCCGCCCACACCCGCCTCCCCCGGCTCGCCGCCCGCTTGGAGGGCCTTCCCCGCCCGGCGAGCGCACACCTGCTGGGCCCGATGCTGTCGGCGGGCGCGACCGTCGACCGCGCCCTGGCCGCCTCCCCACTCACGAGTTGAGGTCCCGGGACCCGGATGACCGACATTGACCCGGGCGCACCTCGCGGCGTCCGCGCGGTGGTGATACGGGCCCGGAATCCGGCCATCGGTTCCGCCGCTGTCGTCGTGCACGTGTGGATCGTCTACTTGCTCACCCGTTTGGGGCTCGCTCTCGAAGCGGGGGTCAGCGGGACCACCGACCCGGTGACCTTCCCGACCTTCAGCGCCGTCACCCTTGTCGTCTGGGGGCTGGCCGCCGTCCCCGTCCCGTACTCGGCGAGCCTCCTGCGGTCGTTGGGGGACCGTTCCGGCTGGGTGCCGGCCACTGTGCTCCCGCTGGCGAGTCTCGTCCTGGTGCTTCCGATCAGCATGGCGTGGCGGGCGCAGAACGGTCACGTGCCCGATCCGGTCTCGCTCACGGTTGGTACGGCGGTGCTCAGCTTCCTGGTCCTCCGGTGGCGTCTGACCGGAGCGCGGCTGCCCCTACGGGCCCCTCTCGCTGTTGCGGCCAGCCTCGCGACTGCCCTGTCCCTGGCGTTCGCCACGGTCGTCGTGGAGGTGTACGTGTTCGACTGGAGGGCGGGCGAGCGCGTTGACAGCCTCACCCTTGGGGTTCTCGACAACGGCGACTGGGAGATCCAGTCGGTTTACGCGGTAAGGGCCCAGCTTGATGACACCGCTCATCCGGGAATCGAAGTGAGGTACCACAACCCCGAGACGGGCGGCGGTCTCCGGGTGTCCAGCTATCCCGAGGAGTACTGGAAGCGCTACGACGACCTGGCTGACTGCGTGTCCGACTGCGAACGGCGGGGTTCGCTGGTGGTGGAGACCTTCATCGATGGGATACGGGTCATTGTCGAGACCGAAGGGCACATGTTCGCTTTCGAACAGCACTCACCGGCCGGTACTGCCGACAGCGTCCTGATCGGTCTCGCCGGCAAGGTCCGACCGGCGACCTCCGCAGAAGAGGAGGACATTCGGCGCGGCCTGGTCGAGAACTCCGTTGGCTACCGTCGGCTCCCGCCGCCAACGGGCGTGCTGGACCGCATCTGACGACCGGAACCCGGTAGTACGCGGCGTCCGGAGTCGAACTCGACCACCTAGAGCGTGTAGCCGGGTGTCGGCCCGTCGAGGGCGCTGACGACCGACTTGACCTGGGTGTAGGTGCGGTGTGCCTCCTCGCCGTTCTCGCGTCCGTACCCGGAGGCGCCGAACCCGCCAAAGGGGACCTGGTCGGAGAGCGCGCGGTAGGTGTTCAGCCAGACCGTGCCCGCGCGCAGGTCGCGGGCGAGGCGGTGGGCGCGTGCGCCGTCGCTGGTCCACACGCCCGCCGCGAGGCCGAACTCGGTGTCGTGCGCCTTGGCGGCGGCGTCGGCCTCGTCCTCGAACGGTGCCACCGCGAGTACGGGACCGAAGATCTCCGCGCGCATGAGGTCCGACCGCGGATCGGCGTCGGCGAAGAGGGTGGGCGGCACGAAGAACCCGCCGCGTAGCCGTTCGTCCGAGGGGAGTTGGGCGGTTGCGAGCATCCGGGCGCCCTGTGCGGTGGCGCGGTCGATCGCCGCGCGGGTCCTGTCCCGCTGCGCCGCGGTCATCTGGGGTCCGACCCGCACGTCCGGGGCGCTGGGGTCGCCGACCACGATGGACTCGACCCGCGCGCGCAGCCGCTCGACGAACGTGTCGTAGATGCCGCGCTGAACGTAGAGCCGGGACCCCGCGATGCACATTTGGCCCGCTGACGCGAAGACCCCGAGCAGCACTCCTTCCAGAGCGGAGTCGAGGTCGGCGTCGGCGAACACGAGCTGCGGCGACTTGCCGCCCAGCTCCAGCACGGCCGGGATGAGGCGTTGGGCGGCGGCGGTCGCCACCGCCCGGCCGCCCTCAGGGCTGCCGGTGAAGGTGACCAGCGCCGTACTGGGATGCTCGATCAGCGCCTGGCCCAGCTCCGGACCGCCGTTGGCGACCTGGACGAGCCCTTCGGGCAGCCCCGCCGCACGCAGCAGCTCGGCCATCCGCATCGCGGTGAGCGGGGTCTCGGGCGCCGGCTTGAGCACGCAGGCGTTCCCGAACGCGACGGACTGCGCCGCCTTCTTGGCGGCCATCCGGACCGGGACGTTCCACGGGGTGACGCCGACGACGACGCCGTAGGGCTCGCGCACGGTGTAGGCGAGGACGTCGGAGGAGACCGGGATGGTGGTGCCGGCCGCCTTGTCGGCCCAGCCCCCGTAGTAGCTGAATGCCTGGGCCGCGCGGTCGGCCTCGCGGCGCCCTTCGGCCGGCGTTCGCCCGGTGTTGCGCGCCTCCAGCTCGCCCAGCTCAGCGGCGTGCGCGGCGAGCAGCCTGCCCGCCTCGACCAGGATGGCCCCCCGGTCGCTCGCCGGCCGGCGGGCCCAGGCGCGCTGGGCCTCGCTGGCGCGGGCGAGGACACTGTCGACGGCGTCCGGTGCGGTGGGTTCGACCTCGGCGATGACCTCGCCGGTGATCGGGGTGTGCACAGCCAGCATGGGGGACCTCCCGGGGTGTCAGGCGCCAGCGGGGTTCGGGCGCGGGTCCTGGTCGTCCAGCCGCAGCGTGTACCCACCGAGCATGCCCCCGTCGAGCACCATCTCCGACGCGGTCATGTAGGAGGACTCCTCCGAGGCCAGGAACACGACAGCCCGAGAGACGTCCAGCGGCTGGGCGATCCGGCCCAGCGGGTACTCGCGCAGCCGCCGCTCGACCGCGCCCGCGCGTTTGGCGCGGTCCAGGAACGGGGTGTCGACCATCGAGACGACCAGGGTGTTGACTCGGATGTCGGCGTCGGCGACGGCCATCGCGGCAGAGCGCGTCATCGCCTGGACGGCGCCCTTGGACGCGGCGTAGGCGATCCCTGAGGCGGGTGGGCGGATGCCGAACGTGGAGGCGGTGTTGATGACGGAGCCGCCGCCGGCGCGGCGCAGCGCCGGGATCGCCGCCCGCATGCCCAGCCAGACGCCTTTCTGGTTGACGTCGATCACCCGGTGCCAGTCGTCCTCGTTCTCGTCCTCGACGCCACCGGCGGCGCTGATGCCCGCGTTGTTTACCAGGACGTCGAGGTGTCCGAATGTCCGCTCGGCGAACCCGACAGCGGCGCGCCACTGGTCGTCGAACCGGACGTCGAGGGGGACGGCCCGGACGTCCAGGTCCTGCTCGCGCAGGCTCTCGGCGAGCGTCTGGCCCTCGTCGTCGCGAATGTCGCCGAGCACCACCTTCGCGCCGTGCTCGGCGAGGACCCGCGCGTGTGACGCGCCCTGTCCGCCGGCTCCCCCGCTCACCAGTGCCACTCGACCAGTCAGCCGTCCCGCCATGTGGCCCTCCCGCCAACGTCCACGCCGTGCCGGGACAGTAACAAACTTCTTGAACTGCCAGCAAGTTTTTGGCATGCTGGACGGCATGACAACAGCGAAAGGGCTCGCCGGTACGCGCTGCGTCCACTGCGGGTACCGCTCCTTCCCCTGGCAGGACTACGGCTGCGAGAGCTGCGGCAGCGAGCGGCTCGCCCGCATCGAGCTGCGCGGCGCCGGAACGCTGGTCGCGGCCGCGACCGTGCACCGGCACGCCGGACAGGACGGCGCAGCCCCGTTCACGGCGGTCTCCGTGCGGCTCGACGACGGGCCGTCCGTCATCGGGCTGCTGGACCACCCCGGCGAACCGGAACCGGGAGTCCGCGTGCACGCGGTACGGGCCGGCGGCGAGGTGCGGTTCGCCGAGGAGGCGGCATGACCCGGCCGGTCTACGTCGCCGGTGTCGGCCTGCACCGGTACCAGCGCTCATCCGAGGCCTCGTTCGTGACACTCGGCCTGGCCGCGGTGCGGGCCGCCCTCGCCGACGCCGGCGCCGAGTGGTCCGACGTGCAGGGCGTCTACACGGGCACGACCCGGCTCGGGATGGCGGTGTCCCGGCCGATGCTGCGCCACCTGGGCGCCACGGGGGTCGCCATGACCCAGGTGGAGAACGCCTCGGCGTCCAGCTCCTCGGCGTTCCGGCTCGCCTGCATGGAAGTCTCCTCCGGGGAGGCCGACATCGTTCTGGCGATGGGGGTCGACAAGCCCGGCCCCTCCTCGCGTGCCGAGAGCCGCACCGGGCTGACCGGGCTGGCCGATGGCCACGTCGTCCCGTTCACCCGGTTCGCCATGCTCGCCAACGAGTACATGCACCGGCACGGCGCCACACCCGAGCAGGTGGCCGCCGTCGCGGTGAAGAACCACCGCAACGGGGCGCGCAACCCGTACGCGCACCACCAGAAGGAGCGCGACCTCGCCGAGGTCCTGGACGCCGAACCGGTCGCGGGCACGCTGACCAAGTGGCAGTGCTGCCCGGTCGGTGAGGGCGCCTCGGCGGTGGTCGTCGCCTCGGAGGACGCGCTCGCGCGGCTGGGCGGCGACCCGTCCCGCGCGGTACGGGTCCGCGCGTCGGCGCAGCGCAGCGAGCGGCTTTACGGAGACGGCGACTTCGATGTCGAGATCACCAGGGAGACCACCGCGGAGGCACTCCACCGGGCCGCGGTCCGACCCGCCGATCTCGACGTCATCGAGCTGCACGACGCCTTCGCGATCGAGGAGCTGCGCTACGTCGAGGCCATGGGGTTGTGCGCCGATGGCCAGGCCGCCGGGCGGCTCGCCGATGGCGAGTTCGACGTCGGCGGCCGCTGCGCGGTCAGTCCCTCGGGCGGGCTGATCGCCATGGGGCACCCCATCGGGCCGACCGGAACGGGACAGATCGCCGAGGTCGCGCGGCAGCTCCGGGGCGAGGCGGGCGACCGCCAGCAGCCCGGCGCCCGCCTTGGTCTGGCGCACATGGTGGGGGTGGGCGCGGTCTGCGTCGTGCACGTCCTTGAGGCGGCGGAATGAGAGTGGACGCCCGCCTCGATCCCGGCCCCGAAGCCGCGGCCCAGGCCGCGGAGCTGGAGGCCGCCGGCTACGACGGGCTGTGGGTACGCGAGGCGCGGCACGACCCGTTCGTGTCGCTCGCGCTCGCGTGCCCGGCGACCTCCCGGGCCAGGCTGGGCACCGGTGTGGCGATCGCGTTCGCCCGCACCCCCATGTCCCTGGCGTACGCGGCCAACGACCTGATGCTGGCCTCGGGCGGCCGGTTCGTGCTCGGCCTGGGCAGCCAGGTTCGCGCGCACGTCGAACGCCGGTTCTCCATGCCGTGGAGCCACCCGGCGGACCGGATGGGCGAGTTCGTCACGGCGATGCGGGCCATCTGGCACGCGTGGGACACGGGGGAGCGGCTGCGGTTCGAGGGTGAGTTCTACCGGCACACCCTGATGCCCCCGGCGTTCGCGCCCGACCGGAATCCCTACGGGCAGCCGCCCGTTTTCCTGGCCGCCGTGGGAACCCGGATGGCGCGGACCGCCGGGCGGGTGGCCGACGGCCTGCTGGTGCACGCCTTCAGCACACCCCGGTACCTGGGCCAGACGACGCTGCCCGCCTTCGAAGAGGGGTTGGCGGCAGCCGGGCGTTCCCGGGCGGACGCGGCGGTCTCCATGCCGGTGTTCGTGGCCACCGGCGAGACCGAGGAGGAGTTCGCGGCGGCCACCGCGGAACTGCGCCGCCAGGTCGCCTTCTACGGCAGTACCCCCGCCTACCGGGCGGTCCTGGACCTGCACGGGTGGGGAGCGCTGGCCGACGCGCTGCACGAGCTGTCGCGGCGGGACGACCCCCGCCGCTGGGAGTGGATGGCCGAGCTGGTCGACGACACCGTACTCGCGGAGTTCGTGGTCAGCGGAGCCCCAGAGGAGGCGGGGCGCGAGGTCGCGCGGCGCTACGCCGGGCTGGTCGACCGGCTCAGCCTCTACACGGCGTCCGGAACCGGACCCGCCACGCTCGCGCGGGTGACGTCGGGCATCCGAGGGTGAGCCATCACGGGGCGAGGCTGCGCCGGGTCATGTCCAGGGCCCTGCGCTTGGCGGCGGCGAGGTCGAAGCCGTCCGGGTCGACGAGCCACTGGAGCGTGATGCCGCGGAGCAGTGCCTCGAACAGACCGGCCTCGACTGCGGGGTCCGCATCGGGGCGGACCGTGCCGTCCTCGGTGCCCTTGGTCAGCCAGCCGCGGAACTGGCCGCGCATGACCGCGTTGAGTGACTGGGACGCGGGGCGCAGCTCCGGCAGTTCCCCGAGGGACTCGACCATCAGCACCAGCAGCACCTTGTGCCGGTCGGGCTGCGAACCGAGCCTGTCCAGGTAGGTCTCGATCATTCGCAGGATGGAGTCCAGGCCCGACAGGTCACCCGAGTCGAGCCGGTTGACCACCTGGTTGATGTAGTCGTCGCGGATGCCGCTGATGATCGCCTCAAGGAGGCCCTGCTTGCCCCCGAAGTGGTATCCCACCAGCCCGCGGCTGAGGCCGGCGACCTCCTGGATGCGGGCCACCGTCATGTTGCGGTAGCCCTCGTCGGCGAGGACCTTGATGCCCGCTTCGATGATGCGCCTCCGCGAGGCCTCGGTGCGCTCCCCCTGGGTGGCGTGCGCAGCCATGCGGCTCCCTCCGATCCGTTCATCCGATGTCTTACGCGCTGGTATTTCGCTGATCGTACAGCAACTCACAGTTACGGCCGCACACGCGAGTCTCTTCTTGCCAGGACGCAGAACGGGATTCTAGGATGGCTAAGTCGACTGAACGTACAGCAAGTTTTTTGGGGGTACGGTGCACGACCTGCTCGATATCAAGGGACGCACGGCACTGGTCACCGGGGCCGGTCAGGGGGTGGGCCGACGGGTGGTGCTGCACCTCGCCGAGCACGGCGCCGGAGCCGTCATCGTCAACGACTACCGAGCCGAGCGCGCCGAGGCCGTGGCCGCCGAGGTCGAGGCGCTGGGGGTGCGGGCGGTTCCCGCGGCCTGCGACGTGAGCGATCTGGGCGCGGTCCAGACGATGGTGCGCCAGGCCACCGAGAGTGCCGGCGCCCCGGTCGACATCCTGGTCAACAACGCCGGGAACGCCGGCCCGAACCCGACCGAGGCCATGAGCCGGCCCTTCTGGGAGCAGCGGCCCGACGAGTGGAACGGCTTCCTCGGGACGAACCTCTACGGCGTCCTCAACACCACGCACTCCACGGTCGGGGAGATGATCGACCGGGAGTACGGCCGCATCGTCAACGTGGTCTCCGACGCCGCCAGGTTCGGGGAGAAGGGGCGCGAGTCCTACTCCGCCGCGAAGGCCGGCGCCGCCGGTTTCACCCGGTCCCTGGCGGCCAGCGCGGGCCGCTACGGGGTCACGGCCAACTGCGTCTCGCTCGCCGCCACGCGGACGCCGCGGACCGCCGACCGGCTTGAGGACGAGCAGCTCCAGGCCGCCATCATGAAGCGCTACATCATCCGCCGCCCGGGGGAGCCCGAGGACGCCGCGAACATGATCCTGTTCCTGTGCTCCGACGCCGCTAGCTGGGTGACCGGGCAGACGTTCCCGGTCAACGGGGGATACTCGTTCGCCCTGTAACCCTCGACGACGAGAGAGGCCGGCATGACCATCGAACAGCAGCGCCGGGGCGCCACCGGCGTCATCACGCTGAACCGCCCGCACGTGTACAACGCTATCGACCTCGCCCTGCGCACCGACCTGGAGAACGCGGTCCGGGAGTTCGAGTCCGACCCGGAGACGGCGGCGATCGTGCTCACCGGAGCGGGCGGGAACTTCTCCTCCGGCCGCGACCTCAAGGCCGCCGCGCGCGGCGAACCGTCCTACCCCAGCAGGCAGGCCCAGACCTCCGGTTTCTCCCGGACGTCGGCCAGTAAGCCGGTCATCGCGGCCATCGAGGGCTACGCGCTGGCGGGAGGCTTCGAGCTGGCGCTGAGCTGCGACCTCCTCGTCGCCGCCCGGGACGCGAAGTTCGGTCTGCCGGAGGTGAGCCGGAACCTCGTGGCGGTCGGTGGCGGGCTGATCCGGCTCCCGCGCCGCATGCCCTACCACGCGGCCATGATGATGGCGCTGACCGGCGACCACTACGGGGCGGAGGACCTGGCCGGATGGGGAGTGGTCAGCACCCTGGCCGAGCCCGGCGGGGCGCTGGACGCCGCGGTCGCGCTCGCGGAGCGGATCGGCCGCAACGGGCCCACCGCGGTCCGCGCGACCAAGGAGATCGTGCGGCGCTGCTACGAGTGGGGCAGCGAGGCCGACGCCTTCGACGCCCAGACGGCCATAGCGCAGCCCGCACTCGACTCCCGGGACCGTGAGGAGGGGCTGCGCGCCTTCGCCGAACGCCGCGATCCCACCTGGAACCAACGGTGAGCTGCCCGGGCATCGGGTAGCGGGCGCGGCCGTCCGGGCCGCGCCCAGGGGCGGCGGCCCCGCTGTGGGGTGCGGGGACGACCGCACACCCCTGATGAGAAAACTTGCTAGATGTACAATAAGTTTGTTACTGTGCTGCACACCACGCGCCGATGTGATCTCGGACATAGTGGCGTCGCACACTCCGTGAGACCGAGAGGAAGCGACCTGGTATGGCGATACGGGGACCCGAGTACTGGGCGAGCGAGCGGCCGGACCGCGTCGCCGTCGTCGACGGCGGCCACACGCTCACCTGGGCGCAGTGGGACGACCGGGCCAACCGGCTGGCCGAGGCGCTCAGCCAGCGCGGGGTCGGAGCGGGCACCCGGGTCGGGGTCGCACTGTCCAACCGCCTGGAGTGGCTGGTCCTGAACGCCGCGCTCGCCAAGCTCAGCGCGGTGCACGTCGCGATGAACGCGCGCGCCACCGGGCCCGAGATGGCCTACCTGGCCGGCGACAGTGCTGCCGGGGCCGTGGTGCTCGACGCCGATGCCCCGGAGCCCGCCGTCGAAGGGCTGCGATCCGCGGGCGCCGAGCTGGTCGCCGTCCTCGCCGACCCGGTGCCGCGGGGCTGCGTCGGCCTCGATGCGCTGTGCGCCGAGGGGGTTCCGGTCCCCCGGGTCGCGGACGCGTTCGCGTCACTGGCCGTCTACACCTCCGGCACCACCGGCCGGCCCAAAGGGGCCCTCCGCACCCCCTCGACCGCGGATCCGCGCGTCGCCGCCGAGTACCGGGAGTCCACAGCCCGCGGCGACCTCCACGGGGACGACTACCGCGCCCTGATCAACATGCCCCTGCACCACGCGTCCGGCCCCAAACAGGTGCAGAACGCCGTCACCGCGGGCGGCCTGACCGTGCTGCAGCGCAGGTTCGACGCCGAGGAGGCGCTGGCCCTGATCGAGCGGCACCGCATCACGGCGTGGCGGGCGGTGCCGACGATGGTGCGGCGCGTCCTGGACCTGCCTCGCGCCGTTGCCCGGCGCTACGACGTCTCCTCGCTCCGGGAACTCTCCGTGGGCGGCTCGGCGATCCCCTACGAGGTCAAGCAGCAGGCGATGGACCTTTTCGGCGAGGACATCATCTACGAGGGCTACGGGTGCACCGAGGCGAGCATGATCACCCGGATCGGGCCCGGCGAGCACCGCCGCAAGCCGGACTCGGTGGGCCGCCCCTACCCGCACGTGAGCGTGCGGGTGGTCGATGACGACGACCGCGCACTCCCGCCGGGGGCACCCGGGCACATCCTCGCCTGGACCCCGCTGATGATCTCCGGCTACCTGGGCCACGGCCCGCTTGGACCGGCGGAGCTCTCCGCCGACGGCCACTTCCGCACCGGCGACCTCGGCTACCTCGACGAGGACGGATACCTCTACATCACCGGACGCGCGAAGGACATGATCATCTCGGGCGGCGCCAACGTCTACCCCGCCGAGGTCGAGGCGGTCCTGCGCCGCCACGAAGCCGTCCGCGACGTCGCGGTCGTGGGCGTCGGCGACGACGACCTCGGAGAACGGGTCGTGGCCTTCGTGGAGGCCCCCGCGGGCGCGGACGAGGCGGAACTCGCCGCGCTCTGCGAGCGGGAGCTGGCCGGATACAAGCGGCCGCGCCAGTTCGCCTTCGTCGCCCAGATCCCGCGGAACTCCATGGGCAAGCCGTTGAAGAACCAGCTCAGCGCCGACTCCATCCCCCGTTGAGGCAAAGAAGGAGGAGCCATGTGGATATGGCCCCGACAACCCCGACCGCAGGTACGCGGGCCCTTGCGCGGTACGGCCGCGCTCGCGCTTACCGCGGCCCTCGTGCTGACCGGCTGCGCTCCGAGTGCGCCCGCGTCGACCGCGGCGGGCGGTGAGCACGACACCGAGGGGACCGTCATCTTCTACGACACCTCCGGCCACGCCACCCTCGACCCGGCGACCGCGGCCAACGACCGGAACATGACCAATGGGCTCATGCCGGCCCTCTACGACAACCTGGTCGAGTTCGACGACGACGGGAAGCCGGTACCCGGCCTCGCCACGGACTGGCACTACAACGACGACCTGACCGAGTTCACCCTGGAGATCCGCGAGGGGGTGCGGTTCCACGACGGGGAGACCCTGGACGCCGAGGCCGTCGCCGCCAACTTCGAGCGCAGCATCTCCCTGCTCGACCAGGCGAGCACCACCCTGCACGGCGCGTTCGACTTTGTGACGGAGGTCGAGGTCGTCGACGACCACACGGTCACGATGCACCTGGACCAGCCCAACGGCCAGATCGAGTACTGGCTGGGCAAGGTCGCCGGGATGATGATCAGCCCGCGCGCCATCGAGGAGAGCGGCGACGGACTGGAGCTCGACGCCGTCGGGACCGGCCCCTATAAGTTGTCCAGCTTCGTGCCCAACAACAGGGCCCGGCTGGACCGGTTCGACGACTACTGGGACGGCGCCGAAGGACGACCCGCCCACCTGGAGCACCACCGGGTCAGCGAGGGACAGTCGCGGCTGAACGCGGTGCGCTCGGGCCAGGCCGACCTCTCGCTCATCGCACCCCGCCAGATACCGGAGGCCGAGAACGCCGGGCTCGAAGTGCTGGTCAACGAGAAGAACAGCATCTGGACCATCTACCTCAACATCAACCGCGAGTCGCTGAGCAAGCTCAAGGTCCGCCGGGCCATCATGCACGCCATCGACCGCGAGGGGCTGGCCGAGGCGATCTCCTACGGCAGCGGCAAACCCGCCACCCAGCTCGTCACCGAGCTGTCGCCGATCTATGACGAGGAGCTGGCCGAACGCTACCCCTACGACCCCGAACGCGCGCGGGAGCTGCTCGCCGAAGCCGGCTATGCGGACGGCCTGGAGATCAGCTTCCTGCTGCTGAACACCAGCGAGTACCTGCAGTTGGGCGAGGCCCTGCAGGCGATGCTGGGCGAGGCGGGCATCGACGTGCAGCTCGACGTCATCGACCTCTCGCAGAACCTGATGTTCCGCCCGCCGCACGAACGCGGCGACATCATGATGGTGCGCCGCGGCGCCGGCGCCGACGCGCTTGAGGCGTACCAGGAGGTCGTCAGCTCCTACGGCACCGGTACCCAGGGGGCTCCGGTCACCCCGCGCATCGACGAGCTGGTTGAGGAGGGGCGGCTGATCAACGCCGACGACCCCGACCGCCAGGAGCTACTGGAGGACCTGAACGAGGAGGTGGTGGAGCAGGCGGCCACCTTCCCGGTCATCACCCGGTCCAACGTGTACGCCTACCAGCCCGGTTGTATCACCGGCATCGAGCCGAACGCCGGCTACGTCACGGACAAGCTGGACACCGTCAAGATCGCGGGAGGCTGCTCATGACGACGCTCCGGCTGGTCCTGCGCCGCGTCGCGGCCACCGTGCCGATGCTGATCCTGGTCGCGGTGCTGACCTTCGCCATGGTGAGCCTCACCCCCGGTGACCCCGCCGTCATCATGGCGGGAGAGTCGGCGTCCCCCGAGCTCATCGAGGAGACCCGCGAGAGCATGGGGCTCGACGAGCCGCTGACCGTCCAGTTCGTCAACTGGGTGAGCGGTGCGGCGGTCGGCGACCTCGGGACCTCCTTCGCCGATGAGCGGCCGGTCGCCGACCTCATCCTGGAACGCCTGCCGGTCACCCTCTCGCTGACCTTCGGGTCCGTGCTGATCGGCCTGCTCATCGCGATCCCGGCCGGAGTGTTCGCGGCGGTGCGCCGCGGCTCGCTCGCCGACCGGGCCACCATCTTCCTCACCTCGCTGGGGATCTCCGCGCCCGAGTTCTTCCTCGGCCTGATGATCGTGCTGGTCTTCGCGCTGACCCTGGGGTGGTTCCCGGCCACGGGCTACGTGCCCCTGGTCGAGGATCCCGGCATGTGGGCGCTGCACCTGGTGCTTCCATGCCTGGCTCTCGGGCTGGGAGTGGCGGCCGAGCTGGCCCGGCAGGTGCGCGGCAGCATGCGCGAGGTGCTGGAGCACGACTACATCCAGACGGCTCGCGCGAAGGGGGTATCGACCACGTCCGTACTGGTCAAACACGGGCTGAAGAACGCGGCGGTGCCCGTGGTGACCGTGCTCGGCCTGCAGGTGCGGCGGCTCCTCGGCGGCACCGTGGTCATAGAGCAGGTGTTCATCATGGACGGCGTCGGTGACCTCGCGGTGAGCTCCGTGTTCCAGCGCGACCTCCCGGCGCTCATGGGGATCGCGCTGGTCGCCGCGGTGATCGTGCTCCTCGTCAACCTCGTCGTTGACCTCTCCTACAGCTACTTCGACCCGAAGGTGCGTGTCTCGTGACCACGACCACACCTCCTCCCGCTGTCAACACCGGCCAACCGAACGACGACCTGGACAACACGGCACCCCGGACCTTCTGGCGCCGGCTGGTGGAGAAGCGCGCCGCCATGGTGTCGCTGGTGTTCCTGGCGGCGCTCGCGGTGGTCGCCATCCTGGCGCGGTTCATCGCCCCGCACGACCCGGCGCAGATCAACCTGTACCTGGTGAACGCGGCACCCAGCGCGGACCACCTCCTGGGCACCGACGACCTCGGCCGGGACGTGCTCAGCCGGCTGCTCCACGCGAGCCAGCTCTCGCTCATGGCTCCGCTGCAGGCGGTCTCGATCGCCCTGGTCATCGGGCTCCCCCTGGGGCTGGCCAGCGGCTACCTGGGCGGCCGGGTCGACAACGTCATCATGCGGGTCAACGACGCCATCATGGCGTTCCCGGCGCTGATCCTCGCGGTGGTGATCGTCGGCCTGCTGGGGCCCAGCCTGCCCAACGCGATGACCGCGATCGGCATCGTCTACGGTCCCCGCATCATGCGGGTGGTTCGCGGCAGCGCCCTGTCCGTGCGCGAGGACGTCTACGTCACCGCGGCCCGCGCGATCGGCTGTTCGGGCCTGCGCACCGTGCTGCGGCACATCCTGCCGAACATCCTGGGCCCTCTTGTGGTCCAGGTGACCGTCCTCCTGGGGCACTCCCTGCTGGCCGAGGCCGCGCTGAGCTTCCTCGGCCTGGGTGTCCAGCCTCCCGAGGCGAGCTGGGGAGCGATGCTCGGACGCTCGTTCCCCTACCTCGGTGTCAATCCGGTCCCGCTGATCGCCGCGGGGGTCGTCATCTCGGTGACGGTGCTGTCGTTGAACCTGCTGGGCGACGGGTTGCGAGACTCGGTCGGAGCGGAACGCAAGGAGGGGCGCTGAAGATGGCTGAGGAACCACTGCTGGAGGTCCGCGACCTCACGATCCAGTTCCCGTCCCCGGCGGGCTGGCTGACCGTGGTGGACCACGTGTCGTTCACCGTAGGCCGCAACGACGTTGTGTGCGTGGTCGGAGAGTCCGGGTCGGGCAAGAGTCTCACCGCGCTGGCGGTGGTCGGGCTGGTCGCCGCCAAGGGCGGCCGGGTCACATCGGGCAGCGTCCGGTTCGAGGGCCGCGAGCTGATCGGCCTGTCCAACCGGCAGCTCAACCGGGTCCGCGGCGACCGGATCGGGTTCATCTTCCAGGAGCCGATGAACAGCCTCAACCCGGCCTACACGGTGGGCGAGCAGATCGCCGAGGTTGTCCGCCGGCACCGCCGGGTGAGCCGCGCGACGGCGTGGCAGCGGGCGGTGGAGATGCTGGAACGGGTGGGGATCTCCGGCGCTCAGAGCCGGGCCAGGCAGTACCCGCACCAGTTCTCCGGCGGGATGCGGCAGCGGGTGATGGTCGCGGTCGCCCTGGCCTGCGAGCCGCAACTGCTGATCGCCGACGAGCCGACCACGGCGCTCGACGTCACCATCCAGGCGCGGCTGCTGGAGCTGCTCCGCGAACTGCAGCGCGACCTCGGGATGTCCGTCCTGTTCATCACGCACGACCTCGGTGTGGTGGCCGACATCGCCCGCGAGGTCGTCGTGATGTACGCGGCGCAGGTGGTGGAGCGCGCCCCCGTCGCGGAGCTGTTCCAGCACCCCCGCCACCCCTACACCGCGGGGCTGCTGGACGCCATGCCGCAGACCGCGCTCGCCGCCGGCCGGGAGCTCGCCGCGATCCCCGGAACCGTGGCCCAACCGCAGGCCTGGCCGCAGGGGTGCCGCTTCCACCCGCGGTGCGCGCACGCGGAGGCAACCACCTGCGCCGCCGAACCGGTCGCACTCACCCCGAACGACCGGGGAAGCGTGCGCTGCGCGCGCAGCGCTGAGCTGGCGGAAGCCCTCCGCCGCGCCGCGGTGGCCTCCGGCGGGGAGCCAATCGACCTGGAGAAGACCGGGACGCCCGAAAAGGAGGAGAAGCGATGACCGCCACCGCCGCCGGCACTACCGCCGGGCCCCGCACCGGGTCAGGGCTGACTGTCTCGGGGATGCGCGTCAGCTTCGACATCGGCAGCCGCGGGCCGTTCCGCGGCCGGAAGCTGCTGCGGGCGGTCAACGGCATCTCCTTCGGTGTCGAGGCCGGGAAGACCCTCGGTGTCGTAGGGGAGTCCGGGAGCGGGAAGTCCTCGGCGGCCCTGGCCGCGCTCCGACTGAACCCCCTGGAGGCCGGAACCGTCCACCTCGGCGACACCGACATCACGAGCCTGGCGCCCCGCCAGCTCACCGCCGCCCGGCCGCGGATGCAGATCGTGTTCCAGGACCCCTACGCCTCGCTGGACCCGTCGATGCGGGTGGGGCAGCTTCTGGCGGAGCCACTGGTGGTGCACGGCTCGGTGGCCTCTGCCGCGGAGCGCGAGCGGCGGGTCACCCAGGCGCTGGAGTCAGTGGGGTTGCGGGCCGCGCACGCCGCGCGTTACCCGCACGAGTTCTCCGGCGGGCAGCGGCAGCGCATCGCCATCGCCCGCGCGATGATCACCCGGCCGGAGTTCGTGGTTCTCGACGAGCCGGTGAGCGCGCTCGACGTCTCCACGCAGAGCCAGATCGTCAACCTGCTCAAGCAGATCCAGCGGGAGTCGGGCACGACGTTCCTGTTCGTCTCGCACGACCTGGCGATCGTACGGATCATCAGCCACCGCACCGCCGTGATGTACCTGGGCGAGATCGTGGAGGAGGGGCCCAGCGCCGAGCTGTACGACCGGCCCGCGCACCCCTACACCGCGGCGCTGATCTCGGCGGGCCTGAGCGCCGATCCCGACTCCGCGAGCACACGCGAGCGCATCATCCTGCGCGGCGACATCCCCAACCACATCGACCCGCCGCCGGGGTGCCGCTTCCACACCCGCTGTCCGGCGGCCATGGACGTCTGCCGGGAGAAGGCCCCCGAGGCGGTCCCAACGGAAAGCGGAGGGACCGTGCGCTGCCACCTGCACACCGAAGGACCCCGGTTGGACGGAAGGACGGTGCTGCCGGTGCTGGCCGGGGGCACGGACCCGGCTCGGAGCTGACTCTAGGGAGGGGCCGCGGCACCGGTGCGGGGCGTCCGGCGGTCTGGCACCGTGTCACAAGGCCCCTTCCGTCCCCGGCCGCTTGGCGGCGTTACGTGGCCGAAGGACGCGCCACGGTGGCGAAGGCGAGCATCGCCAGGCCGACCCCGCTGAGCATGATCAGCGCCATGGGCAGCACGCTGCTCGTGCCGAACAGGCCGGTCAGCGGGGCACCCCCGGCACCGAGCGCGAACTGGCCGAAACCGACCAGCCCCGATGTCGCCCCAGGTGCGTCGTCGCCCAGATCCTGGACGATCGTGATGATCGCGGGAACGGTGATGCCGAATCCGGTCACCGTGACCATGAGGCAGCCCCAGGTCACGCCCAGGTTCCCGGCTCCGGAGGCCAGGACGGCGGTCAGCACGGCGGTGGCGGCCAATGCCGTTCCGAGACCGCTCCCCAGAAGCGTCCGGGGCCGCACCCGGCTGGCCATCCGGCCGAACACCTGTCCGCCGACCAGCATGCCGACCGCGTTCGCAGCGAAGATCAGGCTGAACTGAGTGGCGGAGACACCGTAGATGTCCTGGAAGACGAAGGTGGCTCCGGAGATGTAGGCGAAGAACGCCGCGAAGCACATCCCCAGGACGATGAGGTAGCCGACAAGCACCCTCCGGGTGAGCAGCGTGGCCATGGCTCGGAGCGTGCTGGGGAGGCCACCGGAGCGGCGCTGGTCGGTGGGCAGCGACTCCGGGACCCAGGCGAGGACGCCGGCGAGCAGCAGCAGGCCGAAGGCTGCCAGGGCCACGAACAGCACATGCCAGGGCCCGAGACCGAGCAGCGCACCGCCCAGGACGGGGGCGACGACCGGGGCGACGAACACGACGGACGCCAGAGCCGAGAAGTGCCGGGCCGCCGCCGCGCCCTGGAAACGGTCGGTGATCACGGCCCGCGCCACGACGATCCCGGCCGCGCCGGCCACGCCCTGGAGTACCCGTGCCAGGTTGAACACCTCGATCGACGGTGCCATAGCGCACACGAGGGACAGGACGAGGAATGCCGCCGTGCCGAACAGCAGCACGCGCCGGCGTCCCAGGCTGTCACTGAGCGGCCCGAGCACGAGCTGGCCCCCGGCGAGTCCGATGAGGAACATGGTCATGGAGAGCTGCACCGTCGAGTCGTCCGCCGACAGCGACGCGGCCAGCTCGGGAAAGGCCGGAACGTAGATGTCGGTCGCGAATGGCGCGACCGCCGTCAGCCCGGCCAGTACGAGGATCAGTAGGCGGATCCGCCACTCCTCACCGGCTCCTCTCCGCTCACCGGTTCCCGGCTCGGACATCCGGGATCGCGTGCTGTTCGACGGCATCGCGCCACGCCCTCTCTCCCCAGCTCCGCATCGGTACACTGGGAATAGGAAACTATTGATTAACCGGTTAATTAATTGGTTTCGAGGTTAACAATGTGAGGGGGAGTCGTGCAATCCAGGGCCCCGTGCACCCGTGCAGAGTGGGAACAGGCCCACCCCGGCCTGGACACCTCGTCCATGGACATCGTCGGGCCGCTCAAGCGTGCCCAGGCACTCCTTGAACTCGCACTCGAGCCCTATTTCGCCGGCAGTCCGGTCACCCCGTCAGAGCTCGACATCATGGCGCTGATCCGCCACGCTGATCCGCCGATGATCGCCCGGCAGATCGCCATGGACATGGGGCGGTCCTCCGCCGCGGTGAGCAAGACGCTGGACAAGATGCAGCGTCGTGGGCTGGTCACCAGGCGGGCGAATCCAGCGGACCGCCGGGCGGCGTTCATCGAACTGACCGATGAGGGCGCCCGGATCGTGGACACCGTGTTCCCCACACAGATCGCCATCGAGGCCAGGGTGTTCGCCGGCCTCGACCAGAGCCGCCGGGCCCGGATCGTCGCCGGGCTCACGGAACTGGTCGAGACCCTCGACGAGCTGCACCGCGCGGCGCCCTCGCGTGAGGCGCTGCTCGCGAGTCTGAAGCCAGAAGAGAGCCACTCGTCCGGTCGGGAGGCCGGACACTAGCCGACCGCGCCACCTACCGCAGGCTCGGGGCTGCCCCCGGAGCGGGCCGCTGAGACTCCGACCGGCCGCGGCCTCAGCGGGGGGCCGGTAGCCCGACCAGCCCGGCGAGGCAGCGCGCGTTGTGGTCGAACGCGGTGGCGCGGTCCTCGATCGTGCTGTTGAACTGGCCGAACAGCTCGAAGTTGAGCCACCCGTACAGGCCGGTCCAGACGGTGACGGCCCGCGCGATGATTTTGTCGGGGACGTCCGGGATGATCTCGCGGAGCCGTTCGGCGTCGGCACCGAACGAGTCCGGCGGGGCGGGGCAGATGTCTGGCGGGTGGAGCGCACCGGCCAGGTAGGCGTCGGCGACGATGTTCCCGAAGACGACCGTGTCGCGGATGGCGGCGGACACCGTGTCCTGTGGCGCGCGGTAGCCCGGCACCGGGGAGCCGTAGAGCAGCGCGTACTCGTGCGGGTGCGCCAGCGCCCAGTCGCGGACGGCGTGGCACACGGCGAGCCAGCGGCCCGGATGGTCGCCGCGGTCGCACGCGGCGTCCGCCTGCTCCACGGCCGCGCCGATGTCGTTGTACCCGTCGATGATGAGCGCCGTGAGCAGGTCGTCCCGTGACGGGAAGTAGCGGTAGACCGCCGAGGAGGCCATCCCCAGCTCCCGGGCGACCGCGCGCAGCGACAGGCCCGACGCGCCGGCGGTGGCAAGGTGCCGGCGGGCGGTATCGGTGATCTCGCGGGTCAGTTCCGCGCGGACGCGCTCCCGCGCCGTTTGGCTCGCACTCATGATCGCGAGCGTAGCAGAGCATTGGATAAAAACGAGAGCAGTGCTCTTGAAAGCGCTGTACCTATCTGAGAGCATTGATCTCAGTTGAGATCGGCATTCCGATCGATGGCCTGGCTCGGGGTTCGGCGCGTCGCCGGAATCGAGGCAGGATGCCGCCGCGGGGGCGGCAGTACCGATACGAGGGGAAAGAGGCCAACCATGGGAAAGCACGTCGTCGTCGGGGCGGGCCAGGTCGGGGTGCGGCTCGCCCGGACGCTGCAGGAGCGGGGGCACGAGGTGGTCCTCGTGAGCCGGTCAGGGTCCGGTCCCGAGACCGTCGAGCGGGTCGCCGCCGACGCGTCGGACCGCGAACAGCTGACCAGCCTCACGCGGGGCGCCGACACCCTGTACAACTGCGTGAACCCGGCCTACCACCGTTGGCCCCAGGACTGGCCGCCGATCGCCGACGCGCTGCTGGCTACCGCGGAGGCCACCGGAGCGGGCTACGTGATCCTCGGCAACCTCTACGTCTACGGCCCGCCGGAGGGCCCCATGCGCGAGACCGACCCGCTCGCGCCGTCAAGTGCCAAGGCCGAGGTCCGTGCCAAGATGTGGCGCGACGCCCTGGCCGCGCACGAGGCCGGACGGGTCCGGGCCACCGAGGTGCGGGGCAGCGACTACTTCGGGCCGGGATGCCGGGACCAGTCGCACCTCGGTGACCGGTTCGTCCCGAAGCTCCTGGCGGGTAAGCGCGTCCGGTTCGCCGGCGACCCCGGCCAGCCGCACAGTTGGACCTACGTTCCCGACGTGGCTCGGGCCCTCGCCACGGCCGGCACGGACGACCGTGCGTGGGGCAGAGTGTGGCACGTGCCGACCAGCCCGGCGATCTCGGCGCGCGAGGTCGCCGAGCGCCTGTGCGCGATCGCCGGCATTCCGAATCCGGGGGTCGGTGTGCTGCCGCACTGGCTACTCCGCGCGACGGGGCTGGTCTCGCCGATGATCAGAGAGTTGGAGGCCGTCCGCTACCAGTTCGTCCGCCCCTTCGTTATCGACTCCTCCGCGTTCGAGGACACGTTCGGTGTCGCGCCAACCCCCATGGACGAGGCGCTGACGGAAACCCTCGCCTGGTGGCGCGACCAGGAACAGGTCACGGCCTGACGCGTATCGGTGCCGGGTCGGGCGGAGTGCCCGCCGCCCGCCGCACCGCCCGCGCCGCCACCGGTCCCGGCGACGGCGAGCGAATGCGGTCACGGAGCACCGGGAATCCGAGCCGCGGCCCTATTCGCTCTCGTAGGCGAGCAGGTGGACGGCAGCCTGGTCCTCCTTCGGGTAGAGCACCAGCACCTCCCGCCGCACCACCGTGGAATCCGCGTACGACCCGCGGCAGGTTGTGGCGCCGTCGACCGTCTCCTCCTCGGCGTCGAACATCTCGCGGTCCTCATCGGCGGGACCCTCGGGATCGTTGTAGACGCCAAGGTTGTCGGCCGCGCGGAAATCCTCCGCGCCGTCGCGTCGGTGGTGAACGACCCCGTGACGCGCTCGCGGCCGTCGTCGGTGGTCTCGGTGTCGACCTTGAGATCGGTGGCGGATCCGGGAACGGTCAGACCGGTGAACTCGGACACCCGCCCGGCGGGTTCGAGCGGTGTCAGCCAACCTGCGGCGTTTCGATGACCTCGCCGCTGTCTTTGTCGGCGGGGATGCGCACCCGGTCGCAGCGGAAGTCCGCGGTGGCCAGGGTCCCCTCGGGCACGATGCTCACGTTGAGGTCGGGCTCCTGCTCCTCGATGAGCCGCTTGGCCGTTTCGGGGTCGGTACCCTCAAGCTTGGGCCAGCTCGTGTCGCATTCCAGCTTGTCTTCGCCGTTGGGATCGTCCTCATCGGAGTCGGGGGGCACCGGCGACGTCCGCGATCCCTCCTCGCCGGCGGCCTCGGTGGAGAGCTCGTCGCAGTCGTCGCCGGCGCCGGCCTCGCAGAGCGAGGTCTCGATCATGGCGTGCGCGCGCTCGGGCACCCCGGTGGTGAGGACCGCGGCCGCCACCGCGGCGACCAGGATGATCGTTCCCGCGTACTCGGTGAGGGAAGCGCCGCGATCCCGCCGCGGGGGCGGGGTCGGGGGCGAGTGTCCCGTTCCCAGAGTCAGTTTCACGGCCCGGCCCTCCGGTGCAGTCAACCGAGATGGTTAGTGCGTTCACGCTAGTTCGCGCGAAGGACGGCCGTCTTGAGGCCGCGGACCCAACCCAGGCCCAGTCCTGGGCCCTAACCGGACGGTGGCGCTTTCACTGTTGCCGGCGGCTTTCTTGGCCGACTGAAGAAGCGCGAGCGGCCGGAGTCTCACTGCGGGCGTGCGCCTCCTGTGCCCGAATCCGGGCCCAAACGCGGCCCGGGCCGCATGCGCGATTGTCTGGGAACCCCGCCGAGGCCGCGGGGGTCGCCCCGGGAATCCGGTTGCTCGCCGGTGGGGGGCACGGGAACATAAAGCGCATGGCAATCGACGGGACCTGGTGGCTGGGGCCGCGGATCGAAGTGCGGGACCTGTTTGCCCGCGAACACGAGGAGACGATGGCGCTGCTGCGCGTCCTCAGTGACGAGGAATGGCAGTGGCCCACAGGATGTCCCGGCTGGCGGGTGCGCGACATCGCCGGTCACGTGCTCGGAGACCACCTGAACCGGCTAGCGCGCTCCAGGGACCGCTATCCTGACGGCCCACGCCCCCGATCTGAGGAACCCTTTCCCAGCTTCATCGACCGGCTCAACGAGGAGTGGGTCGCCACCACCCGCGCCTGGAGCACCCGGATGCTGGTGGATCTCCTAGGGCACGTCGGCCCGCAGATCGTCGAGCACTGGCGAACGGTCGACCTGGACGCGCTGGGTGAGCCGGTGACCTGGGCGGGCCCCGACCCGGCTCCGGTGTGGCTGGATGCCGCGCGTGACCTCACCGAGTACTGGACGCACCAGCAGCAGATCCGTGACGCCACCGGACGACCCGGTTTCACCCAGCCCGAGGTGGTGCACACGGTGCTGGACACGTTCCTGCGGGCACTGCCATACACGTTGCGCGACGTCCCTGCCGCCGAGGGGACGCGGCTGCTCTTCACCGTCACGGGCCCCGGGGGTGGCGACTGGAGCTGTGTGTACCGGCGGGGCGGCTGGATGGTCGAACGGGCCGGCGCGCAGCGCCCCGACGCCGCGGTCGAGCTCGACGCCGACACCACGTGGCGGCTGTGTACCCGGGGAATCACCCCCGACGAAGCGGCGCGGCGGGGAAGCCGACACGGCGACGTACACCTGACCGGGACCGCTCTCACGGTGCTGTCCGTCATCCGGTGAGCCGGCGCCCCACGGTTCAGGCCAGGCTCGCCAGCGCCTGCTCCGCCATGGCGATCAGCGCCTCCTCGTCATCGGCGAGATCGGGCTTGCCCTCGTTGTCGGCGCCGGTGGCCTCGTAGGCACGGAGTTGGATATTCATGTTCGCGTCGCGTACGTGCACGAGCGCGACCGCGGCCGGGACGGGCTCCTCTCCCACTCCTCCGGGGAAGCTCTCCTCCTCAGCGAAGACGAGGAAACTGTCGTCGCCCAGGTCGAGCTCCCGGGAGTCGTCGATCGTGATCTCCCGGCCGCCCTCGGCCTCTGGTTCGGGGTCGGAGATGATGCCGTACTCGACCGCGTTGGACTCGTAGAACTGCTGGGCATTGGAGTTGGAGTCCGGGTCCCCGACCGGCACGCGGAACGTGAGGTTCAGAGAACCCAGGGTCCCGTCGGAGAACGTCGCGTGCCATGCGCACGCCGCGACGTCGGGCTCCTCGGGCGCGGTTTCGGAGGACGTGCCGTCCCGGGTGCCATGGGACGTGGGGTCCGTGGCCGACACCCGCTTGAGCTGCGCGATCGTCACTGCCGCGCACGGCTCCTCGGGGATCGTGTGGCCGCCTCCCTCGGGCTCCTCCGGCTCCGCGCCGTACGCGACCGCGCCGAGCACACCGGCGACCACCAGGTAGGCCGCGAGCGTCACCGCGCCCGAGACGAGCGCGACGCCCATGCGGCCGCGCCGCCTGGGCGGCGGTTGCGGCTGGAACCCCGGCGGCGGCATCTGCGGGTACCCCGGCGGCGGTGGTGGGGCGGGAGGCGGGCCGTGAGTCATGGTCGTGCGCGGTCCCTTCTGTCGCGGGGGGTGGCCGTACGGATCCTCACCCCTCCTGCCACGGAACGTCATCGGCCAGGTCGGTGAGTGCGCTCTGGGCTGGCGAGAAGCTGAACGTGTCGCCGTATTTCCGCACCCGGATCTCGGTCACCCGATCGCCATCCCGGATCACCAGGGCGGCCTTGCTGGCCCGGGACGTGCTGTAGGTAACGAGCGATTCTTCGGTGCGCAGGTACACGAGGGCGCTCTCGTCGCCGAAGTCCTGTGGCTCTTCCCGCTTGCCGAGAACTTCGTCGGTGGAGGTAACCGGTTCGGAGTTGTTGTCGAGTGCTCCCTCGTATATGTCCCCGGCGTCGGTCAGGTCCCCGGCCCCGGTTGTCGGCTCCACCCCGCGCTCCTCGGCTCTGCTGGCGTTCGCCGAGCTCATCGGAGTGGCATAGGTCACTTGCAACGTGACGTCGGCCATGCCGTCGAACTGGGCGTCCCACGAGCAGCTGCTGCTCTCCTGCTGGACGCTGAAGCTGCTCTCCTGCGCGGAGATCTCGTCGAGCCGCTCCTCGTCGATACTGGCGCACGGCTCCTCGGGCACCCCGGCCGGACTGGGGGATGCCCCGGCGCGGAAGTCGCCGCGCACGTAGACAACGGTTCCGGTGATCGCGATCGCGATGACCAGGGTCACGAGCGAGGACACCAGACCCGTCACGAACCGCCTCGGCGGCGGGGGTGGAGTGGGGGCCATCGGCGGCTGGCCGGGAGGACCGCCGTGGGGCGGCCGCGGGGGCGCCGGGCCCCGAGGCCCCGGCGGCGGCTGCCCCGGGCCGTGCGGCGCGGGTGGGGGTGGTCGGTGACCCGGAGGGATACCGGTCGGAGGAGGTGGTGCCGGGCGGCTCCCACCGGGTGGCGGCGGCCCGGGTGGTGGACCCTGTGGGGGCGGCCCTTCGGTCATGGTCACCTTCGCGGGGCTGGGCGGAGCGGTGGTCGACAGCGGCCCGAGTCTTCCAGGAACCCTGCCCACCATGGATTCGGGGTCCGCCAATCCGGCCGTGCTCGGCCGACGCCTCCGCGCCCCGTGACCAGCGCTAAAGCCCCAGCACCGGGAACGGCTCGGCGCCGGCTGGGAGCGCGACCGGATGCGGCCACCACCCACTGGTTCAGCCGCTCATCCTGCGTGGGCCGGCGGGCCTCCCCAGCGAGCCGCGGAGCCGCACGCATGGGCCGGTGGCGGCGGTGACGACATCTTGGCCACCGGGCTCGGTGGGCATTAGCGTTCGGGTGCCCGACATGCGGCAGCACGACAGCGAAGTGGGGAGTGACCTTGGGCGAGGGCGGATTCCAGGTGTGGACGCGACGGTTCGGGGAGGACGCCGAGCGCCGCCGGGACACCGCCGAGCCGGACTGGGCGCTGGGCGCGACCCTGGCTCCGGCTGTCATCCGGAGCCTGCAGCGGTTCCAGACGGGGGAGGACGGCGACGGCGCGGTCCTGGTCCGCAAGAGCGCTCGGGCGGCCGACCCCGACTACCTGGCGGCGGTCCGGTTGTTCGTCGCCGAAGAGCAGAACCATGCCCGGTTGCTCGCGCTGCTGCTGGACAGTGCGGGAGCACCGACCATCGCCGGGCACTGGAGCGACACGGTGTTCGTGACCGTGCGCAACGCGTTGGGGCTGCGGTTGGAGCTGATGACGCTCATGGTGGCCGAGGTGGTCGCGCTGCGCTACTACCGCGCGTTGCGCGACGGTACCGATGACGCCCTGCTCGCCGACGTGGCCGGCCGGATCCTCGCCGATGAGGAACGCCACGTCCCGTTCCACACCCAGCGGCTCCGCGAAGGCTTCGGCCACCTACCGTGGCTGGTGCGCGTACCGATGGGGGCCGGCTGGTGGACCCTGCTTCTGGGCGCCGGCTGCGTGGTCGCGCTCGATCACGGGCCAGCGTTGCGGCACGTCGGCGTTGGCCGGCGCGGCTTCGTCAGTGACGTGGCTGGGCTGTTCCGTCCGGTCGTGGCCGAGGTACTGGGTTCGCCGACGCGCCGGAGACGATGGCCGCGCGGCGCGGGTGTAGCACGAACCGGACATAAGCAGGGCGGGTCGAGAGCGTGACGCATGGGCGCCGGCGCCTACTCTGGTACCGGTGGACCATCGTGGTCGTGCCGGGCCGCAGCCGGGGAGCGGTAACCGCCAACGATCGGGACTGACCATGATGCCGCGACGGACACCACAAAACCTTGGCGTCCTGCGCCGCGCGGCTTCTGATGCCGCCCTGTGGGCGACGATGGTCACTGTGCTGGTTCTCGACCTGGTGGGGTTGCGCGCCTCGCTTCCCGCAGCCGAAATCACTGGGGTGGCGCTGCTCCTGGCGGTGGCGGTCGGGATCAACCGTTCCCGGCCCGCGACGGCGCTCGGCCTGGCGACGGCGGCCCTGGTGGGGCAGGGTATGGCCGAGCTTTACGGGCTGGTCGCCCCCTTCGCGATGTCCTACGGGATCCCGGCGGCCGTCCTGGCCTTCCTCGCCGGCCGGCGGACCGAGCGCGTGACGCCGGTCATCCTTGTATTCGCCAGCGCGTGCGCCGTAACGTTCGTGCTGTACGCGACCCGGTGGGTCATGGGCGGTGACCTCCGTGCCACATTGTCGGGCCTCGTGGACTGGGCCTCGGCCGTTCTTATCTTGCTGCTGGTGGTGGTCACCCCGTGGCTGTTCGGCCGGTTCTGGCGGCAGCACGTCATGCTGCGCACCGCCGGCTGGGAGGTCGCCGAGCGGATGGAGCGCTCGCGGGAGGTCGAGGCGGAACACGCCCGGCTGCGCGAGCGCGCCCGGATCGCCACCGAGATGCACGACTCCCTCGGCCACGACCTCACCCTGATCGGGGTGCGCGCCGCCGCTATGGAGGTGGCGGGCGACGCGACGGACGAGCAACGGGAGTCCGCGGCCGAGCTGCGCGCCAGCGCGCACCAGGCCACCCTGCGCCTTCGGGAGATCATCGGGGTACTGCGCGCGGAAGCGGCGCCGGAACCGGCCGAACCGGCTGGTGAGGACATCTCCACCGTGGTCGACAGAGCCGTCGCGGCGGGGATGGACGCCCGCCTGGTGCGCGAGGGGCCCGATCTGGACCCCGCGAGCCCGACGGGCCGCGCCGCGCACCGCGTCGTGCAGGAGGCGCTGACCAACGCGGCCAGGCATGCCCCGGGCGCGCGGGTGACCGTGCACGTCACCCGCGAGTCGGGGGTGACGACCGTACGGGTCAGCGACACCGGCCCGGCCGATCCGGCGGCCGGGCCCAGTGAGGGCAGCGGGTCGGGACTGGCTGGACTGCGTGCGCTCATCGAGGGGATGGGCGGCACCTTCCACGCGGGCACGGCCGGCGACGACGCGGGCTTCGCCGTGACGGCTCGGGTCGACGACACAGCGGAGGGTACGGATCCCGCTGTGGCAGGGCAGCGGGGCGCGGACACCGCCTCGGAGACGGAGCGCACGCGCAGCCGGGTCCGCGGGCGCGCCCAGCGCCGGCTGGTCACGGCGCTCACTATCCCGGCCGGAACCGCCTCTGTCGTGACCGCCCTGGGGTTCCTGCTGCTGTCCTACGTCGGCAACAACGCGGTGCTACCTCCGTCGGAGTACGCGAAGCTGCACGTCGGCGACGACCAGGCCGAGGTGCAGCGGGTGCTTCCGAGGTTCGAGCACCCCCAGCACTCGCTGGCGGGCCAGCCACCCGTTCCAGACGGCGCGACCTGCCGTTACTACACGGTGCGCAGCGAGAACGGCCTGCCACCGGTGTACCGGCTCTGCTTCGCGGACGGGGAGCTGGTGAGCAAGGACGTCCTGCAGCAGGAGTAGGCCAACAGACCCGAGCGCCCCAAGCCCGTTTCGCGGACACGAGAGGGTGATCGCGTTTCGCTGTGCCGGGTGCGGGTGACCCGGGTTGGGCGTGCGCCGCTGTGCCCGAACCGGGACGAGGGCCGCACGAGCCAATGCGGCATGTGCGGCCCGCACCGTGCCCGCCGCTTATGCTGTGGCACGTGGGTGAGCCGACCGAAGACCAGCCGCCGGTGCGCGTGGTTCTCGCGGACGACGAGCAGATGGTTCGAGTGGGCATGGCAGCCATCCTGTCGGCCGCCCCGGGCGTCGAGGTCGTTGGCCAGGCCGCGGACGGCGACGCCGCCATCGACCTGGTTCGCCAGCACCGCCCGGATATCGCGCTACTGGACGTGCAGATGCCCGGCACCGACGGCCTCACCGCGACGGAGACCATCACGGCCGGGTTTCCGGAGACCGGGGTGGTCATCCTGACCACATTCTCCGAGGACGCCTACATCGCCCGGGCGTTGAGCGGTGGCGCCAACGGGTTCGTGCTCAAGACCGGTGACCCCCGCGATCTGGTCTCCGGGCTGCGCGCGGTCGCCAACGGCGGCGCCTACCTCTCGCCGGAGGTGGCACAGCGGGTCATCGCCGAACTCGACACGTCCAACGCCGGCGGGCGGATGTCGCGCGGCGCTGCGGCCCGGGAGCGGGTCGCGCCATTGTCCGCCCGGGAGCGGGAGGTGCTGGCCCTGATCGGTGAGGGGTTGTCCAACGACCAGATCGCCGGCCGCCTCGGCATCGTGTCCGGGACGGCCAAGGTGCACGTGGGTTCCATCCTCGCCCGCCTCGATGTGCGCAACCGGGTGCAGGCCGCCATCGTCGCCTACGAGGCGGGTCTGGTCAGCGGCTTCTGAGCCGGTCCGATCCCCACGCGCCTATGCACATCGGGATAGGGCAGCGAACGCTCTTGGGTGATGCGTGCGGAGGGGCCCGCTCGTGACGATCGACGCATGGTCGAAACAACGAGATTCTCCATGCGCGGGTACCGGCCCCTCTACTACTCGGCCGCCGCGGTCATCCTCGCGGCGGCGTGCGCCGTACCGCCCGTGGTCGCCGCGGTCACCTACCCCGAGCCAATCCAGCTGTCCGTGCCCGAGCCCAGCGGTCCGCACGACATCGGGCAGGTCGACCTGCACCTGGTCGACGAGTCCCGTGACCACCCGTGGGCGCCGGACACCGGCCAGCGCGAGATCATGGCCACTGTCTGGTACCCGGCGAAGGACAACGCGGGCGGCGAAGACAGGGCGCCGTACCTGTCCGAGGCGATGGCGGACTACATCGCGGGGGCGACGCTCGAACAAGCAGGGCTCCCTCGCGACTCGGTCGACCTCCTCGGCGCGACGACCCACGCGGTCAGCGGCGCGGATGCCGCGGGGGAGCCGGAGTCCCTGCCGGTGGTGCTGTACTCCCCGGGCTTCGAGCAATCCCGCCACCTGGCGACGGCGCAGGTGGAGGAGCTGGCGAGCCACGGCTATGTCGTGGCGGCCATCGACCACCCCTACGAGACGGACGCGGTGGAGTTCCCTGACGGGCGGGTGCTGCGCGGTCGTGCGCCCCTTGATGACCAGACCCACACCGAGATCGGTCGGGCCGCGGTCCCGGCTCGTATCGCCGACGCCGAGCTTGTCCTCGACGCCCTGACCGGCATTTCCAACGGGGACAACCCCGACGTGTCGGACGCGACGCTTCCCAATGACCTGGGCGAGGCGTTGGACCTCTCGACCGTGGGGATGTTCGGCCACTCGATGGGCGGCTTCACGGCGGCCGAGCTGATGGTCGGCGACGAACGCGTCGACGCCGGAATCGACCTCGACGGCAGCGTGGCCTACCACGTCGGGGACGAGGTGTGGGCGGAGGCGACCACCCGGGGAGTGGACCGGCCCTTCATGATCATGGCCGGCGGAATGAGTGGCGGGGCGGTTGAACACCCGCATACCAGCGAGCACAGCCACGACTACGAACGGTTCCGGGAGCTCTCCGGGGAGACCATGGAGCTGTACCTGCCTGAGGCCGAGCACATGAGCTTCATGGACGCCCAGTGGCTGCTCCCGCAGATCGACGCGGGACTGCGGCCGGACAACAACGAATGGGAGGCGATGGAAGCGTCGATAGGCACGATCGCCCCGGAGCGAAGTGTGGCCGCGCAGCGGGCCCACATCACGGCGTTCTTCGACGTGTACCTGCGGGGCGAGGAGCAGCCGCTCCTCGACGGCCCATCCGAGGAGTACCCCGAGGTCGAGTTCATCGACTGAGCGGCGTCCGTGGAGGGGGCGGTGCGGCGGAGCTGGGTCCCCGGCACTGCCGGGGACCCAGCTCCGCCGCTCACGCGTCGCGCGCCCGCAGCTCCGCGTACCCGATGATGAGGGCGGCGGCCGTCCACCCGATCACGGAGGACACGTTGACGGCGCCGTCGTGCGGGGCGGTGTAGAAGCCCGCGTCGCCCGCGGCGTAGAACTCGATGCCGGCCAGGCTGGGCAGGTAGCCGGCCAGGTCGTTCAGGAACTGCACGTTGGAGAGCTGCAGGACCAGCGGGAACCCCAGCAGCAGCAGGAAACCCACGACGATCGTGCCGGCGATGCTGCGCAGCGCGGTCCCGACACCGACGAACATCGCCGCGAACAGTGCCATGCATGTGCCGACGCCCAGGCTCGTGCGCACGGCCTCCCCCGTGTCCACCCCGATCTCGGCGCCGACGGACAGCCCGATGACGGTGATCGCCAGGGCCGCGGCCGCCACTCCGGTCACGAACGCGAGCACGGCGGTGACCAGAGTGCGGGCGGCTAGCACCTGGCCACGGTTCGGGATCCAGCGCAGGGTGGCGGTGATGCTGCGGTTGGTGAACTCGCCCGCGCCGGCCAGCGCGGCCAGCGCGACGATGGCGAGCTGCATCAGGTAGAAGACCCCCTGCGAGGTGGCCCGGGTGAACGACTGGTCGCTCGCGGCGGCCGGGTCGTCGTCGATGCTCGACGCCATCGTGTACCCCATGAGGATGGCGAAGACGACCATCCCGGCGACGGCCGCCGCCACGCACCACCACGTGGACCGGACGGAGCCCAGTTTGGTCCACTCGGAGGCGACCGCCCGGGCGAGCTGGCTTCCGGCCGGTGGCGGGCCGGCGGGTGTGCGGGCCGGTGTCAGCGTGCTCACTGGTGCTCCTTCTCCTGGTCACCCGCGCGGGCGCCGTACTCGACGGATGTCTCGGTGATCTCCAGGTACGCCTGCTCCAGGGACGCTTCCTCGCGGCGCAGGCCGTGTACCCGCGTGCCCGCTCCGTAGGCGATGTCGCCGACGTCCTCCGCGGTGAGCCCGTATACCAGCAGCTCACCGTCGTCGCCGTGCTCGATCCGGACCGTCCGGCCGGGTTCGTCCGCGCGTTTCAGGTGCGCGGCGAGCGCCCCGGGGTCGGGGGTGCGCACGACCACGTGCGTGTTGGACCACGCGGCGATCACGTCGGCCATGGGGGCCTCCGTGATGAGCCGGCCCCGCCCGATGATCACCAGGTGGTCGGCGACTATCTGCAGCTCGCTCATGAGGTGGCTGGACACGAACACGGTGCGGCCCTCGTCAGCCAGGTCGCGCATCAGGTCGCGCACCCACCGGACCCCGTCGAGGTCGAGCCCGTTGACCGGCTCGTCGAGTACCAGGATCCCGGGATCGCCCATCAGTGCCTCGGCGATGCCCAGGCGTTGCCCCATACCGAGCGAGAACTCTCCCGCTCGCTTGCCGGCGGCGCCGGCCAGGCCCACCAGGTCGAGCACGTCAGCCACCCGGGCCTTGGGGATGCCGCAGGCGCGCGCCATGGCCAGGAGGTGCGCGTGCGCGCTGCGGCCCGGATGCACCGCCCGCGCGTCCAGCAGGGCGCCGATCTCCCGCACGGGTGACGAGTGCTGCGCGTAAGGGCGTCCGTTCACCAGTGCCTCACCCGAGGTAGGGCGGTCGAGTCCGAGGATCGTGCGCATCGTGGTCGACTTCCCGGCCCCATTGGGTCCGAGGAATCCCGTGACCCGGCCCGGCTGAACGTCGAAGGTCAGCCCGTCGACGGCGGTCGTGTCGCCGTAGCGTTTCGTCAGGTTCCGTACTGCCAGCACAGCGGCGCCCCCTTTTGAAGTTCCGGTAGTGCGGGCACCGTAGGAATCTTCCGGTGTGCGGCACATCAGCTCTTCGCCATCGGGTGCCTATGCCCATCGGCATAGCCCACAGCAGGCGCTGCGGGCCGCGGTCTCCGGTGCGGCCGCCGGGCAGTCTGGGCCCCGTATTGGGTCTATGGGCCCTTTGCGCCCTTCGGGGCCGCCGTTAGTGTCCAACGGGTATTCGGAGGTTCCGGTAGCCCACAAGGCTCGCCTCTCGGGCACTGCGGGAAAGGGCGGCGCGATGCGTTGGGTGGGGCGTGGTGAGCGGGCAGCGTCCGCTGTCGAGTACGGGGGCGTTCTGGCCCTCGTGGCCGCCATATTCGGTGGCCTGCTGCTGGCCGACATCCCCGGTCGCGTGGTGGCTTTCTGCGAGTCCGCGATCTGCCGGGTCACCGGAGGCGAGGACTGCTCCGAGTACGAGGCCGGGGCGTGGCCCGATCCGTCCTGGCCCTGGGACGACGAGCCGGACCCCGACCTCAGTCCTACGGCACCCGCGCGTCCGCCGATCGAGAAGCCGGGGTGCCCGGACCCCGACACCGAGTGGATCGAGGGCCTGCACGCGCACAACGACTACGAGAACGGAACCCCGCTTGACGACGCGCTGGACAACGGTGCCGTCAGCGTTGAAGCTGACGTGTGGGTCGGTGGCGACGGTGAACTCTGGGTCAAGCACGACGAGTACGAACCGGCTGAGGGAAACCTAGAGACCCTGTACACGGAGCCGCTGATAGAACGGGCCGAGGAGAACGGCGGTGATATCTACTCCGGCCGCGACGAACCGTTCCAGCTCGTCGTCGAGATCAAGGACGAGCCCTCCGAAGACGGCGAGGAGGGCCCGGACAGCGACCGGCGGCGCGCCTACGAGGCCGCGTTCGACCAGGTCGAGGACCTACCGCCGGGTGTCGAGGTGGTCTTCAGTGGCGGGGCCCCGCCCGACGACCTCGTGGGTTACCAGCCTGACAACGCCACCTTCGACATCGAGCCGGGTCCCGACTGCACCCTGCCCGACAAGGTCAACTTCTCCAGCCCCGACTACGACAGGGTCTACGCCCAGCACTTCAGCATGCTCAACGGCGAGTGGGGCGAGGGCGCGTGTGGCGACAAGGACGGCGACTACGAGATCAGCGACGAGGAGCAGCAGGAGCTCAACGAGGTGGTCGAGCAGGCGCATGCCTCGGGCATGACGACGAGGTTCTGGGGAGCCCCCGACGGCAAGGAAAGGGCGGGAGTCCCTGGCGGAGACCGCCTCGTCCCCGGTGGGGACGGCTTCCGTCCGTGCTTCGCCTGGGAGGACAAGTGCCAGGGTGCGCCCCGAGAAGCCGCGTGGGGCGCCCAGCTTGAGGCGGGCGTGGACTTCTACAACACCAACCACCTCACACAGAGCGGCAGGTGGCTCAAGAGCTGCGGCGAGGACGGGTTCTGAGGAACGCGCCGCGGGCGTGGCGGTGCGGGACGGCACCGCCACGCAGCCTGCTCTGGACCGTGCCCGGGGTGGGCCGTTGACCGGCGGTTCCGTGCTGGTCTTCCGGACGCCCCTGGCGTGCGGGCGCGTGTTCACCGAACGGTGGTATGGCGGACCCGCCGCGGCACTGCGATGATCGTGGCGTGCGCCCGCGATCCTTCCGCTTCCCCCGGCCGCGGTGGCGCGTGGTGTCAGCGGCCGTGCTCGGCGTTGTCGCGCTCGCGGCGACCAGCGTCGTCGCCGTGTCGACAGCCCGGTCGTACACCCCCTCGCCCCTGCAGCAGCCCCGTGCCGAGATCGCCGCCGACGCCCTGCCGCGGCTCGCGTTCCTGCGCGCGGAACTGGAGGCGGACGCGGGGGAGCGGATGCAGGAGCTCTTCCCAGAGGGCTACTTCT
The DNA here is from genome assembly GCF_014203805.1 of Lipingzhangella halophila. Taxonomy (GTDB): domain Bacteria; phylum Actinomycetota; class Actinomycetes; order Streptosporangiales; family Streptosporangiaceae; genus Lipingzhangella; species Lipingzhangella halophila. The sequence continues at coordinate 258,746 of NZ_JACHJT010000002.1, read as the reverse complement.
TCACGCACGCCCTCTACGGGCTCAGCTGGGTCAACGTGGGCATGCTGCAGCCCGGAGAGCGCGACCGTGCGCTCCGCGAGGCCCGCTGGGCGCTGGAGCGGTTGGAAGCACCCGCGGGCACCGCGCCCTTCCCCCAGGAGGCCGATCCGCCGCACGGCGTGTACCACGCCGGTTGGACCGCCTGGCTGCGGGGGAGGATCGTCGAGCTGGCCGGCGGGCCGCAGGACGCCGCCGCCGAGGCCGAGGCACTGCGCTCCGAAACAGCCGTCTTGCGGGATGCGTTCGATGCCGCGCTGGACTCCGGTACGCCCTACCTCACCGCCTACCCCGGCCAGGCATGGCCCGTGGACAGCGTGGTGGCCGTCGCGGCGCTGCGCCAGGACGACCGGCTGCACGGCACGGACAGCCACGACGCGACGGTGGAACGGTGGACCGGTGCCGTTCGCGACCACCTCGACCCGCGGACCGGCCTGATTCCCCACGCCGTCGACCCGGAGAGCGGGAAGCCGGTGGAGGGCGCGCGGGGAAGCTCGCAGAGCCTGCTGCTGCGCTTTCTCGCCGAGGTCGACCCGGAATGGGCGGCACGGGACTACCGAACCTTCCGGGCCCGGTTCGGCTCCGAGATCACCATGGTGCCCGGAATCCGCGAGCACCCGGCCGGGGACGACTCCCCGGGCGATGTCGACTCCGGGCCGCTCGTCCTGGGACTGTCGGCGTCGGCGAGCGCCGTCGCGCTTGGCGACGCGGTCCTCTTCGACGACGAGCAAAGCGCCGCGGAGCTCACCGGGCTGGCCGAGGCGACCGGCATGGCCGTCGAGTTCGGTGGGAAGCGCCGTTACGCGGGCGGACTGCTGCCGGTGGGCGACGCCTTCCTGGTGTGGTCGCAGACGGCCGACGGCGAGCACGCCGCCACCGCTGGAGAGCCCTCCAATGCGGAACCGTCGTGGTGGCGGCTGCCCTGGCACGTCGCCACCACGGCCGTGCTCGCCCTGCTGTGGTACGCGGCCGTCCGGTCCTGGCGCGTGGCCCGAAGCGGGGGTGCCGCGCCCCACCCGGTCACTGCGCCGGTTGCTGGGCCTCCGAGAGGTCGGGGCACTCGATCTCGGGGCTGAGGCCCAAGAGGTTGAGGGGCCCGGCGACGACCGTGATGACGGCACTGCCGATCGAGGCGCAGCTCTCCTCGCCGCCGCTGAAGTAGCCCCGTTGACCGGCGATCACGGCGCCAACGATCAACCAGATGACAAGGAGTATCGGGACTCCCGACTTACCCATGCGGCCTCCCGGCGTGGATGTCGCGGGCGCCGCCCGCGGTCGCGTGACTTCGATTTTCCGGCGTGGCCAGCCGGCAGCGTGTCGGCCGGCCGTAGCCTATCCGACTCGGTTGGCGCCCGGAACGCGCTGGCGGGGCCGCGGGGTGCGGTGCGTCAGCACGTGCACTCGGCGGGCTCGGTGCTGTGGTCGCAGCCGGCGCGGCGCTCCAGCATGACGGTGTCGCGCCATTGCCCGTGGTGCCGGGCGATGCGCTCGCGGACGCCCAGTGTCCGGAAGCCGGCCATGTGGTGCAGGGCGAGGCTGGCCTTGTTCTCGGGGAAGATCGAGGTCTGCAGGGTCCACAGGCCCCGGCGGTCGGCCTCGGTGACCTGCGTGTGGATCAGCGTCTTGCCGACCCCGCGCCCGCGGGCCGCCTCGGCGACGTAGACGGAGGTCTCGGCCACCCCGGCGTAGACCTCGCGGGACGAGGTGGGGGTGGCCGCGGCCCACCCGGCCACCTCCCCGTTGATCTCGGCCACCCACCGGTGGTCGGGTAGCCATTGCGCGAGAAGCGTGGCCGATTCGGGGACCTCGGTCTCGAAGGTGGCGTTTCCGGTGGCGATTCCCTCGGCGTAGATCCGGCGCACGGCATCGATGTCGTCGGGCCGCATCGCCCGCACCGAGACGTCGTCGGGCAGGTCGGTGGGGCAGCAGGGGCGGGCGGCCACCATGCCCATCACGGCGTCGGCGGCGTGTGGCAGGCCGGTGCAGCACGCCGGGTTGATGGCGACCCGGGTGGAGGTGCCCTCTCGGGTCAACGTGACGAAGCCGACCTCGGCCAGCTTGCGCAGGTGGTGCGAGACCGTGGGCTGGCCGATGCCGAGCGCCTCGGCGAGCTCGCCGACACTGACCGGTGTCGGGCGCGAGGCGATGCTGTGCAGCAGCCGGACCCGGGTGGGCTCGGCGAGGCTGGCGAACCAGGAGGCGTAGGTCTCGGCGTCGCCTGAGCTCAGCGGCGCGGTCTCGGGCACGGGCGGCGTCGTCAACGTCATGCCCCCATTATCGACCCAGATCGATGCTTGCGTCCATCGATCTTCATCGATAAAGTCACTTTCAATCGACAGACATCGATGAAAGAGGATCTTATGGTTGACGGGAATCCGGTCGTGGTGATCGGCGCCGGGCCCACAGGGCTCGCGACCGCGGCGGAGCTGGACCGCCAGGGCCTCCCTGTGATGGTGCTGGAAAAGGGGAGAACCGCCGGCGCCGCGGTGGCCGAGTGGGGCCACGTCCGGCTGTTCTCGACGTGGCGGGACCTCATCGACCCGGCCGCGGAGGCGCTGCTCGCGGCGACCGGCTGGCGGCGGCCCGACGACAGCGCCTACCCCACCGGTGCTGAGTGGGTGAGCAGCTACCTGGAGCCGCTCGCAGCGGCACTCGGAACCCGGGTGCGCTTCGGGGCCGAGGTCATCGGGGTGAGCCGGCGCGGTCGCGGGCGGGTGGTCGACGCCGACCGCACGGCCGAGCCGTTCACGGTGCGGCTCCGGGAGGCCGCCGGCGGGGAGGAGCGCGTCCTCGCCCGCGCGGTGGTCGATACCTCGGGCACCTGGGGCGCCCCCAACCCGCTGGGCGGCGACGGGCTGCCCGCCCTCGGCGAGGAGGCGGCCGCCGACCGGATCACCTACCGGATCCCCGACCTTGCCGACGAGACGCAGCGGGCACGGTACGCCGGTGAGGCCACCGCTGTGGTCGGCCGGGGGCACTCGGCGCTGACCGCCCTGGTCTCGCTGGCCGAACTGGCCGAGCGCCACCCCGGAACCCGGGTGGTGTGGGTGCTGCGCCGGGGCGAGATCGGCGACGCGTTCGGCGGCGGCGACGCCGACCAGCTCGCGGCGCGCGGCGCCCTGGGAACGCGCGCGAAGGAAGCGGTCGAGTCGGGCCGCGTGCGGGTGGTGACCGGGTTCCGCGTCGCCGAGGTACGCACCACGGAAGCCGGCGCCGTGCTGGTCGACGACAGCGGACGGGAGCTCGACCCGGTGCGCCGGGTCGTGGCGCTGACCGGGTTCCGCCCGGACCTGTCCTGGCTGGGCGAGATACGGCTGGGCCTGGACACCACGTTGCAGGCGCCGGTCGCGCTGGCTCCGCTGATCGACCCCAACGTGCACTCGTGCGGCACCGTCTACCCGCACGGCGCCGCTGAGCTGTCCCATCCCGAACAGGGGTTCTACCTTGCCGGTATGAAGTCCTACGGCCGCGCCCCGACCTTCCTCGCGCTCACCGGCTACGAGCAGGTGCGCAGCATCGCCGCCGAGATCGCGGGCGACCACGCGGCCGCGTCGCGGGTGGAGCTGACCCTGCCCGAAACCGGGGTGTGCGCGGGGTCGGGGATCGCCGACGGAGTCCCCACCGCTGAGGAGGACGGCTGTTGCGGTACCCCCGAACCGGTCGAACTGGCGGGCACGCGGCCAGCCAGCGCGTGAGGCGCCGGCCGGCGGTGGGCGGCGCGCCCGAGCGGCTCGGCGAGGCCGATCCGCGGGCGCGCTGGGCTCTCGCCGCTCTGTGCGTCACCGTCACCACGAGCTACGGGGTGCTCTACTACGCCTTCCCCGTACTCGCCCCCATGGCCAGGGACGACACCGGCTGGTCCCTGGTCCACATGACGGCCGCGTTCTCCGCCGCGCAGGTGGTGGCCGGTCTCGGCGGGGCGCCAGTCGGGCGGTGGATGGAACGCTCGGGGCCGCGCTCGGTCATGACCGCCGCTGCCGTGCTGGGGGCCGTGGCGGCGGGGGCGATCGCCGCGGCGCCCAGCCTGCCGGTCTTCACCCTGGCGTGGCTGGCCGCCGGGGTGGCGATGGCCGGGCTGCTCTACCCGCCGGCGTTCGCCGCGATCACCCACTGGTTCGGGGCGCGCCGCGTGCGCGCGCTGACCGTGTTGACCCTGGTGGCCGGGCTGTCGAGCACAATCTTCGCTCCGCTGGCCGAGGCACTGGGCTCGGCGCTGGGGTGGCGCGGGGCCTACGTGGTGCTGGCGCTCATCATGGTCGCCGTTGTGATCCCGCTGCACGCCTTCGCGCTGACTCCGGTGTGGCGCAGCGTGCGCGGCACAGGAGCCGGGCGCGCGGCGGCCAGCTCCGTCGGGCCCATTGTCGCCAGCCGAGCGTTTCTCGCGCTGACCGCCGCGGTCTCCCTTGGAGCGTTCGCGGTCTACGCCGTCATTGTGAATCTTGTCCCGCTGCTGGATGCCCGGGGGATCGACGCGACAACCGCCGCGTGGGCACTCGGCATCGGCGGCATCGGCCAGGTGCTGGGCCGGCTTGTCTACATGCCGCTGGAGCGCTGTAGCGGCCCGGTGTCCCGGCTGGTGGTGGTGCTCGCCGCGGCCGCCGCGACGACCGGCCTGCTCGGCGTCGTCGCCGCTCCCGTCGTGGCGATCGCGGCCGCCTCCCTCCTCGCGGGGATGGCTCGGGGCATCTTCACCCTGGTGCAGGCCACCGCGGTCTCCGACCGCTGGGGTGCCGAGCGCTACGCGACGCTCAACGGCATCATGCACACCCCGCTCATGCTCGCGATCGCCCTGGCCCCATGGGCCGGCTCGGCCCTGGCGGGGCCGCTGGGGGGCTACCCCGCTGTGTTCCTCGCCCTGGCGGGAGTCAGCGCCCTGGGCGCTGTCGCGGGCCTGTTCACCCGCCCGGGGCGGGAGACCGCGTCGCGGTGAGCGGTCTCCGCCGGCGCCGCCGCAGGGCGGCGTGATTCCGCGTACCTACAACGAGGAGCTGACGTGCACTCTCTGATGATTATCGGCGCCGGCCAGGCCGGGCTGGCAACCGCACGGACCGCGCTGCGGCGCGGGGTCCGGCCGATCGTGCTGGAGGCGGCCGGAGAGCCCGGCGGCTCGTGGCCGCACTACTACGACAGCCTCACACTGTTCTCGCCCAACCGGTTCTCCGGCCTTCCCGGCATGAACCTGCCTGGCGGGGGAGATCGCTACCCGAGACGCGACGAGGTGGTCGACTACCTGCGGCGCTACGCCGCGGAGCTCGACGCCGACATTCGTTTCGGCCACCGGGTCAAGCGGCTCGATTCCGAGCACGCCCGCCTCACGGCCGTGACGGACGGCGGGGAGCGCTTCGCCGCGAGCGCTGTTGTCGTAGCCTCCGGCGGCTTCGGCCGCCCGTATGTGCCCGCGCTTCCCGGCCTGGACGGGTTCGGTGGCCGGGTGCTGCACGCGGCGGAGTACCGGTCCCCGGAACCCTTCGCGGGTCAGCGCGTCGTGGTCGTGGGCGGCGGTAACTCGGCCGTGCAGATTGGGGTGGAGCTCGCGGCGGTCGCCGACGTCAGCCTGGCCACCCGAAAGCCGCTCTCCTGGATGCGGCAGCGCCCCTTGGGGCGGGATATGCACTGGTGGTTCACGCGCACCGGGCTGGACACCGCGCCGCTCGGCTCGCTGTGGCGCCGCCTGCCGCCTCCCGTGCTGGACGACGGTCGCCAGCGTGCGGCGGTCGAGGCGGGCCGACCGGACCGGCGGCCGATGTTCACCCGCGTGATCGCCGACGGGGTCGAATGGAGCGACGGCGCGCGGGAGCCGGTGGACACGGTCATCCTGGCGACCGGATACCGACCGGCGTTGGGGTTCCTGGAGGGAACACCCGCCGTGGACGAGCACGGCGCGCCGCGGCACCGCAAAGGGGTGTCCACAACGGTGCCCGGACTCGGGTACGTGGGCCTGGAGTTCCAGCGCAGCTTCTCCTCGGCCACGCTGCGCGGCGTCGGACGCGACGCGCGGTACGTGCTGGGCCGCCTCGGCGTGCACTGATCGCCGCGCACGCTGGCCCGGAGTGGGACTCCGGGCCAGCGGGGCTGTCCGGTCGTCAGGAGTCGGCCGGCTTGCGGCACACCATGAGCTCCATCGACACACTTTCCCGCTTCACGCGTGTGAGCAGCAGCTCGAAGGGGAACATGAGGCCGCCGGCGGCCCCGCCCCAGAACGGCTTGTTCAGGATCGGCACCAGCCGCTTGTACCAGAGGTCGCGCCGCCACTTCTTCGCGGTGTCGACCGGCGAGGCCATGATCGAGAACATGGGCCGCCGGCTGACGATCTCGAACCCGGCCTCGACGAGGGCGTCCTGCACCTCGTCGAGCCTGCGGCACAGGTGGTGCTTGCCGTTACCCACCCGCCGGTCGTGCGGGAAGGGCTCGGAGAAGACGAAGGTCCCGCCCGGCTTGAGCAGGTCGTGGATGTTGTGCAGCGCCTGGTGGTACTTGTCGTCGTCCACCACGTGGATGAGGACGTCGAACGCGGAGATGGCGTCGAAGGAGGCCGGCTCGAACGGCAGTTCCTCGGAGATGTCGCCGCGCTCGAACCGGACGCCGGGGAACGCCTTGGTGAGCTTGGCCACCGCACTGTCGGCGATGTCCACCCCGTTGACCTGGCGAGCGCCCAGTTTCTGCCACAGGTCGATGTAGAAGCCGGTGCCCGACCCGATGTCGAGGACGTCGGAGCGCGCCACGTCGATCCGGGAGGTACGGACAGTGCGCTGGAACACCTGCCGGCGCACCCGGTACATCCACCGGTTGTAGCTGTGCGCGAGCTGCACCATCCCGACGCCGTGCAGGCTCCAGTCGCGCTTCAGCCGCTTGTTCCAGTAGCGTCGTGCGTTGAACTGGGAGGTTGTGGTCATCTACTTCCTTCCGGTCGGGCAGCCGCGGTCCTTCAACCAGGGGATGGGCGACTCCGCGCGCCCGGCTCGCTTCCGCAGCAGTGCCAAGCGGGTAATCCGGGGGCATCCTGAGAATATCCTGAGAACCTATGGGGTTGGCGCTCAGTTGTCGAGCGCCCCGGTCTCAGGTCGGGACATTTCCGGTACGTGCTGAGACGGGCGCCGGAGTCCGGTGGCGCGGTTGCGGGACGCGTCGGGTCAGCCGACCAGGGCCTGGTAGACGAGCTGCCGCAGCCTGGTGCGGATCGGGTGCGTGCTGGAGGGGATGAGCTGGGTCAAGAAGATGACCGTCAGCTCTTCGACCGGATCGACCCAGAACACGGTGCTCGCGGCGCCGCCCCAACTGAACTCGCCCTCCGAGCCGATGACCCGGTGCCGCGCGGCGTCCTGGAGCACCGCGAACCCGAGCCCGAAACCGACACCGTGCTGCGGGACCTCGGAGTACACCGGCCGGCCGAACTCCTGCATGTCGGCGCCGCCGGGCAGGTGGTTGCGGGTCATGTAGCCGAGCGTGCGCGGGCTGAGGATACGGACGCCGTCGAGCTCACCGCCGCGCAGCAGCATCTGGGTGAACCGGTGGTAGTCGCTGGCGCTGGAGATCAGCCCGCCCCCGCCGGACGGCGCCTTGGGCGGACGGAAGGCGCTGCCGCCGGTGTCGACCGCGGCGGCGCGCCCGTTCGCGTCGGCGTTGTACAGCGAGGCCATCCGGTCGCCCTGGTGCGCTTCGATGTGGAAGCCGGTATCGGTCATGCGCAGCGGGTCGAAGATCCGCTCGGCCAGGAACCGCTCCAGCGGCTGGCCCGACACCGCCTCGACCACCCGCCCGAGTACGTCGGTGGCGACGGAGTAGTTCCACTGCGACCCCGGTTCGAAGAGCAGGGGGAGATCGGCGAACCGGTCGGCGGCCTCGGCGAGGTCGAGATCGGGCGGCAGGCCCCGGTCGAACCCGGCCCGGCGGTAGATCTGGTCCACGACGTGGACGCGGTGGAAGCCGTAGGTCAGTCCCGAGGTGTGTGTGAGGAGGTGCCAGATCCGTATCGGCTCGGTAGCCGGGCGGGTGATCGGGTTGGCGGCCATGCCGTTCTGGTAGACGCGCATGTCGGCGAACGCGGGAATGAACCGGCTGACCGGGTCGGTGAGTTCCAGTTCCCCTTCCTCGTAGAGCAGCATCGCCGCTACCGAGGTGACGGGTTTGGACATCGAGTAGATCCGGAACAGGGTGTCGCTCTCGACCGGCGCGCCGGACGCGACGTCGCGCGCCCCGTACGTCGCCAGGTGCGCGATCTCCCCTCGCCGGCTCACCAGCGCCAGCCAGCCGGGAAGCCGGCCGTCGTCGACGTAGCGCGCGAAATGGCTGTCGATGCGGCGCAGGCGGTCGGCGTCGAAGCCGAGCTCTTCCGGATCGCGGGTCACCGTCAGTTCGCCCACCGCTGCCTCCTCGCGACTCCCGGCGCACAATAATAGAACAGGATTCTATTCTGTTCCGGTTCCACGGGGAACCACCGCGGCGCGGCGAGTCTCTCGCGGGTGCGCCCTCGTTCGGCATGCAGCGGGTCAGCGGAACAGGGCGGGCCGGTAGTGCCGCAGGTGGGCGAGCGGCGGGTTGGATGCGCCGGCACGGACGGCGACCGGGGGCTTGAGCAGTAACCGAACGGCCAGTGGCGTTAGCGAGTCATCGCCGCCGACGACTCCTTCGGCGCGCCCGGAAGTGGCCCTCGCTTCTTGACCACTGCCGACGAACGGCGCCCTGCTCGCACCCAGACCGCTGCCATCGTCGTGGCACGAGGGCACTGCCGTTCTCCCGTCGCTCTACAGGTACCGGCGAGCAGCGTGACCTGCTCGGGGCGCCGGTGCTGGTGGTGCAGTAGCGCAGGAAGCGGGCCTCGGCGTCGGTGGCCAGACCGAGCATGATCCCGGCCGCCGTTGCCGGGCAGATCAGGGTGCGCAGCCGGGCCACGACCTCGGGAGTGACGCGCGGGCCGAGGACGGCGAGCGTGCGCTCGTCGAGCCGGGGAAGTGAACCACCAGCGTCAGTCGATCGACCGGGCGGACGTGGTCCGCTGTCGAGGCTCAACGATTTCGTGGTGTGGCGTCTCGGAACACGGTCTCGATGAGGCTGGCGGCAGCATCGGCGACCACGGTGTGCTCGACGCCGGCCGAGGTGAGGGCCTCGATCCCGCGCAGGGCAACCAGGACGTGGCGCGCCATGGAGCGGGCGTCGTGGGAGTCCGACACCGCGCCGGCCCGCTGAGCGGCCGCGACGCCGCGCACCAGGAGCTCTTCGAGCCTGCCGTAGGTCTGCCGCGCGGCGTGCGCGACCTCGGGATCCTGGGCAGCGAGCTCGGCGGGCGCCTTGGCCAGGAAGCAGGCCGTGGGCGGCGGTTGTCCCCCGCCCGAACCGCTGGGGCTGTCGGCGAGACGCTCGATGAGGCGGCACAACCTGCCCGCGGCCTCATCGTCGGGCACGTCGAGCTCGGCCTCGATCGCGTCGAGGGTTCCGCTGCAGTAGTCGGCGAACGCCCGCATATAGAGCGTGTGCTTGTTGCCGAAGGTGTTGTACAGGCTCGCCTTGCTCAGCCCGGTCGCGTCCATCAGGTCGCTCATGCCGGTGCCGGCGTAGCCCGAGGACCAGAACCGGTCACGGGCCGCCGCGACCACCGCCGTCTCGTCGAACGTTCTGGGACGTGCCATGCCTCTCATCCTACCCAGGTTCTAGACGCAACGGTCCACAACAAGTTATGATCCGATCGGTCTATAACTCTGAGGAGAGGCGGCACCCGTGGATCAGCTGAAGGGCAAGACGGCCCTGGTCACCGGAGCAAGCAGCGGCATCGGCCTGGCGACAGCCCGGCGGTTCGTCGCCGAGGGCGCACGGGTGTACCTGACGGGACGACGGGAGGCCGAGCTGGACAGCGCGGCTCGCGACCTCGGACCCAGCGCTGTCCCGGTCCGCACCGACGTCTCCGAGAACGCCGACCTGGAACAGCTCTTCGAGCGCGTCAAGCTGGACGGGCAGGGACTCGACGTGGTGTTCGCTAACGCGGGAGGAGGCGAGTTCGCCGCCCTCGACGAGCTGACACCCGACGGGTTCGACCGCACCTTCGCGACCAATGTCCGCGGCACCGTCTTCACCGTCCAGAAAGCCCTGCCCCTGCTCAACGACTCGGCGAGCATCGTCGTCACCGGCTCGTCCGCGGCCCACCGCGGCGTCCCGAACTTCGGGGCCTACTCAGCCTCAAAGGCAGCACTGGGCCAGTTCGTCCGCGTCTGGGCCGCCGAGCTATCCCCCCGGGGCATCCGCATCAACACCATCGTCCCCGGCACCACCGACACCCCGGGACTGCGAGGACTCAACCCCGACGACCAAGACGCGATGCTCCAGCAGATGGCCGACGCCACCACCCTGGGACGCGTCGCCCACCCCGAGGAGATCGCCGCCGCCGTCCTGTTCCTGGCCAGCAACGAATCGAGCTTCGTCACCGGCACCGAACTCACCGCCGACGGTGGTGAGAGATAGATCCGCGGCTTACCGCCACTGGCCGTTCGGACCCAGGTGTCCGCGGAGCGGCCTACGAGTCCTTGGCGGCTGCGAGGGTCTTGTGGACGACGCCGACCGAGACCTTGACCCCGGCGGCAATGGTGCGGATGGATTCTCCGCGCCGGCGGCGGGCCAGGATCGCGGCACGCTTGTCGTCATCGACCACGGGGCGCCGCCCGCCGATGCGGCCGCGGCGGCGGGCGGCGCCCAGGCCGTTGTTGGTCTTGCGGACGATGTCGCGGCGCCGGTCTTCGGCCAGGGCGAGGGCCAGGTCGAGGATCAGGGAGCGTTCGGTGTGCTCGCCGGCGGCGATGCCCTCCAGTACCTTGACGGCGATGCCGAGCTGGAACAGGTCGTTGAGGACGATCAGTCCCTCCAGGAGGTTGCGGCCGAGGCGGTCGAATTCCTGGACGGTCAGCATGTCGCCGTCGCGGATGTGGGTCAGCGCCTCCAGCAGCGCGGGCCGGTCGCCGGCGGCGAGCCTACCGCTGACCTTCTCCTCGAACACCTTCAGGCAGATCGGGTCGAGGGCGTCGCGCTGCCGCTTGGTGTTCTGCTTGTCGGTGCTGACCCGGACCAGGCCGATGAGCGCCATGGCGGCCGCCTCCCGTTCATCAAACGCCGTGTGCGTGGCAGATGAACCGTACGGGGAAATGAACGGCAAAATGAACGCTCGAACCGGACACGGCGGGACACCCGGATGCGGCCCGGCGGGTGTTCGTCAAACGAGCGGTTGATGAACGCGCGGACGCCGCCGCCGGCATGACGCGTCAGATCTCGTCGTCGTCTTCAGCGGTATCAGGATCGCGCAGGTCGCGGATGGCGCCGGGGGCCAGCTCGGGGAGGGCGAAGGTGTAGGTCCCGTGCACGCCCAGGTGGGAGTGGACGAACGGGGACAGCCGAGCCATGTCCTCCTCCCGGACCGGGTAGCCCTGGGCTTTCAGCCGGCCCACAGCGGCATCCAGGTAGACGGTCGTCCAGAGGGTGGCGCAGTTGAGGACGAGACCGAGCGCGCCGAGCTGGTTCTCCAGACCGCGTTCGTAGCGGTGGTAAAGCTCGCCCTTCTTGCCGTGGCAGATCTTGCGGGCGAGGGAATGGCGGTTCTCCTGGAGGTTGCGGATGTCCTTGATGTCGCGCCGGTAGGTCTCGTCCACGTCGATGTAGTGCAGGATGTGCAGGGTCTTGAAGATCCGGCCGTAGGAGGCGATCGCCTCGCCGAGGGCGGTGGGGTGGCCGTCGCGCTGGAGCATGGTGACCACGTCGTAGGTCCGGACGGTGCCGGTGTAGATCGAGGCGACCACACGGAGGATGTCCTCCCAGCTGCGGCGGATCTTGCGCAGGTCGACCTTTCCCCGGGCGAAGGTGTTCAAGGGGCCGTAGTCGGCGGACGGGCTGATCCGCCACCCCTTCTGGTCGGGCAGGTCCGCCAGCGCAGGCCGGTAGGAGATGCCCAGCAGCTCCAGCAGGCCGAACACCAGGTCGGAGTAGGAGCCGGTGTCGGACACCACGACCTCGGGGAGTTCACCGCCGTCCAGACCGAAGAGGACGTCGACCATGTGCAGGGAGTCGCGGATCGTCCCCGACACCACCTTCGCACCGCGTCCCATGCCGCGGTCGTTCATAGCGTTCAGCCAGGTCATTCCGCGCTTGGAGCCGAAGTACTTACGGTTGGGGCGGGCGAACGCGGCCGGGACCGGGACGACGAACCGCATCCCGTCGACCGCGGCGACCAGACCGCCGCCCCACGCCTGAGCCAGCGGCAGCCCGGCCTGCTTGTCGACCAGTGGCGCGTTCGCCGAGCTCAGCGTCTCGGGCCGGAAGTAGTTCTGATAGACGTGCGACAGCCGTGAGCGTTCCAGCGCCTCGATGCCCTTCTTGGCGATCGGCCGGTACCCGACGTTGAGCGAGTGGGCCGTCAGGCAGGCCGCGACCGAGACCGGAAGGTCCTTCAGCCGGGACCGGCCGCCGGAGACAGCGGTGAACGCCTCGGCCAGCTCCGGCACCCACGACATGACCTCCAGGACCACCTCGGGCAGCTCCACGCGCGGCAGCATCGCGGTGGTGCGGGCCCGCAGGTCCACCAGCGACGGCGGTTCCTCGACCGCCTTCGCCCCACTCAGGTGGATCTTGCCCGCTTCGTCCACCCCGACGTCGGGGTTGGCGATCAGCCGCCCGCCGACCTGGCGCAGCGCGGTGTCCAGGGCGCGGGAGTGCTCGGCCAGCAGCTCATCCGGGCTCGCGGGCAGGCTGAGCGCGGTGAGGGCCTCAGGCCGGATCGCTTCCCACTGGGCGCCTTCCAGCAGTTCCGCTTGGGGGCTGCGCCACTTGGTGGATGCGCCGGCGTAGATCTCGCGGCGCTTCAGTCCGCGCCAAAACCGCTCCAGCACGCAGAAGGCGTAGGCGTGCCGGTTCACCGATCCGTCCTCGCGGGCCGGGTGCCCGAACACCAGGCGCTTCCACGGGCCGTTCACCACGCCGGCGTCGATGAGGCGGCCGGGGATCAGCGGGGCGCTCAGACGGCTGCGGTGGGCCAGCACCCCCGGCAGGCACTTCATCGCCTCCAGCACCGGCGCGCCCTCGGCGTTCGCGCCGAACTCGATCACCTCCGGCAGCACCTTCAAGAACCCCGACACCGTCGTGTAGCGGCCCACCAGCTCTGAGCGCCAGTCATCGGGGACAGCGGCCTCCGCCGGCCCTGCGTTCTCGTTCACCAGGACCAGCGCGGCACGCAGCTCGGTGCGGGACGTGACCGCCTCGATCGCCTCCCACACCTGGGCGACCCGCACCCGTTCCTCGGAGCCGCCCCAGCCCTCGGAGGCGAACAGCGCCTCCACCGCGACCGCCAGCCTGGCCGCGGATTTGGCCAGCTTGGGATGCTTGCGGACCTTCTCCTTGTCGGAGGCGTTGTGCGCCTTGTTCACCAGCTCGGTCGTCATCAGCAGATCGAGCAGCTCCAGGGTGTCGTCGACCGACTTGGACTCCAGGTGGCGGACCGTGGCCAGCAGTGTCGCCAGCCGGCGGCCGTCCGGATGGCGGCGCAGCGCCGAGGCGTCGGCCCGCATCCCGTACTTGGCGAGCTCGCCCAACCGGCGCGGTGGCACCAGCGCCTCCGCCCCCAGGTCCGCCAGTTCCAAGCCCTCGATCTCGGCCACCTGGTCCAGCGCCTTGATGATCGTCGGGCCGGACGCGCGCGGCGCCACGCCCTTGCGCCACCGCTCCAGATCCGACACCCGCGACCCGGCCGCAACCTCCAGCAGCTGATCCAGCACGTAGCGCTGGCCGAGGGTCAGCAGCCCCTCCAGCGCACCCCGCAACCGCTCCGTCGTGTCGTCGCGGACTTTCGCCACCAGCCGGGCCAGCGTCGTCACGCCCGGCAGCAGCACCTTGCGCTCGGCCAGCCACCCCACTCCCTCGGTGAAGATCGCCTTCGGGCCGTCCCCCGACGTCCACGACCTGGCCGCCACCCACGCCGCGAACTCGGCCTCCGCCGAGGCGAAGTCCCTCCACCCGTACACCCGCCGGATGTCGCGCTGATGATCGAACGGCGTCTCCCGCCGCTCGGCATACCGCTTCACCTGGGAGGGGTCCTCGATCTCCAACCGCTCGGCGACGAACTCCAGCACCGTGCCCGGCACGTCCAGCGGGTCCTCCAGAAACGTCCCCAGCCACCGAACCGTCACCAGCTGGAGCGCGAACCCGAGCTTCATGTGCTGGCCGCGCCGCTGCGCGACCTGCGCCCGGTCCTCGTCATCGAGGAAGAACACCCGCTCCAGATCCGCCCGCGACGGCGGCCCCGCGTACCGCCCGTAAGCGGTCGCCTCGTCATCGGTCAGGAACTCCACTGGCATAGGCCACAAAGTAGGGCCGACCGACCAGTAACCAACCCAGAGCGACCGAACCGTTACAAACCCCTGGGGTGTGTCGGCGCCACCCGCATCGGAACGCTGGGTGGCGGTACATCCGCCTGGCGCGACCCGCTAACGCCACTGACCGTTCGGTTGCTGCTCAAGCCCCGACCGCGAACGAGACCGCGACCAGCTCCTCGCCCGCGGTGGGACGCCGGAGCGCGCGGCGCCCTACCGCGGGGGAGCCGCGCAGCTTTCCCGGACCATGAGCGTGGTCGAGAGCACGCGGGCCCCGGGCTCGGGGGTGCCGCCGCCCTCCTCGAACTCGCGCGCGAGCAGTTCCATGGCCGCGCCGCCCATGTCGTAGGTGGGTACGGACACGGTGGTCAGCGCGGGTCGGATGTAGCTCGCCAGCGAGACGTCGTCGAACCCGACAAGCGAGACGTCGGCGGGTACCCGCAGGCCGGCGTCGGTCAGAGCCGCCATGGCGCCGACCGCCATCCGGTCGTTCGCCGCCACGAGCGCGGTGGGCCGGGTGGGCTGCGCCGCCAGCTCGCCGGCGACGTCGTACCCGCTCTGCTCCTGCAGGTCGCCTTCGCGGACCAGGTCCTCGTTATAGCCGATACCCGCGGCCCGCAGAGCCGCGCGGTACCCCTCGACCCGGTCCTGGACGGTGATCGAGGACGCCGGACCGGCGATGAAGCCGATCCGGCGGTGGCCCAGGCCGGTCAGGTACCCGATGACCTCCCCCATCGCGGCGACGTTGTCCACCTGGATCGAGGGATACTCCAGCTCGTGCCGCCCGACCACCACCACCTTGGTGCGGTACGGCTCGAACACGTCACGCAGCATGGGCATGGTGGTGCTGCCGCCCGCGATGATGATGCCGTCGACCCGCGTCTTGATCAGCGTGTCGACGTAGGTGGCCGTCTTCTCCTCGTCGCGGTCGGTGTTGCAGAGCATCACCCGGTAGCCGAGGGTGGAGGCGGCGTCCTCCACCCCGCGGACCAGCGGCGGGTAGTAGGGGTTGGAGATGTCCGGAAGCACCAGCCCCACCGTCGCGGTGCGGTCCTGCAGCAGCGCCCGGGCGAGGTCGTTCGGCCGGTAGCCGACCCGGTCGACGACCTCCAGCACGCGCTGGCGAGTCTCCGGACGCACCGTCTGGCTGCCCGGCTTGGGGCTGAGCACCCGCGACACCGTGGCCACCGATACCCCCGCCGCGGCGGCGACGTCTCGGATGTTCATTGCGATACCTGACTACCTGTTCCTCGGTGGCGGGCCGCGCGGCCGCCCGCTCGGCTCTTCTGGAGAGCATATTTGCGGCTAGGGAATAAGCACGACCTTCATCGGGTCGCCGTCCCGTTCCCGCACCACCCGGAACGCCTCGGTGATGTCCTCCAGCGGGAACCGGTGCGTGACCAGCTCCGCGCCGCGGAGCTTGCCCTCCGACGCCATGGCGACGGCCCGCTTGACGTTGTTGCCGCCCTCGCCACGGGAGGTGTACATCGTGATGTCCTTGCGGATGGCGGCGCTCAGGTCCAGGGTGACCTGCCCCGGGTAGAACGCGACCAGCAGGATCTTGCCACCGCGCTTGGTCCCCTCGATCGCCTGCTGCGGGCAGTCGGTGCCGCCGGACGCCTCGATGCTCAGGTCGGCGCCTTCGCCCTCGGTGAGCCGGAGGACCTCCTCGGCGACGTCGGTCTCCCTGGCGTTGATCACGTGGTCGGCACCCAGGCGCTTGCCCACCTCCAGCCGGGACGGCCGGGTGCCGACCAGAATCACCTGGCGCGCGGCCATCTGCTTGCACAACTGGACGGTCATCAGGCCGACCGGCCCGGGGCCGAACACGACAACGGACTGCCCGGCGACGTAGCCGCCCGCGACATCGAGCCCGTACAGCCCGGTGCCGGCCGTGGTGATGAGAACGGCGTCCTCGAAGGACACCGAGTCGGGCATCCGGTACAGCGCCTTCGCGTTGTGCACGGCGTACTCCGCGAATCCGCCGTTCATGGTCATGCCGGTGGCGCGGTGCCCCTTCGAGGGGTTGGCGTAGTTCAGGCACGCCGTGTAGCGCCCGACGAGGCAGTTGTCGCAGCTCCCGCAGCCGGCGTGCGCCTCGATGCACACCTTGTCGCCGACCTGGAACTCGTCGACGTTCTCGCCCAGGGCGGCCACGGTGCCGGTCCACTCGTGGCCGGGAATGTACTCCCCGAACGGCGGGGTCTGCGGGAAGTGGCCCCCGAGGATCTTCAGGTCCGTCCCGCAGGTGCCGCACATCGCGACCCGCACCAGCACCTCTCCGGGGCCCGGCGCCGGTACCGGGCGCTCGACCACGCGGATGTCGTCGGGGCCGTAGAGGACCGCCCCCCGCATGGTCTCGGGTACGTCGGCCGCGGCGCCCGCCGCGGCGATGTCGTTGGTCTTGGCCATACTTGCCACCCTCTTCCGGCGGGGCGCCGGGTTACCCCGCCTGGTGCTCGAATCGGACACTCGTGTGGTCCCGCAGCAGCTCCAGCAGCGTCTCCGCTGCCGTGGTCGCGAAGACCGGGTCGTTGATCGTGGTGTCGAGCTCGCGCAGCACGACGTGCGGCGCCAGCCGGGTGCGCAGCGTCTTCGTGAACGCGCTGTTGGCGGCGGGGTCGTGCAGCACCCCTCCGGGGCTGCCGACCACCGACCAGCCCAACGTCGGAACGAGGACGGCGACCGGCCCCTTCGACGCGTTCAGCCGCTCCGCCATGGTCCCGGCCACCGCTGCCAGCTCGTCGGCGGAGGCCCGCACGTTGGTGTTGTTCGGGTTGTGGTGGTGCACCGGACGGTCGCGGAGAGCCGGGGGGATCGTGTCGGGCCCGCCGAAGCAGAAGTACTCCAGCCCGCCGGGGGCCACCACCTGGGGGATCGCGGCCCGGCCGGCCGCGGTGAGCCGGCCCGGGCGCACGGGCGTGTAGACGTCGTCCGGGAACAGCTCGCCGAGCAGCTCGTGCGTGGTGAGGTCGAGGACTCCGTGGAACAGGCCGTCGTCGATCAGCCGCTCCATGGCCGACCCGCACGCGCCCGACGCGTGGAACGGGACCGAGTTGATGCCGATGCCGGCGTCGGACAGGGTCGACATCGCGGTCGTCACGGCGTCGTGGGTGTTGCCGAACGCGGTCAGCGCGACCATCGGCCGGCCGTCGCGGGCGCCCGCCATGTCCGCGCCGGCGCCCGCGCCCACCATGCCGGACATCGCCGCGGCGGCCCGCCGCAGCACGCCGGCCACCACCGGGTTGGCCCCACCCAGCAGGTCGGCGACCGAGAACATCAGTGTCACGTCGCTGTCGCCGACGTACTCGCGCACGTTGCCCGACGCCACCGTGGACACGATCAGCTTCGGCACGCTGAAGGGGAGGTCCCGCATCGCCGCCGCGGCGATGGAAGTCCCCTGGTTGCCACCGACCGCGAGCACCCCGCCGAGCTCCCCCGCGGAGTGCCACCCGGTCAGCACCTCGCGGGCGCCGGACGCCATGACCGCCATGGCCTCGTCCCTGCGGGCGGTCGCGCGCAGTCCGTCCAGCTCCTGGCCGGCCATCGCGGCGACCACCCGCGCCGGGGCGTCCACGTCTTCGTCGACCGGGGTCAGTCCGACGTCGACCACCCGAACCGGGTGGCCGCGCCCGAGGAGCTCGGCCCGGAGGTACTCGACCTCGGCGGCCTTGGTGTCCATCGTGGCGAGCAGAACGACGAGGCCGCTCATCCGGTCACCTCGGCCAGGGGAGCGGTGTCGACCGCGAGCGGCAGCGAGTCCGGGGTGGTGCCCTGGATCCGCGCGGCCATCAGCGCCACCTTGGCGCAGTCCTCCAGGTACTCGGTGCGGTAGTGGGCCGTGCGCAGGTCCGGCCCCACCGTGATGGTGCCGTGCTCGCGCATCACCGCGGCGCGCACCTCGGGATCGGAGAACGCCGCGACGACCGCGTCGGCCAGCTCGGCCGAGCCCGCGGGGAGCAGGTCGACCAGGGCGACCCGGCGCAGGTGCGCCCGCCCCGCCGTGTGCACCAGCGGAACGGGCTGGTTGGCGACGGCGAACGCCACCGAGTGCGGCGGGTGCAGGTGGGCGATCCCGCCCACCTCGGGCCGCGTGCGGTAGACCGCCGCGTGCCAGCGCCACTCCTTGGACGGCGTCCGCCCCTCGTCGAGCACCTCCCCGTCGAGGTTCATCAGCACCGTGTCCGAGATGTCCATCTCGCCCTTGCAGCCACCGGTCGCCTTGATCAGCACCAGGTCGGTCTCCGGCACCCGCAGGCTGTTGTTGCCGCTGACGCCCGGCACCAGGCCGCGTTCGTAGCCGTGCCGGGAGACGGCGACCAGGTCCTCGCGCAGCAGCCGCAAGGTCGCGGCGTCCACCTCAGGCATCGCTGCCTCCTTCGCCCGTCGACTCGGGTGTCATGCCCGCTCGGGGTAGTCGCTGTGGGTGACCTCCACCTTGAACTGCCGGACCTCCTCGACGTAGCCGGTCAGGTGCTCGGCCATCCGGTCGAGCATGGCCAGGCCCTTGTCCTTGGTGGAGCGGAACGGGTTGCCGATCACGGCGGTGTCGCAGTACTCGTGGTGCTCCATGGGTACCCAGATGTTCTCCGACCCGCGGAACTTCACCGTCCCGGTGCCGTCGGTCTTGGAGAAGGCGTCGGTCATGTACTCGGGAGCGTGCGCCCGGTCCTCAACGGCGCGGTCCATGTTGACCAGGCCGTCCCCCGTGGCCATCAGGACTGAGGTCTCCAGCTCGCTGGAGTGCCACCCCGGCGTCTCCTCCGGCGGGTTGTCGAAGAGGTCCTGGACCGCGTTGGCGTCGCGCTCGGTCGGGGTCTTGTAGTAGGAGATGTAGGCGCCGGTCTCGTAGCGCAACTGGCGCATGATCTCGTCGATCGGCTTGGTGTTCGAGCCATGGTGGCTCACGAAGATGATCTTTCGGAAGCCGTGGAAGATCAGGCTGCGCGCGACATCGTTCATGATGCGCCGGTAGGTCTCGGCGCGCAACGTGACCGTGCCGGCCCCTTCGAGGTGCCGCCCCATGTGGTGCGGCGAGTAGCCGAACGGCACGAGCGGCGAGTACACGACGTCGGCCGCCTTGGCGGTGCGCTCGACGACTTCCATTGTGACGTAGCTGTCGGTGCCGAGCGGGATGTGCGCACCGTGTTTCTCCGTGCTGCCCAGGGGGATCAGGACGACGTCCTGCCCGCTCTCGCTCAGGCGTTCGGCGACCTCGGCGTAGGAGAGCGCCAGGATGTTGTGCTTGCGCTCCTCGTCGGAGTCGGAGTGCACATAGTCCTTGTCAGCCATCAACCGCACCCTTCAGTGACGCGTTCTTGATTCTCGACCAGCGTGTGAGCCGCCCACGTTGGTGCCTGCCACCTGCGCTTCCGGGCTCTCCGCCGGATCGGGCCGCCGGGGAGCTCCCATCGGGTTCGGTAGTGCGCACCGAGGGCGATGTAATGCTTTTCTGTAACGCTTTACATTAATTCGGCGCCTAATGCGGTGTCAATGGGTTCGCGTTCGGTGGCCGTCCCCGCCGCGCGGGCCCCGCACCGCGGGGACGGCCGGAGGCTCGGGGTGGGTTGGTCGAGGTGAGGCCCTTGCGGGGGGACCGGTGCGGCGAGCGGCCTGTGCCGCCCCGTGCGGGCCGAGTCGTTCGCGCGGACCAAGGATCCGGCTGGTCAAGATAGGGGGTGTGTGACCATTGACACTCTCGCTGGTCATGACCTAAGTTCTGTAACCCATTACAGAAAAGCGTTACATGGAGCCGCTCTCCACCTGACGTCCTGTCTCGCGCCGCTTCGGCCACCGTCGCCACTCGGGCAGGGCCGCTGGTCAACGAATCCCCTGCGAGGGCCGCAGCGGGTACACGCGTCCGCTCTGGGCCTATGGAGATCTGCTATGCATTCCAGCATCGATGACCCGAACGAAGACGACAGCAACGACGTCGGCACCGACGCCGCCAGCGGCCGGGACCCGTCGGCCACCTCCGCGCCCGGCTCCCCCGAAGAGGGCGGCTCCGCGGGTACCGGCGGCACCCGGCGCGACACCCCGTCCGAGGCGGTACCGGTGCGGCTAGAAGCGCCGGGAACCGGCTTCCGCCAGACGTGGAAAGCGATGGGGCCCGGAATCGCGGCCGCCATGACCGGGATCGGCTCCAGCCACATCATCCACGCGCCGACCGCCGGCGCGCAGTGGGGCTACACCCTGCTGTGGATCATCCCGGTCGCATACCTCCTCAAGTACTGCGCCTTCGAGTTCGCGCACCGGTACACGGTGGTGCGCGGCGAGAGCATCATCGAGGCCTACCAGCGCGTCGGGCGCGGATACGGCCAGTGGCCGTTGTGGTACCTGCTCTTCAACTCCGTCGCGAACACATTCAGCACAGCCGGGCGCGCCCTTGGCACCGCGGCCATGATCTGGGCGGCGTTCCCGTTCCTGCCGCTGCCGGCCTGGGGGATCCTGGTCCTGCTGGCGTGCGTCGCCATCCTGTGGACCGGCAAGTACGCGGCGCTGGAGACGGTCGTCAAGCTGTGCATCATCGTCTTCTGCGTCGCCGTGCTGGTGGCGTTTGTGCTGCGCATGCCGTCCCCGGATGAGTACGTCGCGAATCTGGTCCCGGCGCTGGCGCCCGCCGGCGCGCTGGTGCTGGTGGGCGCGATGTTCGGGTACTTCCCCACCACCGTGGAGATCTCGCCGATGCAGTCGAACTGGGCGGTGGCCAAGGGGGCCGGGATGGCCCGGGTCCGCGCCCTGGAGCGCCAGGGCCACCGGGTCGAGCTCGCGCCGAACTACCTGCGCAACAACTTCAAGCTGTTCAAGCGCGACATGAACATCAGCTACGTCATCTCGGGCCTCACCGGGCTGGCGTTCCTGATCGTCGGCGCGGTGGTGCTGCACCCGATCGGGCTGGTGCCGGAGAAATCCGAGATGGGCGCGACCATCGCGCGGATGTACACCGACACGTTCGGGCAGTGGGTCTTCCCGGTCATCATCGCTGGCGGAGTGGCGGCACTGTTCTCCACGACGCTGACCTACTTCGACGGCCAGCCCCGCATCTTCGTGGAGTGCTGTGTGCGGCTGCGCACGGCGTGGGACACCCCGAAGGTGCGCGGGTGGCTCTACCGCGGCTTCCAGATCGTGTGGATCGTCGCCGGCTCGGCCATCATCATCGGCCTCCCGGAGCCCGTGCTGGTGGTGCAGCTCGCCTCGGTCCTGGCCCTGCTGTTCTCGCCGGTCATCTACTGGCTGAACATCAAGGCGGTCAGGGACAACTTCACGTCGCCGGCGGAGCGCGAGTTCCTGCCCTCCCGCCCCATGATGGTGTGGGCCTGGCTCGGGCTGCTCGGCCTCGTCGTCATCTGCGTGTGGATCCTCAGCTCGGCCGACCTCACGGAGATCTGACCGCGCCGAACCTCCCTCCGGACCCCGGCCGGCCCGCGCCCTCCTGCGGGCTGGCCGGGGTTCTCGCGTACGCCAGTGGCCAGTGAGAACGCGGCCGCGGGCGGCCCTGCCAGAGTGGCGTGCCACCGTATCTCCCGGATCCTCCGCGGTGCGGAGCCGAAGTTCGCGGCGCGGAAGGGCCTCCGGCGGAAACACGGCGGCCCCGCACGGCTCCGGCGCCTGTGAACGGCTAACCTCGGGTCCGGGAGCAGCACGAGGGAGGGGCACGGGCGGTCACGCCTGGTCCCGGCTCGCCCCGTGCGGTTCCGGGCCGAGCCGGACAGAGGAGCCGCCAGTGAGCCGCCAGGAACCGGCGCCGCTGACCCGCGGCGCGGGAACCCCGCCGCCCGAGAGGTCCGCCAGCCGTGAGTCCGGGCACCCCGGGGCCGTGGTCACGGTGGGCAGCGGTCCGGAGGCGGCCGGCATCGCCGCTGCGGCGGTCCGCGTGCGCGCCGTGCTGGGGGACGCCCGCATCACCGTGCTCACCGGGGCGGGTCTGTCCACCGACTCCGGAATCCCCGACTACCGCGGGCCCGACTCCCCACCGCGCAAACCCATGACCTACCAGCAGTTCGTCTCAAGCGCCGCGTTCCGGCGCCACTACTGGGCGCGCAACCATCTCGGGTGGCGGCACATGGGCGGCGCGCGCCCCAACGACGGGCACCGCGCCCTCGCCCGCCTGGAGAGTGGCGGCGTGCTGAACGGGCTGATCACCCAGAACGTCGACATCCTGCACGAAGCGGCGGGCAGTTGGCACGTCATCGACCTGCACGGCCGCTACGACCGCGTCATCTGCCTGACCTGCCGCGGTGTGACCAGTAGGGCCGCCCTGGACGAACGCCTCACCGCGCTCAACCCGGAGTTCACCGCCGACCTCGCCGACGTCGAGGTCGCTCCGGACGCCGATGCCGCCATCGCCTCCACGGAGGGATTCCGGGTGGCCGACTGCGACTCCTGCGGCGGGATACTCAAACCCGACATCGTGTACTTCGGGGAGAACGTGCCCAAGGAGCGCGTGGAGCGCGCCTACGCCCTCGTGGACCGGGCCGAGGCGCTCCTGGTGGCGGGATCGTCGCTGACCGTGTGGTCCGGCCTGCGCTTCGTCCGGCGCGCGGACCGGCGGGGCACGCCCGTGGTGATCATCAACCAGGGGCCGACCCGCGGCGACGGGCTGGCGACCCTGAAGGCCGAGGCGGGCTGCTCCCCGCTGCTGCGCGCGCTGTCCGAGCTCTATGCGGGGTGAGGGGCGGCCGTCCGCCCGGCCGCACCCTCACCCCGGCCCCCCTCGGTGCTCGCCGAAGGCGGCACCGGCCGGCCCGCGCTACGCCGGTTGCGTGGCGTCTTCCTGCGCTGGCCGGGCTTTCTGGCGGGACGGTGTACGGCGGCCGCGCCTCCGGTACTGGATCCACCATTCCACGATGAGCAGGTTGAGCACCCAACTCAGCCAGCTACTCGTCGAGCCGGCGATCATGATCAGCATCTGCTGGTCGCCGCCGAACGTGGTGTCGAGTTGCGGCATGAGCGTTATCACGGCGGCTGTGGACCACAGGCGGTTCATCGCGATCGCGAAGATCAGTGCGAAGCTGCGCAGCATCCACTCGCGGTGCTCGGCGTACCGCCGCTGGCGCACCATCCGGTACCCGACGATGGTGCACGTCAGCCACAGGATCCCCCAGAGAGTATTGCTGACCTGGCCGCCGAGGCCCGAGTGGCTGAGGGGCGCGAGGACCAGGGACGGAAGGCCGACGAGCGGTATCCCGATCATGACGTAGGTCCGCCCGCTCCACCGGTGCACGGCGGGATAGTTCTGCCGCAGCCACGGCCACACCTGGAGGCAGACGGCGAGCATGACGATGCTGCCGGCGAAGATGTGCGTCACCATGAACGGGTAGTGCAGCGGGAAGTCGTCCCGGATCGGGAAGCGCGACAGCTCGGGGTCGAGGGTCAGGTACGGCGGCACTGAGAAGCTCAGGAAGACCACGGTGGCCAGGCCCAGTGGCAGGATCCACGGGCGCCGCCACCACCTCGGGCGCGTCCGGGTGGACGCGCCCGGCGGGTTCGGTGGGCTCGCCTCGCGAGTCGTCGTGGCCACAGCGGAGTCTCCAATCACAGCGGACCGTCCTCGGTGGTCTCCAGTCTCCGACCGCCGCCTGGTCCGGCGCTTGAGTCGAATCGACCGCACTCGTGCTGACGCCGCAGCGGATTGGTTCTAGGGTTGAGCACGTGATGGTCGGGCGCGCGGCGGAACGGGACACCCTGACGCGCATACTCGGCGAGGCGTGCGCCGGCCGCGGCCGGGCGCTCCTGGTGCGCGGCGAGGCCGGAGTCGGAAAGAGCATGCTGCTGCACCGCACGGCGGAGGACGCCGGAGACCGGGACATGCGCGTGCTGCACTGCTCCGGAGTCGAGTCCGAGGTGGAGCAGGCGTTCAGCGGGCTGCACCAGTTGCTCGGCCCGGTGCTCGGCCACCTGCCCGACCTCCCGGAGGCGCAGGCCGGCGCGCTGCGCGGCGCGCTGGGACTCACCGACGCCGCGGCCACGGACCTGCAGGTGTCGGCGGCGACGCTGGCGCTGCTCGCCGCTGCCGCGCGCGAGCGCCCTCTTCTCGTCGCCGCCGACGACGTGCAGTGGCTCGACCGGGCGACGGCGCGGACGCTGGTGTTCGCGGCGCGCCGGCTGAGCGGCGAACCCATCGCGGTCCTGCTCGCCGCCCGAGCCGGCGAGGCATCCACCGTGGACACCAGCGACCTTCCCGCCCTCCAATTGGGCGGGCTGGCGCCTCCCGAGGCGGCGCGACTACTCGCCGAGCGCGGGTGGGAGATCCCCGGCCATCTCCGCGACACGGTGCTCGCGGCGACCGGCGGGAACCCGCTCGCCCTGACCGAGCTGGCCGCGTTCGGCGACCCGGACCGGCTCCTGGCCGACCTCGCGCTGACCGGTACGGTTCCGGTGGGCGACCGGCTCCGCGGCGCGTTCCTGCGCCGGATCACCGCCTTGCCGGCCGACAGCCGGGACGTGCTGCTGGTCGCGGCGGCCGAGGAGACGGGGAGCACGGAGGCGGTGGTCGGCGCCGCCGCGCGGCAGGGCGTCTCCTCCAGTGCTCTCGACGCGGCCGAGCGCGCGGGTCTCGTGCACGTCACGGGCACTGCCATCCGGTTCCATCACCCGCTGGTGCGGTCCGTCGCCTACCACGACGCGTCGTTCGCGCGGCGGCGCGCCGCGCACGAGGCCATCGCCGCGGAGCTGACCGCGAACTCGGCGGCCGACCAGGCGGCCTGGCACCGGGCGGTGGTCGCGACCGGGCCGGACGAGAAACTCGCGAGCGCTCTCGAACGCAGCGCCAACGCCGCGCGGCGCCGGGGCGGGGAGGCGGCCGCGGCGACGGTGCTGCGGCGGGCCGCCGGGCTCAGCGAGTCCGCCGAGGGGCGCCGAGACCGGACGGTGGCCGCGGCGTTCGTCGCCCTGGACTCCGGCCAGCCCGACGTCGCCCGGACGCTGGCAGAGGAGGTCCTCGCCGACCCCGCACCCGAGGTGACGCTCGCGCAGCTCACCGGGAACATCGAGCTGTACTCCGGTGACCCGGCGGTGGCCTACGAGCACCTGTTGCGCTGCGGGGAGCTGCTGGCCGCGAGCGATCCGGAGGAAGCCGCCTGGGCGCTCGTGCAGGCCGCGAGTGCCGCGTTCCGCTCGGGAGACATGGAGGCGCTGGTCGCCGCGGTGCGGCGGATCGACGCCCTCGACTGCGCACCGACCACCCGGCGGGTGGGCCGGTACGTGATCGAGGGCGGGGAGCTGACCGCGGCCCAGTTGTGGGAGCTTCCCGAAGCGCTGGCCCGGACCCAGCCCGAGGGCGGAGGGCGGCCGTGGATGTGGGCCACGGTGGTCGGCTGGCGGTCGCCGGACCTGGCGCAGGCGCGGCTCCTCGCGGAGGCCACCGGCCGGCGGCTGCACTCCATTGGGGCGACGGCGCAACTGCCGGAGCTGCACTACTACCTGGCCGACATCGAGTTCTGGCTCGGCCAGTGGGACTCCGGGACCGAGCACGCCGAGGAAGGGCTGCGGTTCACCCGCGAGACAGGACAGCGCACCTGGACGGCCAACCACCTGGCGCTGCTGGCGCGCTTCGCCGCGGGACGGGGCGACACGCGGTCCTGCCGGCAGTACGCCGAGCAGGCCCTGGAGATCGCGGCACCGCTGCGCGAGCGCGCCGCGGCCGGCATGGCGACCGCGGCGCTCGGCCTGCTGGCATTGGGGGAGGGCGATGCCGAGCAGGCGTGCCGCCACCTGGCCCGGCTGGTCACACCGGGATCGCCCTATGCGCACCCGCCCACAGCGCTGTCCTCGATCAGCGAGATCGTCGAGGCGTCGGTGCGCGCCCAGCGTCCGGAGCTGGGGCGCGGCGCGCTGGAAGGGTTCGAGGCGTGGTTCGGTTCCACCCACTCCCGCAGCCAGCTCGCCTCGCTGCACCACTGCCGCGCGCTGCTCGCCGGAGATGCCGGCGAGGGCGGGGATGCCGGCGACGGGTGGGAGGCCCCGGAGCAGCACTTCCGACGCGCGCTGGAGGTCGGGGAGGTCGCGGATCGGCCGTTCCACCGGGGGCGTACGGCGCTGTTCTACGGCGAGTGGCTGCGCCGCAACCGGCGCCGGGCCGACGCGCGCGTCCAGCTCCGCACCGCCGCCGACGCGTTCGGGAGTGCCGGGGCCGAGCCCTGGGCGCGGCGGGCCCGCGCCGAGTTGCGTGCCACGGGGGAACGGGCGCAACGAGCCCGCTCGGCGGCCACCGAACTGCTCAGCGCGCAGGAGCTGGAGGTGGCCCGGCTCGCGGCTCAGGGCCTGAGCAACCGGGAGATCGGTGAGCGGCTGGTGTTGAGCCCGCGCACCGTTGGTTCGCACCTCTACCGGATGTTTCCCAAGCTGGAGATCTCCACCAGGTCCCAGCTTCGCGATCTCGACCTGGGGTGAGCCCGGACGGCGAAGGTCGGTGGTGGACCGGCTCCTGCGGTGATCGGTGCGGGTGCCCGGTGGTGGCCGCCCGACGAGGGCAGTGGGTGTACCGGCCCGTGGTGGTCGCTGCGGGTGCCCGGTGGTGGCGCACGCAACGAGAGCAGCGAGGACGGTGGATGGGCCGGCCCCCGGTAATCGGTACGGGTGCCCGCCGGTGGCGCGCCTGACGAAAGCGGCATCGAAGGCAGCGGGTGGGTCGGGGCCTGTGTCGGGGGTGCGTCCCGTTCGGGGCCAGTCCCGGTTGGCGGTGCCGCACACGCCCGCTATGCCCGGTTTATGGGTATTCTCGGCGTTGATCTTGAGGATTTCGTTCCTTTGCCGCGCGGTAAGGGAACGAAATCCTCAGGATCCGCACACAGGCCCGCACAATCCGGACATGGCAGGCGCGCGCGAGGGTCCGCGCGGCACCGAAGGCGACCGTGCGGACATGTTCGGCGCCGAGAATGTCCCCATAGTCACCCTCGATACGCCCCAGCACCGCAAACGACGCCACGGACACCCCCACTGGGTCCCACCACCGGCCTTCGCCGCCCCCCGTTGGCCGCGTCACCATCGGGCACCCGCACCGACCGCCGCGGGCTGGCCCACCCACCGTCCTCGCTGCCTCGTTGGAGGCCGTACCTCCGGGCACCCGCACCGACCGCCGCGGGCTGGCCCACCCACCGTCCTCGCTGCCTCGTTGGAGGCCGTACCTCCGGACACCCGCACCGACCGCCGCGAGCCGGCCCACCCGCCGCCTTCGTTGCTGCTTTCGTCGCACGCGTCACCACCGGGCACCCGTACCGCCACACACCCACCCCGACCATCCGGCGCCTTCGCTGATGCCGTTCGCGCGGGATGGGCGGATCGCGGTCCACCGCGGAACAGCGGCCCCGCACGCTCAACGAGAGCTTGCTACTTCGCTGGTTTTGTGGTTCATTAGATAAGTAATGAACCCAAGGAGCTCACATGTTCGATGAGCACAGTCCGATCTACCGGCAGATCGCGGACGCGATCCGCGCCGACGTGCTCAGCGGCGCGCTGCAGGAGGACGAGCGGATCATGTCGACCAACCAGTACGCCGCGCACTACCGGATCAATCCGGCGACCGCGGCCAAGGCGTTCCAGGACCTCGTGGACGAGGGGGTGCTGTACAAGCGGCGGGGCCTGGGGATGTTCGTGCATCCCAAGGCGCGCGAGAAGCTGCGCGACCAGCACCGCGCGCGGTTCTTCAGTGATGTCGTCGACCCGATGGTGACCGAGGCCCGGGCTATCGGGGTACCGCTGGACGACGTCATCGCGCGCGTGGCGGAACTCAGGGACAGGAGCGAGAACCGATGAGCCCGACCATCTCCACCGAGGACCTGCGGCTGCGTTACCGGAACACGACCGCGCTGGACGGGGTCACCCTGAGTCTCGACGGCCCGGGAATCTACGGGCTGATCGGGCGCAACGGGTCCGGCAAGACCAGCCTGATGTCGGTGCTGGCCGGCTTCCGCCGGGCAACCGGCGGCGCCGTGCGGGTCAACGACCAGCCCGTCTTCGAGAACCCCCGGGTCACCCCGCAGATCTGCCTGATCCGCGGCGGTGGCGACACCGTCGAGTACGACTTCCGCAGCCGGGTCAAGGACGCGTTGCGGCTCGCCGCGGACCTGCGGCCCAACTGGGACGCCGACTACGCCGGTGAGCTGGTGCGGCAGTTCGGGATCAGCCAGCGCAAGAGGGTGGGGCACCTGTCCACCGGGCAGCGTTCCGCGCTGGCGAGCGTCCTCGGGCTGGCCTCCCGGGCCCCGGTCACCCTCCTCGACGAGACCTACCTCGGCATGGACGCGCCCACCCGCTACGCCTTCTACGACGAGGTGCTCCGGGACTTCATGGCGCACCCGCGGATGCTGGTCATCTCCTCGCACCTGGTCGACGAGCTGAGCCCGCTCCTTGAACGGGTCGTCCTGATCGACCAGGGACAGCTTCTGCTGAACGAGGACGCCGAGACGCTGCGCGGGCGCGGAGCGGCGGTCAGCGGGCCCGCCGACGAGGTCGCGGACTTCGTGTCGGGGCGCACCGTTCTCAACGAGCGGCGGCTCGGCCGGAGCGCCTCCGTGGTCGTGTACGGCGAGCTCACCGAGTCCGAGCGCGTCCGCGCCAAGGAGTCCGGGCTGGACCTGGAACCGGTCCCGCTGCAGGACCTCTTCGTTCATCTCACCGGAGGGGAGACCCGATGATCACCGACCCCATAGCCCGCAGAGCGGCACGCCGCCTCATCGGCGGGTACGCCTTCCTCGCGCTCCTCGGCGTCGCGGCCGTGTTCCTGTTCTCCCTGGGGGTCACCGCCAGCGTGAACGTCTTCCAGGGGCCGATCGAGGTGAGCGGCTGGGGGGAGGTGCACCTCGCCGTCAGAGGGCTCGCCGTGGGAACCGGCGTCTTCATGTGCACGCTGACGCTGCCCCAGCACATCGCGCACGGGCGTACCCGCCGCGAGTTCGCCGTCCACCTGCCGGTGGGTATCCTCGTGCTGGCCCTCGTGCTGGGGGCGGCATCCACCGCGGGGTTCGCGCTGGAGCTGCCGATCTACCGGCTGATGGGCTGGCCACAGGAGTTCTCCAACAGCGGAGGGCTGTACACCGCGGCCGACCAGTACCCGCTGATCGCGCTGGAGAACTGGCTGGTGCTGCCGACCTGGCTCGCCGCGGGAGCCCTGATCGGCGCGGGACTCACCCGGTCGGCCATCCTCGGGGTCGCGCTGATGCCCGTTGGGGGCATCCTCATCTGGGCGGTCCATGGCGCGCTCCGGTCGAGTGACCTCGCCGTGCCGATGGTCCTGACCTGCCTCGGCGTGTTCCTGCTGACCATGGTGCTGACCTGGGCGGTGGTTCGCGACCTGCCACTGCGCTCCCGAACCCACTGACCCGCCTCGGGGGAGTGCCGGAGGACGGCTGGTGCGCCCCCGAGCGGTCCCCGCCGCCCGCGCCGCGTTTGCCCGCGGCGCGGGCGGTTCCGCGCGCACGTGGCGGCGCGGGCCCGGCCGGGCCCGCGCCGCTCTCTCGTGGGCGGCCGCCTCCGGGGTCGGCGGTCGCCGGTCTGCCGCGCCGCAGCGGGGAGACGTTCCGGAAGGGGTTAACCGAGGTTGCGCTGCTGCACGTCCTCCCATTCGCTGTTGCACAGGCCGCAGTCGCTGCCGACGAACTCGCTACGGGCGGTATCGTCGCCCTTGAGCTGCCACTTCAGCCATTCGGAGCCGACCCGGCCGTACTCGCCGCCGTTGGGCTCTTCGAAGGTGCCGTAGTGCCCCACGTCGAGGCTGGCGAAGAAGGCGGGCAGGTCCTGGGGGATGTCGTCCCAGTCGTCCTCGGCGTTTCCGTGCGCGATGTCGCCCTCACCGCCGGTGAAGTAGGCGATGGGGGTGTGCAGGTCGTCGAGCAGGTCCTGGTCGAACGGGCTCAGCAGCCCGCTGTTCCAGAGGGCGGTGGCGGTCACCCGGTCGTCAGCGGCCGCCTCGTAGGCTTCGATGCCACCGCACGACTGCCCCATCACCGCGATGTTGTCGGTGTCGAGGTGGCCCGAGTACTCGCTCCAGCTTTGGTCGTTCTCGTCGACCGCCCAGTCGATGGCCTCGGTGAGCATGTCGGCGTCGGTGGAGCCGCTGCCGCCGGGCTCACCGTTCGCGATGACCAGGAACCCGTGCGAGGCGAACTCGGTGAGGATGTTCTCGAACCACGTCCCGTCGGCCCGGCACGCGCCGTTGCCCCAGACGACGATCGGAAGCTGCTCGTCATCGGGGAGCGTCTGGGGACGGTAGATCGTGTGGTCGCGCAGGTCCCACTCGGTGGTGTACTCGGCGGTGTAGGGGCCGGTCCCGCCGGTCTGCGCGTGCGCCACCCCCGCGGTCGCGGGCACCAGCGCGCCGGCAGCCACCAGGCCGAGGGCGACCGTGCATATTCGGCTAGCAAGTCGGCGTAATCTCATGTCGCTTCTCCTCGTAATTCGGGGGAGCAGAGCGGATCCGTGCGCGTGCGTGGATCCGCCCCAGGTTCGCGCCATTTCTGGAACGGTCGCAGCGAATATGACGACCGTCAATCAGTGCATTGTGGAAATAGGTAGTTTCACCGATACGAACCCGCATTCGTGCCGGAGTGGCCGCAAGAATCACGTACGACCAGGGAACAAGGAGGATTTGGCGTAGTCAGCGGGGTTGCGAGGGCGCTCCGTTGGCCGGAACAGGATTCCCTTACCAGCGCGACCGATGCTTTCCTGACGTGAACGCCGGGCCGGTGCGTGCCTGTACCGGGAAGAGCTGTACTTCGCACCCCCGCGTGGGATCGGTGAGCGGAAATTCCGGTGGCGGGAATGCGTGGACAGCGTTGCCGCGCCGGTCGGGCGCCTAATCCGGACATGCCCCTCGCGGATCTTTGGTGCGGCCCGGGAGGTGGCGAGACTGGTTACTGACCCGGCTTTCGCCGACACCAGCGGTCAGGCGCGTTCGAACCCGCGCACGGTCTTGGCCACCTGGCCCCACTCGAATCCGACACCTGTACGGGCACGGTCCCTGGAGGCCAACAATGACAGCGAAACCTACCGTGCGTAGGTGGCCCATCGTCGTCGGTGTGGATGGCTCCGATGCCGACACGGCCGCCATGGAGTGGGCGGCCGGTGAGGCGGTTCGCAGGAGAGCGGCGCTGCGCCTGGTGCACGCGCAGGAACTCCCACCCTGGCTCGCGCGCGACCCGCGGCTGCGCGAACGGATCACCGAGAGCGCCACGGAGCGCACGGAGGAGCTGTTCCAGCGGGCCAGGGGCCTAGCCCACGCGCGCGACCCCGAGCTGGTCGTCGGGAGCCAGCTCGAATGGGGGTCGGCGGCGGGGGCGCTGCTGAACGCCGCGCACGAGGCGGTACTGGTGGTCATGGGCGCTGCCACGAGCGAGGACCAGCACCACATCTCGCTGCGCCCGGTCGCGAGCCACGTGGCGGCGCACGCGCCCTGCCCTGTTGTTGTGGCGCGCGATCCCGCGGGAAGCTCCGCGGGAGGCAGTGTCATCGTGGGCGTCGACGGCTCGCGCGTCTCCGAGCAGGCCGTGGAGTTCGCCTTCGAGGAGGCCGACTACCGCGGAACCGGCGTGGTCGCGCTGATGGCCTGGGGCCCCGAGCCCGCCGCCTGGCCGATGATGCCGGAGGGTGCCGATCCCCAGCACGACCTCGCCGCGGCCACGCTCGCGGAGTCGGTGGCCGGGATGCGGGAGCGCTACCCGGACGTGCCGCTCGAACAGCGGGTCGTGCCCAGTCACCCGGTGCGCGGGTTCCTTGACGCCGCGCCCGAGGCGGCCCTCCTGGTCGTGGGGTCGCACGGACACGGCTGGTTTCCGGGACTGCTGCTCGGCTCGGTGAGCAACGCGCTTATCCGCCGCTCGCCTGTGCCGCTCGCTGTCGTGCGTGCTCCCGGCCACCGGAGCTGAGCGGCTAGTGGTACTTCGTCGGGTGCCTGAGGTTCGTGGGGCTGGGAGATGGGGCGCCCGTCCTTGCTGCCGCGTTCGGCGCGGTTGGCGGCCTGGTCGGTCTTCTCGGGAACCACGGCCGTGATCCTGCGCCGGCGCAGGTAGGCGCGATTGGCCAGGGACGGGTACGCCTTGTCGGCGGTGGCCGCCTCTGGTCGGGTGCGTGGTCGACCGACCGACCGACCGACCGACCGGGCCGCGGACCGTGACCGTGTCCGGTACGGGGATGAACCGGGGGCTGTCGGCTGCCTGCCCGTGGCTGACCTCCACGAACAACGGACGCCAGCGCCGGTCCACCGCCAGGTGGGCCTTGCTGGTCAGTCCACCGCGGGAGCGGCCCCGGCGCCCCACAGGAAGGCCACCACGGCGGCGACCTCCCGCGGCGCGCCGGATGCGGTCACCGGGTGGCGGAGAACGTGCCCTCGTCGCTGAGGCGCAGCCCGCCGTCGGGGTCGTCACCGAGGTAGAACCGGGTCGACATGGTCCGCGCGGCCGGGTCGGCGACCGTGCGCCAGAGGGTGCGCACGGGGTAGGCCTCGGCCGCGCGGGCGTCGAAGGCGACCTCCCGCAGGGTGGTTTCCAGGTCGTCCGGGGACATCGGCCCGCCGGCGGTGCGCTTGGCCAGGGCAGCGTAGCGCCGGTAGGTCCCCATGGTCTCCACGTTGTCCTCGGGCAGGGTGCTGGGGTCGGAGTACCTGTGCAGGTAGTGGTTCGTCGCGCAGACCGCCCCCTCGGTCTCGATGATATGTTCGACACCGTTGCGGCCGCGCTCCCACACGAAGCCGCTCCCGGCCGCGTCGGCCACCACGTAGTGCAGCGGCATCCCCCCGTCGTACTGTTTCGCACCGAGCAGCGCCTGCTTGGCCTCGTCGGCAGTGGTCGCGGTCTCCAGCACGAACTGGGGCAGTTGGAGGACGTCCAGCCCGACCTGCGGCCGCTGGTCGGGGATCGCCGACGACTCGGCGTCGGCGATCAGCAGGGCCACCGTCAGCCCGGCCTCATTGACGCCTTCCATGCAGCCGTCCAGCGTGTCCATCGTGAGGACGACGGTCGCCAACCCCTCGTCCGGGCGGGTGGTGATGACGTAGGGGCGCGAGCACATCGCCGGCTCGCTCGCCGACGCCGGCGTGGTCGCCGACGGGGGGTGTCCCGACGCCATCATCGCGAAGAGCTCACGCTGGCTGAGGGTGAAGAAGTCGTAGTTGCGGCCCAGCCGGCCCCGTCCGTCGGAGGCCATGTCCGGCGGGCACCACACCGCCGAGCAGGCGGACCCCTCAGGCGGCCCGGACAGGCCGTCCAACTGCACCGCGTCCGGATCCACGCCGAGCATCTCCGCCACGGCGGCCATGCGGGCGGCGTACTGCGGCCAGTTGCGCTCGAACCAGGTGCGTCGCGCTCGCGCCACGACCGGGTCCGCCGCCGGTTGCGGCCGCCACCCGTAGGCGCGGCGCGCCTCCTCGGCCAGGGCACGGCCGATATCGGCATGGCTGCCCGACACGGTCAGGTGGTTCACGGTCATGAAGTCGTCCGGGCCACCGGCGACCATGCTAGGGGTGTTCAACACGATACTGCCTCCACATCGGGGTGATCTGCGGGCCGTCGGGCAGGCGGATCGGCGGGGCCTGCTCGACGAACCCATGGCGTTGGTACAGGGCGCGGTTACGATCCGACGTTGCTTCCAGGTACGCGCCGACTCCCTGGGCGTCGCACTGCCGCAGCCCGTGGCTCAGCAGCGCACCGCCCACACCGGTCCCTCGGGCCGCCGACGTCACTCCGATGAACGGCAGGTACCGGTGCGGCCCGTCGGGGTGGCGCTCGTCCAGGAGGGCTCCCAAGGTGGCGAGGCGCGGGGCGGCCTCGCCGAAGACGTCGAACGCCTCGGCCTCCCCCTCGCCGCCGTCGGTGGGCGGACCCGTCAGCCACACCGCCACGCCCGCGTCCCCGGCGAGGGTGACCGTGCCGCTGGCCAGCGCCTGGTCCACGTAGTAGCCGAATAGATACGGAGCGAGGGCGGCCCGCCGCTCGGCTTCGGGGAAGAGCCAACTCCAGACGGGGTCCTCCGAGAACGCCCGCACCAGCACGCTGACCGCACGCTCGGCGTCGGCGGCTCCGGCGGTTCGCAGCATCACGCCCTCCGTTGCTTATCCGGTTACGCTTACACAGTATTTCTCTAGTAAAAAGCAGGGAATACGCCACTAGTGCACTATTTTTTGAGTCCGGACCGTACTAGTGCAGGAGTTTCGATGGCCGACCCGCCTCCATACATGCGGATCGTGGACGACGTCCGCCGCCGCATAGCCGACGGCACACTGGCTCCGGGCGACCGGGTGCCCTCGACCCGGCAGCTCACCCGGGACTGGGGAGTCGCGATGGCCACGGCCACCAAGGCGCTGGCCACACTGCGGCAGGAAGGGCTGGTGCGCGCCGTCCGCGGGATGGGCACCGTGGTGGCACCGCCCGCCCGGTCCACTCCAGGAGCACCGCCACCCCGCGCCCCCCGATCGACGCCGGGCGGGACAACGACGAGCGCACCTTTGACGCAGGACCGTGTGGTGCGTGCCGCGGTCCGCATCGCCGACGCCGAGAGCACCGGCGCGCTGACCATGCGCCGGATCGCCACCGATTGCGGAGTGGCGGCGATGTCGCTGTACCGCCACGTGCCCGACAAGGACACGCTGCTGGCGATGATGGCCGATGCGGTGTTCGTGGCGAATCCGCTGCCGGAACCCGCCCCGCCGGGATGGCGCGCCTCGCTGGAGGCGGCGGCCCGGCTGGAGTGGCGGATGTACCGGCAGCACCTGTGGCTGGCTCAGGTGGTCTCCTTCACCCGGCCGGTGCTGATGCCCGCGGCGATGGACCACACCGAGTGGATGATGCGCGCGGTCGACGGTCTCGGAATCGACCCCGTGACCATGATCCGCATCGTCATCATGATCTCCAACCACGTCCGGGCCAGCGCGATGCTCCTGAGCGCGGAGTACGAGGCCGAGTTGGACAGTGGGGTCACGGCCGAGCAGTGGCGGCAGTCGGCCGCCTCGACCGTGCGGGAGCTCTTCGCCTCGGGGCGCTACCCACTGCTTGCCTCGCTGGACACGGTGTCTGAGGGCGCCCCGGACCCCGAGTCGGTCTTCGAGTTCGGGTTGCGCCGGCTGCTCGACGGGCTGGAGGCCATCATCCCGCGCTGACGTCCCCGCGGGGTGTCGGCCCGGCGGCCCGCCCCGCGCCCTGGACCGCTGTGCGGCGCGAGAACGTTCAGGACCGCCGCCGCTGATCCGGCCTAGCGTGCCGGGCAGGACGACAACCCGTGCACCGCTGGCGTGTCCCCGGTGCGCGACGGAGTGGGACCCGGCCGGTCGCGGACTCCTCGCGGCCGACTCCGCGGTCGAGGGTTGTTGGGCCGTGGGCCTTTCTGTGGCCGGCCCCGGCCGGTCCCGGCCGGTCGTGGACCCTTGGGCAATAAAAATATGCTGATAATATTTTTATATGCCACGCACAGCAGACCATGACGAGCGCAGGCGGCAGGTCGCCGAGGCACTGCTGCGTGCGGTCGCCGCCCGCGGACTGGCGCGCACCACCCTCATCGATGTCGCCGACGAGGCGGGCACGTCGGTCGGGCTGGTGCAGCGGTACTTCCGCAGCAAGTCCGACCTCCTGCGCTTCGGTGTCGAGTACCTCTACGAGCGAGCCGAGGAGCGGATCGCCGAGGTGGAGTTGGTCCCGCCGGTGCGGTCCGTGCTGTACCGGGTAACGGAGACCCTCCTGCCGCTCGACGACGAGCGGCGCACCGAGCTGGCGGTGTGGCTGGAGTTCGTCCCGGCCACGCTGACCGACCCGGAGATGTCGCGGATCCACCGGGACACCACGCGCCGCCTCGTCGACGGGATCGCCGGGGGGATCACCAGTGCCCAGAAACACGGCGAGCTTTCCACCGGGGTCGACGCCCGCGCCGAAGCCGCGGCGCTCGTCGCGTTCGTGGACGGGTTGACCATGCACCACATCGCCACCGCGGAGATCTTCGATACCGGCATGATCCGCGATGCGCTGCACCGCTTCATCGACCAGCTCTTCGCCCGGGACGGGCGTTCGTGATGGGGGCGGCACGGGCGCGCGCCACAGGAAAACCGCGAGGGGAGAGCGCGGCCGGCGCGTACCCGGAGCCGGCACCGACCCGCACCCCGCCACCGGCCCGGCACTAGGGGCCGGCCGAACGAACCCGCCCGCGCGGCCACCAGAGAAGGAGCGCACCATGACCAGTCCCGCGTCCCTGGGCGCGAGAGAGGCGACGCCGCAGCCGGCCCAGCGGCTGGAGCTGCTCGACGTGCTGCGCGGCGTCGCGATCCTGGGGACCCTGGCCACGAACGTGTGGCTGTTCACCGCGCCCGGGGCTGAGGCCAGCGTCCTCTTCGGAGCGGACGTGGGCCCGCCCGCGAAGGCCGTACTCGCCGACCCGAGCGCCGCGGCCGTGGCGGAGTCCGCGTTCCGCTTCGCGGCCAACGGCAAGTTCCTGGCGCTGCTCACCCTGCTGTTCGGGGTCGGGCTGGCTATCCAGTTCGAGTCGGCCGCCCGCCGCGGGGAGCGCTGGCCGGGCCGCTACCTGTGGCGGGCGCTGTTCCTGCTGTTCGAGGGGATCGTGCACTTCACCCTCATCTTCGCCTGGGACGTGCTGATGGGCTACGCCGCCGTGGCGCTGCTCGTCGCCTGGCTGCTGACCCGGTCCCGGCGCGCCCAGGCGGTCGTGATGTGGGTGCAGGCGACACTGCACGTGCTGGTCATGTCGGTGCTGACCGCAGGCCTGGTCGTGGCGGCGGAACCGGCCAGCCGGGTACCCGCGGAGGTGATCCGGCTGTACGCGGAGGGCTCCTACCTCGACCAGGTGGCGTTCCGGCTCGCGAACGCCGCCGCGCTCCGCATCGAACCGGTACTCACGTTCGGCCTCATGGTCTTTTTGTTCCTCCTCGGTGTCCGGCTCTTCCGCGCCGGCGCGTTTGCGTCCGACGACAATGGGCGCCGGATCCGAGGCCGTCTGCTGCGGTGGGGACTGGGTGCGGGGGTGCCGCTGAACATCGCGACGACCCTGGCCGGCCCCGACTACTTCCTGGTGGACCGGTACGTGGCGGCACCCATCGTGGCGGTCGGGCTCATTGGGCTCATTGGTGTGCTGGTCGACCGGGCGGGTGGCTCCGGCCGGCTCGTCCGGAGCATGTCCGCCCTCGGACGGATGGCGTTGAGCGGGTACGTTACGCAGAACCTGATCTGCATGCTGGTCTGCTACGGATTCGGGCTCGGGCTGGCCAGCCGCCTGGCGGGAACCGGGCCGTGGTGGGTGCTGGGCCTGTGGGCGGCGGTGTGCACCTTCATGCTGGTGGCGGCGTCGCTGTGGCTGCGATGGTTCCGGCAGGGCCCGGCCGAGGCGCTGCAGAAGGCGGTGGTCTCCCGGATTCCCAGCCGGAGGGCGTGACCCGCCCCCCGCGTGTCGGCGGCGTGCCCGGGAGGTCCGCGGGAACGCCAGAGGCCACCCGGAGCAACCCGGGCGGCCTCTGGCGCGCACAGGTCTAGGCCCTGTTTTTCGAACCAAGTGGCCGTCTGGGTCGAGGGCCGCTGGGGTTCTGGAGGGTCCGGAGGTGGGGCGTCCGCGAGTGGCGGAGCCGTTTGGGCGGCACACCGGAGGTGCCCGAAGGTTCCCGGCCTCCGGGGCGCCTGACCCGGTGAGCGGCAGTGAGCCCAAAAACCGGGTCGGGGGCCGCTGGGGTTCTGGAGGGTCCGGAGGTGGGGCGTCCGCGAGTGGCGGAGCCGTTTGGGCGGCACACCGGAGGTGCCCGAAGGTTCCCGGCCTCCGGGGCGCCCGACCCGGTGAGCGGCAGCGAGCCCAAAAACACTGCCGAGATCGGTGATGTGGGTGGGTGGTGCGGTGCCCGGCGGGGCGGCGAGGACGGTGGTGGGCCGGCCCCTGGGTGATCGGTTCGGGTGCCCGGGGGTTGTGGCGCCCGACGATCGGGGGTCTGGCCCGTGGCTGGGGCCCATCGGTCGTGGCTGTGGGGCCAGACTTCGGGGGAAACACGGCGAAACGGGCGGGTGTGGGTGCGGGGTCCGCGGCGAGGGTGTCCGTGGGGACATGTTCAGCGACGAGAATGTCCTCGCGGTCACTCTCGCTGCGGCCCATCGCCGAGAACGTCCGCACAGTCATCCTCGATGCGCGCCCCGCCGCCGGACGGGAGCACTGGCGCCCGCAAAGGCACGGTTCCCGCAGGGCCGGCGCCTTCGCTGCCCTCGTCACGCGCGCAACTATCGGGCACCCGTAGCGATCATCCGGGGGCCGGGCCACTCGCCGTCCTCGCCGCCCTCGTTAGGCGCCCCACCACCCACCCACATCACCGATCTAGCGGGCCGCGGACTGGTCAGCGCCCCTCAGCCGGTCCAGCCGCTGTTACGCGCTGGGCGGAGCCGGCGGGCCCGGGTCTCGACCGGTCGTCACGACGCGTCCGGCCGTCCCCTGTTACCCGGGCCTTGGGGGCCGCTCTCCAGCGACCCCGTCTTGGCGTCCTGCACCCTCTCGCTGTCCGGCGTTCCCGCGCTGTCCTGGAACGCCAACCCCATGGCGACGGCGAGACCGATCCCCACTGCGATCCCGGCGAGGACGCTGCCCATCGATATCCCGACCGCAAAGCCCATTGCCACACCGATGAACGCTCCGAACCAGGATCCGGGCCGGCTCCACATGGTGCACTCCCTGAATTCGCTGAATCCTGCCGCGCTTCCTCCATAGGACGCCCGCGACAGCGCAGTGGTTCGGAATCCGTGTGTGGCCGGATCCGGCCCGGATGTCCGGCAAGGTCGGGACAGTGAACGCCGCAGCCGGCGACGGGGTGCACAGCGTCCCCTCGGCCTTGGCCAGGCGAGCGCGGCCCGGCGCCGACCTGCTACCTGTTCCTACCTGTTCGCCAGCCAGTCGGCTCCCCTGCGGTAGAGATCCTCGACCTCGGGGCCGGTCAACTGCGGCATCGTGGTCTTCACCTGGAATCCGAGGCCCGTCTGCAGGTAGGCGAGGTGCCGGTAGCCCTCGGGGAAGCGCGAGAGTCGCTCCGCGTCGAGCCCGATCCGCGCGGCGGGGTCGACCGGGTCGATGCGGTCCTTCTCGTAGACCGGTTGGCGCAGCACCAGCCCCCAGCGGCCGCCGCGCGACTCGAAGAAGTCGTAGAACCGGCCGGTGCACACCACGTCGCAGAGCACCCCGTGCACCTCGGCGCGCTGCGAGATCGTCATCTTGGTCTGCGCGATCGCCCGGCTGCCCGCGACGTCGACGCTCGATCCGCCGAGGAAGTGCAGGATGTGCACGCCGCGCCGCCAGCCCTGGCGGTTCGCCTCGATGAAGTCCTGGTACGGCCCCTGGAACCAGGTGGCCTGCATTTCGCCGTCCGGGTGCCAGACGGTGGCGAACCGCTCCCAGTCGCCCGCGTCGCGCCACACGGCCCAGCACTCCACCAGCTCGCGGATCTCGGTCCGGGCCAGCCGGTCGGCTTCGGAGCTTTCGGTCATTGCGGGGACTCCCGGTACTCGACGTCTTGTGGTGGGCCGCGCACGCGCCCGGGTCCGGCTGGACCGGTGATGTGGGCGGGGGTTGGGTTCCCGACGAGGGCAGCGGCCGATCTTGCGGGCTCCGTTCTTCCGAGCTCAACCGCGCCCCCGGCAACACACCTCCAACCTACGAAGCCATGTTGCAACAGACCCTAGAAACCAGGGCGCTACAAAGGAACGGAACGCTCAAGATCGGCGATACTGGCGCTGTCAGGCGAGCGTGTCGTCCAGGCTGGCCACGGCGTCGTCCACGCGTGCCGCGGCCTGTTCCATCGCGTGCCGCCTCTCGGCGCCGATGTCCCATTCGAGTACGTGGGCGCCCGCGCGGTCGAGCGTGACGGGCACGCCGAGGCTGACCCCGTTCACGCCGTACTCGCCGTCCAGGACCACCGAGGCGGGAACGGGAGCCTCGGAGCCCGCCGCGAGCGCCCCGACCATTCGGGCGGCGCCCAGGCCGGTGGTCCACGTCGATGTGCGCCCGGAGTCGAGGGCGACATGCCGGGTGTACCAGGTGCCGGTGTAGGCCTCGACCGCCGCGCGCTGCGCCTCGGTCAGCGATACCGGTTCGCCCGCCACCCTGACCCGGTCGTACAGCGGAACCTGCCCGTCGCCGTGCTCGCCGAGCACCCAGGCGTCCACCTCGCGGGGATGCGCGCCGAGCGTCTGCGCGATACCGGTGCGCAGCCGGAGGCTGTCGTTGAGGGTGTAGCCCAGAAGCTGGTGCCGGGGCAGCCACCCCTGCCGGTGCGCCCAGGTGACCAGTGGGTCGACCGGGTTGGTCAGCAGCAGCACGACTCCCTGGAACGCGGCGGTGCCCAGCGGTTCGAGGACGTCGCGCACAATGCGGGCGTTGTCGGCGAGGAACACCATGCGGGAGGTGTTGAGGCGCAACGGGACAGCCGCGCTGACCACGACGACGTCCGCGTCGAGCGCGTCCTCAGCGGTCCCGCCGCGCACCGTGGAGGCGGTGGCGCCCAGCGCCTCCGCGTTCTCCAGGTCCATCGAGTGGCTCGTGATCATGTTCGGCCTGGTGTCGACCAGCACGACCTCGTAGCCCGCATGGTCCGCCGGACCGCAGAG
The DNA here is from genome assembly GCF_014203805.1 of Lipingzhangella halophila. Taxonomy (GTDB): domain Bacteria; phylum Actinomycetota; class Actinomycetes; order Streptosporangiales; family Streptosporangiaceae; genus Lipingzhangella; species Lipingzhangella halophila. Next base: position 217,828 of record NZ_JACHJT010000002.1, on the reverse strand, counting down.
CAGGTTGAACGCGGTGGACGAGCCGGTTCCGCCGGCCCCTCCGGTGATTACGATCTTCACCTACCTGGCACTTCCTCTCGGTCGCCTCGGGACCCCGCGTGGGCCTTCCCCCGATGTGTTCCCGGACAGCTCTGCTCCACCTCAGCGGATCTCGTGCTGTCGGGCAACCCCCGCCGACACGGTTCGCGGTCATCCCGGGTGGCCCGCGCCGATCCGGTCCGCCGCGGCGCGCCACGCGGCCTCGTTGCCCCGCGGCTCGTAACGGCGCGTGGGCTGCGTCGCCGCCACCAGGGCGCGCATCTGAGCACGATCGCGCACCAGGCCGGCGGCCCGCGCCTGCACCAGCACGTTGCCGATCGCGGTGGCCTCGGTCGGTCCGGCCACCACCGGCAGGCCGAGGGCGTCCGCGGTGAGCTGGCACAGCAGTGTGTTGTGCGCGCCCCCGCCGACCAGGTGCACGATCCCCAGGTCCCGCCCGGACAGTTCGGCGGCCCGGCGCAGGGTCGTGCGGTGCGCCAGGGCGAGGCTCTCCAGTACGCAGCGCACCAGCGCGCCCCGGCTCTCGGGGACGGGCTGGCCGGTCTCCCGGCAGTACGCGGCGATGCGCGCGGGCATGTCGCCCGGCTCCAGGAAGCGCTGGTCACTGGCATCGACGAGCGCGGTGAACGCCTCCGCCTCGGCGGCAGCGGCCAGCAGATCGGGCAGTGCGTCGGCGTCGAGCCCCCAGGTCCGCAGGGTCTCCTGGAGCAACCACAGTCCCATGATGTTGCGCAGGAACCGGGTCGTACCGTCCAGCCCCAGCTCGTTGGTGAAGTTGGCGGAGCGCGCCGCGGGGGTCAGTACTGGCGCGGCCAGCTCCAGCCCGGCCAGGGACCAGGTGCCGCACGAGATGTAGCCGAAGTCGGGACGCGTCGCCGGCACCCCGATCACCGCCGAGGCGGTGTCGTGTGAGGCGACCGCCGTGACCGCGGTGCCGGCGGCCGCGCCGGTTTGCCCCGCGAAGTCCGGCAGGACCGCTCCGATGCGCTGCCCCGGCCATCGCAGGGGCGGCAGGATCCCCGGGTCGATGCCGACCTCGGCGGCGAGACGCGGCGACCATGTGTGGGCCGTTGCGTCCAGCAGTCCGGTGGTGGAGGCGTTGGTGGCCTCCGCCCCCACCTCACCGGTGAGCCAGTAGCAGACCAGATCCGGGATCAGCAGTAGCCTCCGCGCGGCCGACAGGGTCTGGGGCGCGGCGCTACTGGCGGCGGCGAGCTGGAAGAGGGTGGTGAACGGCAGGTACTGCAGGCCGTTGACGGAGTACAGCTCGGCGAAGCCCAGACGCTTTGTGACCGCGGGCGCCACCGCGTCGGTACGGGGGTCGCGGTGGTGATGCGGGAGGCCGAGCATGCCGCCGTTCTCGTCGAGCAGGCCGTAGTCGATCGCCCACGAGTCGACACCGACGGAGGTGATCTCCCGGCCATCGGCCACCTGTCCCAGACCGCGCAGGATCTCCGCGTACAGGGCCGGCATGTTCCAGTTCAGCCCGCCGCCGAGTGGCAGTGGTTCGTTGGCGAAGCGGTGCGCGACGTCCAGGGTCAGCTTGTCGCCACCGATGCGGCCCACGACGACGCGTCCGCTGGACGCGCCGAGGTCCACCGCGGCGAAGGAGTGCTGCTCGCTCATTGGTCCTCATCTGGGGGCCGGGACGGTGCGGGGGCCACCCGCGGGGGTTGCGGCAATGGGGCGAAGCTCATCCGGGGGTTGCGGCAATGGGGCGAAGTGAGCGCAGCGAGCGAGCCAGCTTGCCGCCGAGCGCACGGTGTACCGTTCGCTCCGCGGCAAGCTGGCACCCCTCTCGCTTCGCTCGCGGTGTGCCCCATTGCCGCACCCCACCCCCGCGTGGCTCTCATTGCCGCAGCAGGGGATGGTGGGGTGGGAGTCCATGGCATTCCCTAGCGCAGGAACGCCGCTGCTACGCCCGCGTCGACGGGGATGTGCGCTCCGGTGGTGTGCGTGAGGTCGCCGGCGGTCAGCGTGAACACGGCGTTGGCCACGTGCTCGGGAAGTACCTCGCGCTTGAGCAGGGTGCGCTGGGCGTAGAACTCGCCGAGTTGTTCCTCGGGCACCCCGTAGACCGCGGCGCGCTGCGCGCCCCAGCCGCCAGCGAAGATCCCGGAACCGCGCACCACCGCGTCGGGATTCACCCCGTTGACCCGGATGCCGTGCTCTCCCAGCTCGGCGGCGAGGAGCCGGACCTGGTGCGCCTGGTCGGCCTTGGTTGCCCCGTAGGCGATGTTGTTCGGTCCGGCGACGACCCCGTTCTTGCTGGCGACGTAGACGATGTCACCGCCCATGCCCTGCTCGGTCATGATCCGCGCCGCCTCCTTGGCAACCAGGAACGATCCGCGCGCCATTACGCCGTGCTGCAGGTCCCAGTCGGCGGCGCTCGTCTCCAGCAGCGGCTTGGAGATGGACAGCCCAGCGTTGTTGACGACCAGGTCGACCCCGCCGAACGCGAGCACGGTCGCGCGCAGCGCCGCCGCGATCTGCTCCTCGTCGGTGACGTCCACCGGGGCCGGGACCGCGACGTCGGGCCCGCCGAGGTCCGCCGCGACTTTCGCGGCGGCGTCTCTGTCGCGGTCCGCGACAGCGACGCAGGCGCCCTCGGCGGCGAGCCGCTCGGCGGTGGCCCTGCCGATCCCGGAGGCCGCCCCGGTGACGAACGCGACGCGGGTGGCCAGGGGCTTGGGCTTGGGCATGCGCTGTAGCTTGGCCTCCTCCAGTGCCCAGTACTCGATCCGGAACTTCTCCGCCTCGTCGATCGGGGCGTAGCTGGAGATGGTCTCCGCGCCACGCATCACGTTGATGGCGTTGCCATAGAACTCCGCGGCGACCCGCGCGGTCTGCTTGTTCCGCCCGAAGGAGAACATGCCGACCCCCGGCACCAGGACGATCGCCGGATCGGCACCGCGCATGGCCGGCGAGTCGGGCGCGGCGTGCCGCTCGTAGTAGGCCCGGTAGTCCTCCCGGTAAGCGGCGTGCAGCTCCCGAAGCCGGGCGATCGTCTCGTCCAGGGGCGCGGTGGGTGGCAGGTCGAGCACCAGCGGGCGGACCTTGGTGCGCAGGAAGTGGTCCGGGCACGAGGTGCCCAGGGCCGCCAGGCGGGGGTGCTCGGCCCGGGACACGAAGTCCAGCACGTCCTCGGTGTCGGTGTAGTGGCCCACCTGCGGGCTGTCGGTGGCGGCCAGTGAGCGGACGGTGGGGAGCAGGGCGGCGGCGCGGGCGTGCCGCTCCCGGCTGGGAAGCGGCTCGTAGCCCGGGACGACCGCCCCGAACGGGCTGTCCTGGCGGGTCGCGCCGTGTGTGGCGGGGTAGTCCGCGATGAACCGTTCCGCGGTGCGGATGATCTCCAGCGAGTTCGCCTCGCACTCCGCGGCGGTGTCCCCCCACGCGGTGATCCCGTGCCCGCCCAGGATCACTCCGATGGCCTGGGGGTTCGCCGCCTTGATCGCGGCGATGTCCAGCCCGAGCTGGAAGCCGGGGCGGCGCCAGGGCACCCATACGACGCGGTCACCGAAACACTCGCGGGTACGTTCCTCGCCGTCGGCGGCGCAGGCCAGCGCGATACCGGAGTCCGGATGCAGGTGGTCCACGTGCGCGGAGTCAACGAGGCCGTGCATGGCGGTGTCGATAGAAGGGGCCGCGCCGCCCGGGCCGTGCAGGCAGTAGTCGAGCGCGGCGACCATCTCGTCCTCCCGCTCCACGCCGGGGTAGACGTCCGGGAGCGCCCGCATCCGGTCCATACGCAGCACGGCGAGCCCGGACTCGCGCAGCGTGCCCAGGTCGCCCCCGGACCCCTTGACCCACATCAGCTCCACGGGGGAGCCGGTGACCGGGTCGGTCCCGGTGCCCTTCGCTGAGGCGTTGCCGCCCGCGTAGTTGGTGTTGCGCGGATCGGAGCCGAGCCGGTGGGATCGTTCCAGCAGTGCGGCGACCTCGGGGTGGGGTGCCATGGGTGCGTTGTCCTTCCCTGGTGACGGTGGTTCGGTGGGTTGGGGAGGGCCATGCGGTTGGGGTTATGCGCCCCAGCCGGCCTGCTGGCCGCCGACGCGCTCGGCGGCGATCCGCTGGCCGTACCCGGAATCGGCGTAGGCCGCCATGGGATCGGGGCCGAGACCGTTCTCCTGCCGCAGCTCGGCCAGCATGGGCCGCACGTCGGTGTTGTAGGCGTCCATGAGCACCGCGTTGGCGCCGAGCACGTCACCCGACCGCTGCGCGGCGGCCAGCGCCTCGGCGTCCACCAGCAGCGCCTTGGCGGTGGCCTCCTGGACGTTGAGCACCGAGCGGATCTGGCCCGGGATCTTGGGCTCGATGTTGTGGCACTGGTCGAGCATGAACACCACGCCGGAGTCGGCGTCGTAGCCGCCGCCGCGGATGACCTCGTACATGATCCGGAAGAGCTGGAACGGGTCGGCTGCGCCGACCATCAGGTCGTCGTCGGCGTAGAAGCGGGAGTTGAAGTCGAAGCTGCCCAGTTTCCCCTCGCGCAGCAGGAACGCCACGATGAACTCGATGTTGGTGTGCGGGGCGTGGTGCCCGGTGTCCACGCACACCTTGGCTCTGTCGCCCAGCCGCAGGCAGTGCGCGTAGGAGGTCCCCCAGTCGGGGACGTCGGTGGTGTAGAAGGACGGCTCGAAGAGCTTGTACTCCAGCTGGATTCGCTGGTTGGGACCCAGCCGCGCGTACACCTCGTCCAGGGCCTCGGCCAGGCGGTCCTGGCGGGCGCGGATGTCGTCCTGGCCGGGGTAGTTGGTGCCGTCGGCGAACCACAGCTTCAGGTCCCGCGAGCCCGTGGCGTCCATGACGTCGACGCACTCCAGCAGGTGGTCGGTGGCCTTGCGCCGCACCCGCGGGTCGGGGTTGGTGACGCTGCCGAGCTTATAGTCGTCGTCCTGGAAGACGTTGGCGTTGATGGTGCCGATGCGCACCCCCGCCGCGCGGGCGTGGTCGGCCAGTGTGCCGTAGTCATCCACCCGGTCCCATGGGATGTGCAGCGCGACGCTGGGGGCCAGGCCCGTGAAGCGGTGCACCTGCGCCGCGTCGTCGATCTTCTCCTCGGCGGTGCGCGGCACGCCGGGCTGGCCGAACACTTTGAACCGGGTGCCGCTGTTGGCGAACGCCCACGAGGGCAGTTCGATCTCCTGGCGGGACAGTGCGGCCTTCGCGGTCTCCTGGGCGCCGGCGGTGCTTGTGGCGGGGGTGTTGGCGGTGGCCATTGGCAGTCCTATCCGCGTCTCGTAGGTGAGGGCGCGCCGATCTCGAGGTTTCCGGCCCTACTCGCGCTCCGGAAGGAACGGAATCCTCAAGATCGGCCCGATAGCCCTAGTCCAGGTGGAATATCTCGGTCAGCGGGAGCATGTCCTCGTCGGGCCGGCCTTCGAGCTCTTCGAAGTAGGGCGCCATCTCCGCCTGCCATCGGGCGTTGACCTCGGTGCGGGCCATCGCGGCGCGGGCCGCCTCGAAGTCCTCGGTCTCCAGGTAGCCGACCACCAACCCGTTGTCGTCGCAGAAGAGCGAGTAGTTGTGCCACCCGGCGGCTTCCAGGGCGGCCCGCATCTCCGGCCACACCTCGGCGTGCCGCTCGCGGTACTCGGCGAGCCGGTCCTGGCGGACCTTGAGGAGGAAGCAGACGCGCTGCATGATCGGCGCTCCTTGCTGGGGAAGGGGGGCGGGCCCGGTTGGGGCCCGCCCCCGGCCGGCTGGATCGGTTACGCGGGCGAGTGGTGGGCGCCCGACGGCAGGCATTCCGTGTCGAGCCTGACCGTGGGGACATATTCGTCGCCGGGAGTGTCCGCGCGGACACTCCCGATGCCGTCCCCGAGGGGCGCCGCACCACGTACCCGCGTCACCGGTCTAGAAGTCGTAGTCGTCGATGTTGTCCTCGTTGAAGACGGTGGGCGGGCCCAGGACGACCTCGCCGTCCGCCTCGACCTCGTACTCGCCGAGATCGCCGGCCTCGAAGGTCTGGCCCTCCTCGCCGGTGATCTGCCCGGCCGAGAGCGCGCCGCCCGCGTAGCCGGCCAGGTAGGCCATGTCCGCGGGGTCCCACAGCGCGAACTCCTCGACGGTGCCGTCGTTGATGTACTCGCGCATCTGGTTGGGCAGGCCCAGGCCGGTGAGGGCGACCTCGCCCTGGTACTCGGACTCGCTGAGGTAGCGCGCGGCGGCCGCGATACCGACGGTGGTCGGCGAGATCACGCCGTCGAGGTCCGGGTGCGACTGCATCAGGCCCTGCATCTCCTCGAAGGAGTCCTGGTCGTCGTCGTTGCCGTACACCGTGTCGACGATCTCGAGGCCGGAGTACTCCTCCGACTCCGCGAGCTTCTCCATCTCCTCGATCCACGCGTTCTGGTTGGTGGCGTTGGGAGTGGCGGAGAGGATCGCGACCTCGCCTTCGCCGTCGATCTGCTCGGCCATCAGCTCGATCTGGGTCTCGGCGATCATCTCGGTGGAGGACTGGTTGATGAACAGGTCGCGGCAGTTGGTGTCGGAGTCGTAGGCGACCACGATCGTGCCCTGCCCTTGGGCCTCGGTGATCGCCGGGCAGACGGCCTCGGGGTCGTTCGCCGCGATCACGAGCACGTCGGCGCCCTGCTGGCTGACCGTGTTGATGTAGCTGACCTGGGAATCAGCGGTGGCCTCGGAGGGGCCGACCTCTTCGAAGGCGCCGTCGAGCTCCTCGACCGCGGTCTCGCCGCCGCTGTTGGCGTAGGTCATGTACGGGTTGTTGATCTGCTTGGGCACGTAGCTGAACGCGAGGTCGGCGGGGATCTCCGCGTCCGGGTCGGCCTCGTCGGCCACCGCGGATGTCGACTCCTCCTCGGTGTCCCCGCGGGTGGTGCCACCGCACGCGGCGAGCAGGAGTAGTAGCGCCGCTGCCGCGCTGGCGGCCGCTCCGCGACGCCAGATCGTCTCAGGCATGGGGTCCTCCGGTGTGTTGTTCGGTGCGGGGCTTTGTCGGGGTGCGGGTGGTTGCGTGTCGGGTTCGGGAGCGCCGGGTGCGGTGCTCCCGAACCCGGTCGGCGAGGTTGGGCGCGACGACGGAGACGATCAGCAGCAGGCCGGTGACGGCGACGAGCGCCTCCTCGGGCACTCTGGCCAGGCGCAGGGCGTTGCTGATGCTGCCGAACAGCAGCACCCCCGCGATGACGCCGGGCAGGCTGCCGCGGCCACCGAAGATGGAGACCCCGCCCAGGAGGACCGCCGCGACCACGGAGAGTTCCAACGCGAAGGCGTTGTCCGCGCGGGCGCTGCCGTAGCGCAGCGTCCAGTAGATCCCGGCCAGTGCCGCGACCGTGCCGGTGAGGACGAACATCCACAGCTTGACCCAGCGCACCGACATCCCGGCGAACCGCGCTGCTTCGGGGTTGGCCCCCACCGCGTACAGCCCGCGGCCGATCGGGGTCGCGTGCAGCAGCACCCCGAACGCGGCGGCGAGCACCAGCAGGACGAGCCCGATCCACGGGATCTCGGTGCCGGGGACGCGACCGGTGATGACGGTGGTCCAGCTGAGCGGGAAGTCGGTGACCGCGCGGTCGCCCAGAACGACGTAGGCCAACCCCCGGTAGGCCGCCATCGTGCCGATGGTCACGGCCAGGGACGGCAACCCGGCCACGGTGACCAGGACGCCGTTGACAGCGCCGAGGCACGCGCCCATGAGCAGGCACAGCGGGATGATCGTCTCCAGCGGCAGTCCCATCGTCCACAAGTGCCCCATGACGGCGCTGGTCAGACCGAGCGTGCTGGCCACCGAGAGGTCGATCTCGGCGGTGATGACGACCAGCGTCATCGGAAGCGCGATCATGGCGATCGCGGCGACATCGAGCAGCAGGTAGCCCGCGTTGCGCGAGGTGGCGAAGCTGTCGACCAGCAGGCTCGCGGTCAGGACCGCGACCACCAGGGCGCCGATGACGGTTGCCTCGCGGGTGCGCAGCAGCGAGCCCAGAGTGGCCGCGAACGGCTCCCGGCCAATGGCGCCGTCCGGCGCGGTGGGCTCGGCGGTTCCGGAGCTAGCCGCCATGCTGCCTCCCTTCCCGAAGCCGGCGCGCGGTGCGGACCGCCAGCAGCTTGTCCAGACCGATCGCGAGCAGGATGAGCAGGCCCACAACGGCCTGCTGCCAGAACTGGTTGATCTGCAGCACCGGCAGTGCCGAGCCGATGGTGCTCAGCAGCACGGCACCCAGAGCGGCGCCGTACACGGTGCCGCTGCCGCCGAAGATCGCGACGCCGCCGACCACGGTGGCGGCCACCACCTGCAGCTCCATCCCGGTTCCCACGGTGGCGTCGACCGAGCCGAAGCGGGCCGCGTACAGCACGCCGGCCAGCCCGGCGAGGGAGCCGTTCAGTACGAACGCGCCGAAGATCCGGCGGTCCACCGGGATGCCCGACAGCCGGGCCGCTGCCGGCTGGGAGCCGATCGCGTACAGTTCGCGCCCGCTGCGGTAGGAGTACAGGTAGTGGCCGGCGACCAGGACCACGGCCAGCGCCACGAGCGCCGGGACCGGGATGCCCAGCACGCTCTGCCGGCCGATACCGAGGAACGCCGCGGGCAGGTCGGCGGCGTCCACCCGGCTGCCGGAGGCCCACCAGAAGTCGATCCCCCGGAAGACGTACAGCGTGCCGAGGGTGACCACGAGTGCCGGCACCCGCGCCACGGCGACCAGCGCACCGTTGACCACGCCGCACACCGCCCCCAGGGTGATGCCGACCGCGATCCCGACCACGATCGGCACGCCCGGGAACGCCGTGAGGAACGACGCCACGGCGAACGCCGAGAGCCCCAGTACCGAGCCGACCGACAGGTCGACGTTGCGGGTGACGATAACGGTGCCCTGGCCCACCGCGAGGATGGTGAGCAGGGTCGCGCCGAGAAGGATGTCCTGCACGCTCTGCTGGGACAGGAACAGTGGGTTGTATAGCCAGGTGACGACGACCAGTGTGCCGATGGCGAGCAGCAGGCCCAGCTCGCGTGCCATCCGGGTGCGCCGCTTGGCTGTGCCGTTGCCGTTGCGGGCGGGCGCCGGGTCGGGAGTGTGGGTGCCGCCGGTGCCGCCGGTCATGCGACTGCCTCGTGCTGGCCCGTTGCGGCGTACATGACGGACTCCTCGCTCGCCTCGGCGCGCGGCAGCTCCGCGGTCATCCGCCCTTCGTGCATCACGAGCACCCGGTCGGCCATGCCGAGCACCTCCGGCAGCTCACTGGAGACCATGACGACCGCCATCCCGTCGGCGGCCAGCTCGGACAGCAACCGGTGCACCTCGGCCTTGGTGCCGACGTCGATTCCGCGGGTCGGCTCGTCGATGAGCAGCACCCGCGGCCCGGTCGCCAGCCACTTGGCCAGGACGAGCTTCTGCTGGTTGCCGCCGGAGAGCGTGGCGACCGCGTCGCTGAGGCGCGCGGCCTTCACCCGGAGCCGTTCGGCCCAGGTGCGGGTCGCGGCCCGCTCGGCGGACCGCGTCAGCAGACCGAGGCGGCTGAGCGCCCATCGCCGGGTCAGGGTCGCGTTGCGCTCCACAGAGAGGTCCATCACCAGGCCCTGCTGCCGGCGGTCCTCGGGTACCAGCGCGAGGCCGGCGCGCATGGCCGCCGCGGGCCGGCCGCGGGGGAGGGCCTGCCCGGCGACCCGGACCGTGCCGGAGTCGTAGCGGTCGACACCGAACACGGCGCGCACGACCTCGCTGCGTCCGGCACCCACGAGCCCGGCCAGCGCCACGATCTCGCCGGCCCGTACGGAGAAGGACACGTCCCCGAACGCCTTGGCCCGGGTCAGCCCGTCGATCTCCAGCAGTACCTCGCCCGGCGCGACCTCCTGCTTCGGGAACAGGGTGGTGACCTCCCGGCCGACCATGCGCCGCACCACCGTGTCGGTGTCGAGCTCGGCTGTTGGGGCGTGGGCGACGAACGCGCCGTCGCGCATGATCGTGAGCTCGTCGCTCAGCGCGAAGATCTCGGTGAAGCGGTGCGAGATGAACAGGATGGCGGCGCCGTTGTCGCGCAGCGAGCGCGTCACCGCGAACAGGCGCTCGACCTCGACACCGGACAACGCGGCGGTGGGCTCGTCCATCACCAGCACCCGGGCGTCGCGGGACAGGGCCTTGGCGATCTCGATGAGCTGCTGGTCGGCGATGGACAGCCCGCTGGCCGGGCGGTCCGGGTCGATTCGCACGCCCAGGCGCGCGAACAGCTCCTCGGTGCGCGTCCGCATGGTCGCGTAGTCGATGCGGCGCCCGCGGGCGAGCGGTTGGCGGCCCATGAAGATGTTCTCGGCCACCGACAGGTCGGGGAAGAGCGTGGGTTCCTGGTAGATCACGGCCACGCCGGCGTTCTGGGCGTCGGCCGGGCTGGTGAGTTCGACCCGCGCGCCGTCGATCTCCACGTGCCCCGCGTCCGGGGCGTGCACCCCCGCGATCGTCTTGACGACCGTGGACTTGCCGGCCCCGTTCTCGCCGACGAGCGCGTGGATCCGGCCCGGGCGCAGGTCCATGGACAGTCCGCGCAGGGCGTGGACCGCGCCGAAGGACTTGGCGACGTCGACCAGTGCCAGCGTCGGTGGTTCCGGTGGCGGGCGCTGAGCCATGGCAACCCCTCTGTAAAACGATCTAATATGCGGTTGAACGTAAGCTGGGTCACAACGGCATGTCAAGGACTTGGCCAAGTATTACGAACAGCCACGTCACGAAATCGAAATGTCATCAGTGCGCGGGAGGTTGGCCGTGCGCCGCGCCGAGTCCGGAAGCCGCGGGCGCAATTCGTTGACACGTTTTAATACCCGGGGCGAGGATGGGCATACTGGTGTGTCGCGCCGGGGGGCGCACCCTCGCGTCGCCACCCGCATTCGAGCGAGAACCCTGGAGCGTTCCTGTGTCATTCGCCGCCGATCCCGCCGCGCCCGAACCGGTCCGGGGCGCCGCAGGCCGTCCGGTGGGGATCAACGAGGTCGCCGCGCGCGCCGGCGTCTCGCCCGCCACGGTCTCCAACGTGCTCAACCGGCCGGAACGGGTCGCCGGAGACACCCGGCGGCGCGTTGAGGAGGCGATCGCCGAGCTCGACTACGTGCGCAACTCCTCCGGCAGCAACCTGCGCTCCGGGCGCAGCGACTCCATCGGCCTGGTCGTGCACGACGTGACCAACCCCTTCTTCACCGAGGTCGCGCGGGGCGTGCAGGACGCGGCCGCCGGCGAGGGCCGCGCGGTGGTGCTGCTCAACTCCGACGAGCAGGCGAGCTGGCAGAGCCGTTCCCTGCGGCTCCTGGCCGAGCAGCGCGCCGCCGGAGCCGTGGTGATGCCGGTCGATGACGATATGTCCGACCTGCTGTGGCTGCGCGGCCGCGGCACCCCGTGGGTGGTGCTCGACCGGGGCGACGTCGGTGCGGACCTGGGGTGCAGCGTCACCGTCGACAACCATGCGGGAGGGCTGGCAGCGGGCCGACACCTGATCGGCCTCGGCCACGAACGCGTCACGTTCGTCAGCGGGCCGCTGGGCATCGAGCAGTGCGCGCGGCGGCTCGACGGACTGCGCGCGGCGTGCGAGGAGAGCGGGCTCGCCCCCGAGCGGGCGATCCGGGTGGTCGAGACACCGCAGCTCAATCCGCGCTCCGGCGAACAGGCGGTGGAGGAGGTACTCGCCGGCGGGCCGCGGCGCCGCCCGCAGGCGGCGTTCTGCGCCAACGACCAGCTCGCCCTGGGACTCCTCAAGAGCCTGGGCGCGCGGGGGCTGCGCGTCCCCGACGACCTCTCCGTCGTGGGCTACGACGACGTGGACGTCGCCGGTCTCGTGCACCCGGGCCTGACCACGGTGGCCCAGCCCAAGTACGAGCTGGGCCGGGCGGCCATGCGCCTGCTGCACTCCGAACTCTCCGACGCCGACCACGTGCACCAGCGGCTGCGGTTCGAGCCGGAACTAGTAGTACGCGGCTCAACCGCGCCCGCGACAGTCGCCACCCCGGAACACCACGGCTGACCGACGGGTCCGGCGCGGTGCTGCCGACAGGCTGACGGCGCGGTGTCTGGTCGCGCACTCCCATGGCGGATAGCATGACCGCGGGAATAGGTACGAAGGGCCCCAACCGTTTGGTTGGGGCCCTTCGTTATTGGGTCGGGTTACAGGCGGCCGGCCTGGACATCGGTCAGGAACGCGCTCCACTCAGCAGTCGGAACGGAGATGTGGCCCTGTTCTGGGTTCTGGGAGTCGCGGACGGCTGCGCCCTCGGAGAGGGTGGCCACCTCAACGCAGTTGTTCCGGTCGCTGTAGCTGGACTTGCGGAACGCCAGGTGGGATGGGAATAGGTGTTTCATCTCGGCCTCTAAATCAGGTTCTTCAGAATCTGAAGCGATGCTTCTGGGTGGCGTGCGCTGGTTCTTACATGGTCGAACAGCTTGCGGTATCGATCTACGTCCTCTGCCTCTTCGAGGTAGAGGCCATCGGTGTCGGTTTCCAGGTAGACCACGGGGCTCATGGTTTCGCCGAAGCCGAGGATCACGAAGGGTCCTTGCAGCCCGGCGTGCATGCCGCTCGCGAACGGGAGGACCTGGATCGTCACGGAGTTGTCCGCCTCGGCCATGTCGATCAGGTGCTGGAGCTGCTTTTGGAACACGGACAGATTCGTCTGGAACCGGAGCAGTGCCGCCTCATCGATCACTGCCCATAGCTCCGGGGCGTTCGATCTGGTGAGGATCTCCTGTCGCTGCCGACGTGTCTCGACTGCCCGGTTCACGTCTACCTCGCTGCGGTAGAGGCTGGCACGCATGAGCAGCTCCACATACTCGGGAGTCTGCAGCAACCCGGGAATCCGGGCGAGTTCGTAGGTGTGGATGGTGCTGGCCTCGGCCTCGAACCCGGGGAAGTCATCGGTGAAGACGTCGCTGTACTTGGTCCACCAGCCCTTCTCCCGAGCTTTGCGAGTCAGCTCCAGGACGGCCTCGCGACGCCGTTCGTCAGTCACGCCGTAGGTGTCGAGGAAGCCTTTGATCTCCATCACTGAGGGGTAGAGCCGGACGCCGGTCTCCAGGTTGGAGATCTTGCCTGCCGACCACTCGGTCATCTCGGCGACCTGCTCGATGCTCAACCCGGCGTCGCGCCGTGCACGCTTCAGCTCTGCGGACAGCCGCCGGCGCCGGATAGACGGCTTCTTCTGGTCGGCCAATTCGCTGCCTCCGCTCTGGTCCTCACCTCGGACTTTACGAGCGGAGTCTGATCTACGCGAATCACTCACCGTGAACCTTTCAAGTGTGAAGCGGGCGTTTGTGATGGTCGATATGGTGAACCATCTTCCCATGATGACTTGAAAACCTGAAGATTCAGAGTCAACATGGAGGAACCTATTCCCCGCCGGCCCTCCCAGCCGGCACATCCCCGAGGAGTCGCACTATGCGATACCTGTCCCTGTTGGTGATCCCGCTCGTGCTGGCGCTCGTCGGCGCCGCGCGGCGCCCCGGACGGCATGTACGGCGCGCCGCACCGAGCCCCGCGCCCATCCGTAGCTCTCGCGTCCGCCCCTACGCGCAGCCGATCCCGGTCACCGAGCCGCCGCCGGCCTATGAGGTCCCGCCCCGTGCGCTGTTGGTGCGGCCCTATGTCCTTGACGCCGGCCACTGCGCGCGGCGCCGCGCCGCACAGCGCGAGCCGGACCAGACACGCACCGATGCCCGCCGGCTGGGCCGCCTGGTCCTGAAGGACCTCTCCCATCCCGCTGTGCGGGTGCCCGCACCCACACCCGCGCCGGATAGCACCCCGCCGGCCAGGCGCGCACTCGTGGGGGTGCACTGATGAGCACCACCTACTGCGAGATCCGCGAGGTGGCCGACATGGCCGCCCTGCGTGGCTGGGCGACCGCTATGGGCGTGCACGTCCAGCGCCACGGGACCACGCTGGAGGGCCACGACATCTTCAGCGCCACCCACGGCGTGACCACGCTCGTGTGCGTGGTGCCCGCCGACAGGGCTGTACTGCCCCCGCCGGTGTGGCGCTCACCGTTCGAGCGCGTGTAGCCCCCGCGCGGCCACCACCCGCCCTCCCGGGTGGTGGCCGCGCGGGCCCGGCGGCACCGGCGGGAAATCGCCGGTGAAACCCTGACGGTGGGTGGCGGGGTTCGCTGCGATCGTGACCGGTATGAACAAGGATCTGACTGGCAAAGTGGCGTTGGTGGCCGGGGGGACCCGGGGAGCGAGCAGGGCGATCGCGGTAGAGCTCGGCCGCAGCGGAGCGGAGGTGTACGTCACGGGACGCACCACCCGGGAGGAGCGCTCCGAGGTGGACCGTTCGGAGACGATCGAGGGCACCGTGGATCTCATCGGCGAGGCGGGCGGCTCGGGCGTGGCCGTCCGCGTCGATCACCTCGACCCCGATGAGGTGCGCGGGCTGGCCGAGCGTATCGACGCCGAGCACGGGCGGCTCGACATCCTGGTCGACGGGGTCTGGGGCGGCGACGACTACATCGGATGGGCCACGCCGGTGTGGGAGCACTCGCTGGACGCGAGCCTACGCATGGTCCGGCTCGGGATCGACTCCCACATCATCACCAGCCACCACCTCCTTCCACTGGTGATTCGCCAGCCAGGCGGTCTGGTGGTGGACATGACCGACGGCACCGCCGAGTACAACGCGAAGTTCCGCGAGGGCACCTCGCTGGCCTTCTACGTCGCCAAGACGGCCGCCCACAACCTCGCCATCGCCCAGGCCGCGGAGACCCGGGACCACGAGTGCACGGCGGTGGCGATGACCCCGGGCTGGATCCGCTCGGAGGCGATGCTGGACATCTTCGGCGTCACCGAGGACACCTGGCGCGACGCGCTGGAGGAGCAACCGCACTTCGCGATCTCGGAGTCGCCGACGTTCGTCGGGCGCGCGGTCGCGGCGCTGGCCGCCGACCCGGAGAGGGCCCGCTTCTCCGGGCAGACGCTGAACAGTGGGCAGCTCGCCAAGGTCTACGGCTTCGACGACGTCGACGGCAGCCGCCCGGACGGGTGGCGCTACATGGTGGAAGTGGCGGGGCAGGACAAGCCCGCGGACACCACCGGTTACCGGTGACGGTCGGCCATCCGCCGTGCGGTGTCGGCGAACGCCGCCCGCACGGCGGGCGGCCCGATGACCTCGACGTCGGTTCCGAGGGCGAGAAGCTGCCCGGCCGCGATCTGGGAGTCCTCCTCCAGCGGCAGCTCGACCTCGCGCCACCCCTCGGTGTCCGGCGGGCCGGCGTTGTCGAGGGCCGAGACTGCGAGGTCGGTGTCGATGAGCGCGGGCAGGGAGCGGGCGCCGAAGGGACCCAACCGCACCCGAACCGGGACGCGCTGCAGTGACTTCTCGAACTGCGCCGAGGAGTGCTCCCACCAGCCCGCGAGGTCGAACCCGGCCGGCCGTTCGAAGTGATCGTCGAGTTCCTCGGTGCCGGTAACGCGGCTGACGCGGTAGGTGCGCAGGTTGCCGTCCGCGCGGGCCACGAGATACCACACCCCGGCCTTGAGCACCAGACCGAGCGGGTCCAGCTCGCGTTCGACGGTGCGGTCGCTGCGGCGGTAGCTCACCCGCAGGCGCCGCTGCTCCCACACCGCGCGGGCCATTCCGGCCAGGTGCTCGGTCTCCTCCGAGCGGCGGAACCACGCCGGGGCGTCCAGGTGGAACCGCTCGGAGATGTGCTGCGCCTGCTCGCGCAGCGGCGCCGGCAGGGTGGCCGAGACCTTGGCGTGCGCCGCGGAGACCGCGGTGCCGAGCCCGAGCTCGGCGAGCGCCCGCGGAGCGCCCATGGCGAAGAGCGCGACGGCCTCCCGCGAGGTGAGCCCGTCGATCCGGGTGCGCCACCCGTCGACGAGGCGGATGCCGCCGTTGCGCCCGGCTTCGGTCCACACCGGAACGCCGAGATCCCGCAGTGCGGCGACGTCGCGGTGCATGGTCCGCTCGGAGACCCCGAGCGACTCCGCCAGTTCCGCGATAGTCGCGTTGCGCCGACTCTGCAGGGTGAACACCAGCGCCACCAACCGCTCCGCACGCACAGCTCCAGGTTAGGGCCGGCAGGACCCCGGATGCGTCGCCATGTTCGGGTCCATCGGGGACGCCGTAGCGACCGCGACGGCGAGCACGACAACCACCGCGATCGCGTAGGGCGCGAAGCGGACACCTCAGCGCGGGCGGGAGGAGTGGGAGTGCCCAACGTAGGTGTCGATCCAGGCGCACAGGTTGTCGAGCGCGGCCTCGGCCCGCTCCTGATCGCCGGTGATGAGGTAGTCGCCTTCGAGGCCACTGAAGGCCGCGTTGAGCAGGCTCGCCTGGACCATGGCAGCTTCGTTGGGCACTCCTCGAACGACCAGGCAGGAGGCGACGAACTCGGCGCGGCCGCGCACGAAGCCCGGGACGGCGGCGGGAAGCCTTCCGCCGGCGGCCAGTCCCTCGATCTCGCGGATGAGGCGCGTCATGGCGATCTCGTCCGGCCTCATGTTTCGTTCCCAGGCCGCCCGAACGATGTGGGACACGGGCGTCGAGGGGTCGTCCCATCCCGGGGTGGAGCGCAGTGCCGTGTGCTGCAGTTCGTCGAGCCGCTCCAGGACCGCCCAGAGGAGGGCGCTCTTGTCGGGGAAGTGGTGGGTCAGCACACGCGTGCTCTGGCCCAACCCTTCGGCGAGGGCGCGCAGCGAGACGTTCGCGATGCCCGTGTGGGTGAGCTGCGTGATCACCGCGTCCACGACCTCGCGTCGCCGTCGCGGATCAGCGGTCCTGGGCATGCGCGGGGTGTCTCCTTCTCTCGCCTGGGTCAAGCATTAGGGTAACAGTTGTTACCCTAACGCGGTGTGGAACAACTCCCGACGACCCCCCGTGTGGCTCGCCGCGCTGACACTGGCGGCTTTCGCCGTCCAGACGGATGACTTCATCATCATCGGGGTCCTCCCCGCCATCGCTTCCGACCTGGATGTCTCGGAGGCCGCGGCCGGCCAGCTCGTGACCATCTACTCTCTCGTCTACGCCCTCACCGCACCACTCTGGGCGTTCCTGCTCTCCCGGGTACCGCTGAGAACCGCGCTGCTCGGGTCCCTCGCCGTCTTCTCGGCGGCGAACTTCGCGGTGCCGCTCGCCGGTTCCTTCCCCGCCCTCGTGGCGCTTCGGGTCATCGCGGCGTTGGCCGCGGCGGTCGTCCTGCCCTGCGCGTTGGCGGCTGCCAGCACCGGTGCTCCGTCCGGGCGAAGAGGGCGCTACCTGGCCACGGTCATGACCGGCCTGACCGGCGCGATCCTGGTCGGCGTCCCCGCGGGAACGTGGATCGGAGCAACCCTCGACTGGCGGGCGACGTTCGTCTTCGGTGGGCTGCTCGGCGTGGCCGCCCTGGTTCTCGTCCGCGCACTGCCCGGCGCGGTGTCCGACGCTCAGGACGAGGAACGCTCGATCGGTACCCTGCTCCGTCCCATGCTGAACCGGGCCGTCGCCGCCATCCTCCTCATCACAGTGCTCACGGTGGCGGGAAACCTCGCCTTCCAGACCTACATCTCGGTGGTGCTGGCGGGACTCGCGGGTGTCACCCCGGGCCTGCTCGCGGTGCTCCTGGTGTGCTCGGGGATCGGTGGGCTTCTCGGCACGCGTGCCTCCGGTCGGCTCGTGGACCGCTTCGGGGCGGTGCCCGCGTTCCTCGCCGCCGGGATGCTCTTCTGTGCGGCGATGTCCGCGTTCGCGCTGCTCTGGCTCGCGCGCCCGGTTCCCGTCCCCTTCGCCACCGTCCTGCTGGTGCTCTGGTCGGCCGCCGCGTGGGCGGTGCCACCGACCCTGCAGGCCCTGATGCTCGACCGGGTTGGCGCCCGAACCGCGGCACAGGCGATGGCGGTCCACAGCAGCTCCGTCTACGTGGGGGCGGCCCTGGGTGGGACGGTGGGTGGGGCCGTGACCGCCTCGGGTGTCGGTCTCGTCCCACTCGCCGCTGCCCTGTCGATGGCGCTGGGGCTGGCCCTGAGCCCGCTGGCGCGCTCCACCACGACGGCGCGAGAGCCCAGCGGAGACGGTTGACGTAGTGCCCGTACGGCCGCACTGTCTCTTTGCCGACGCGTGTACCGGTGGGCGGTTGTTCCGCCCACCGGTGGTGGTTGGCCGTGGAGTTTTCTAGCGCTCGGCGTCGTTTGGCTGGCGCGCCCCCAGGCGGCCGCGGGTCGCGACCACGAGGACCACCGCGACGAGGGCGACGAGCGCGACCTCGCCCGGCCCGGCGGGGTCGCCCACCGCGGCGGCCTTGAGGCTTGAGACGACGTTGATCGCGGCGTGCGCGATCACTGTGGCGAACACGCCGCCGCGGGCGGAGTTGAAGATGTAGCCGAGCACGACCGTGAGACCGACGCAGAGCAGGGCGTAGGCGGGGAAGTACATGTCCGACTGGGCGGTGCCCGCCATGGCGGCCAGCGGGGCGTGCCAGACCGCCCAGGTCAATCCGAGCACCAGGTTCGCCGCCAGCGGGGAAAGGGCGCCCTGGAGACGGGGGAGCGCGAAGCCCCGCCACCCCAGCTCCTCGTTGCCGCCGCCGGCCAGCGCGATGAGCAGGAACTGGGCGGGCAGCAGCGGCAGGGCCGCACCCAGTGCGGCGCTGTCCACTGATGTTTCCTGCAGGAACACCGGGAATGTCGCGGAGGCCGCGATGGCCAGGACGACCACCACCGCGATCGCGTAGGGCGTGAACCCGCCCCTGCGTCGGGGGGCGTAGCGCCGCAAGAGGGCGCCCACCCCGGACCATCCCTGGGTGGCCCCGGTGACGCTTACCGCCGCCACCATCGGCCCGAAACTGCCGATGATCACGGCAGGCATCGGGTTGCCGCCCGCGATCAGGAGGGAGCCGGCCCACCAGACGGTCCAGGAGAAAGCGAAGGCGATCAGGAAGAAGGCGGTGAGGCCGCGCGGCGCAAGGGTCGTCGTGCGCGCCGGGTCGGCTGCGGGTGCGGAGGGGTGCGGTCGTGTTGGTGCGAAGTGAGTAGCCATACGGAGAAACATACACTGTTGGATATCATCCAACAAAGTATGATTCCGAGTATTCTGTTGGAATGGATGACCCACAACCCGGCCAGCAGTTCGACAGCGTCTTCCACCGACCGCAGAGGGGGCGCAGATCCCAGCCCGCGCTCAGCCGCGAGCGCATCGTCGCCGCGACGATCGCGCTGCTCGACCGCGACGGCGCCTCCGCGCTGACGATGCGCAAGGTCGCCGCCGAGCTCGGGGTGCACGCGACGAGCCTCTACTGGTACGTGCAACGCCGCGAGGACCTCGTGGACCTGGCCGTGGACGAGATCCTGGCCGAGGCCGCCGCGGTTCTCCCAGGCCCGGACGTACCCTGGGACACCGCGGTCAAGGAGACCGCCCGTCGGTTCTACGCGGCGCTGATCGCCCATACCTGGGCGGCGGAGTTCGCCGGCTCCCGGCCACTGATCGGCCCGAACGCGGTCGCCCTGTCGCGGCGGGTCATCGTCGCGCTGCACGAGTGCGGCTGCGGGGAGGAGACGCAGGCGGTGGCGATCCGGGCGGTTTCCAACCAGATCCTCGGCGCGGCCACGTCGGCTGTCGCGATGCGCGCGATGAGGTCAGGTCCCTCGGGCGCGCACGATGACGCCCTGGCCGCCGCGGTGTCGGTGCCGGACGCGCTCGCCGTGGAGAACACCTACTTTGACCAGGTGCTGGATCTGGTGGTGGCGGGGATCAAGACGCGACGCGACACCTAGCCAGCGGCGGCCGCCCACAGCAGCGGGCCCCAGCGAGCCGGTGCTCGCTGGGGCCTCTCACTGGTCTGGGGGTTCGACGCGGCGGTCGCCTCTCGGCGCGTGGCACAACGTGGTTCCGAGACCGCCCGCCACCCGGGGGTGGCAGGGCGCGGTATTCCGCGAAGGCAAATTGTTGGAGCCCGGGGACACTTATTACCGCGCCGAACCCACACCCCATAACAGTGGACCCCGGCCCGGAATTCCTGAGCGGGGCCGCCCGTACGAACACGCCCCCGACCGAAGGCCGGGCCGGTACGCTCGGCGCATGGACGCCGACCGCCCCGACCTGGTTGTGGCCGCCCTGCGCGAGTTCTTCAGTACCCGGCCGCCAGCGCCCGACGACCCCGAGGCGCACGTTGTCGACCTCTTCCACCGGGTCGCGGACTCGGTACCGGCATACCGCCACTTCCTGCGAGCCAACAATGTCGACCCGGACACCGTGCGGTCGTTCACCGACTTTCGGCAGCTCCCGCTGCTCTCGAAGGAGAACTACCACCGCCGCTACCCGCTGCCGCAACTGTGCCGCGACGGCCGGATGGACGGGTGCGACATGGTGGCGGTGTCCTCCGGCTCCACCGGCCAGCCCACATTCTGGCCGCGCTTCTTGACCGACGAGCTGAGCGTGGCCACCCAGTTCGAGCGGGTGTTCGCCGACAGCTTCGCAGCAGACCAGCGAAGCACGCTCGCGGTGGTGTGCTTTCCGCTGGGCACCTGGGTGGGCGGGCTGTACACCACAGCCTGTGTCCGCCACCTGGCGGCCAAGGGGTACCCGGTCACGGTGGTGGCTCCGGGCAACAACAAGGCCGAGATCCTGCGGGTGATCCCCGAGCTGGGGCCGCATGTCGACCAGGTGGTGCTCCTCGGGTACCCCCCGTTCGTCAAGGACGTGATCGACAGCGGACCCGCCGCCGGAGTGGAGTGGGCGCGCTACTCCCTCAAGCTGGTGCTGGCCGGAGAGGTGTTCAGCGAGGAGTGGCGCGCCCTGGTGGGCCAGCGGTCGGGAATGACCGACCCCGACCACGACTCAGCGGCCCTGTACGGAACCGCGGACGCCGGTGTGCTCGGCCACGAGACACCGCTGTCGGTACGTGTCCGCCGGTTCCTGGCCGCCAACCCCGGCGCCGCGCGGGAGCTGTTCGGCGAGTCGCGGCTGCCGACCCTGGTCCAGTACGACCCCACCCACCGGTACTTCGAGACCCACGAGGGGACGCTGCTGTTCTCCGGGGACAACGGCGTGCCGCTGATCCGGTACCACATCGCCGACGAGGGGGGACTGGTCTCCTACGGCGACATGCTCGCGTTCTGCGCGCGCCACGGCCTCGACCTTGGTCCCGACGAGGTGGGCTCCGCCCGGCGGCTGCCTTTCGCGTACGTGTTCGGCCGGTCCCAGTTCACCGTGTCCTACTTCGGAGCGAACATCTACCCGGAGAACGTCACGGTGGGGCTGGAACAGGCGGAGGTGAGCGCCTGGGTCACCGGAAAGTTCGTCCTGGAGACCGCGGAGGACGCCGACAGCGACCGGCAGTTGCGGCTCGTCGTCGAACTGGCGCCCGGCGAGGAGCCCACGGTGGACCGGCAACGGACGGTCGCTGAGTCGGTCCGGGACCAGCTGCTCCGCCTCAACAGCGAGTTCGCGAACTACGTGCCCCCCGAGCGCCAGCTCCCGCACACGGCCCTGCTCCCGGCCGGCGACCCGGAGTATTTCCCCGTCGGCGTCAAACACCGTTACACGCGCCCTTCCGGCACGCGCTCCAGCTGACCCGCCAGTGCGCCCACCGCCGGGCTCACGGTGGGCCGAGCAGGTCCCAGCGGTTGCCGGCGATGTCGGTGAACACGGCGACCCGCCCGTAGGGCTCGGTGCGCGGAACGGTCACGAACTCGACGCCGGCGGCCACCATGCGTTCGTGGGCGGCGTCGAAGTCGTCGACCCGCAGAAAGAACCCGACCCGGCCGGCGATCTGGTTTCCGACAGCGGCGGACTGCTCCGTACCGTCCGCGCGGGCGAGCAGGATGCCCGTTTCCCCGCCCGGAGGGCGGACGACCACCCACCGCTTCGGCCGGCCGTCGTTGGTCCGCGACGGCGAGTCCTCCACCAGGTCGAACCCCAGGGTATCGACGAAGAACCCGATGGCGTGGTCGTAGTCGTCAACGATGATCGTGACCAGGTCGATCCGCATGACCGCGGAGCCTACAGGACGGCGGTTGACGTACCGCCCGTACGGCCGTGCCGCCTCTTCCGGTGCCGGTACCGGTCACACTGCTGCGCCGTGCCGCCGCATGGTGCGAAAGTGCGGGAGATCCGAGAGAAGAGCAGTCGATGGTGGAGTTCCCATGACAGGTGAGGCAGTGCGCGCCGCCAACACTCTGACGGCCCGGTGGGTGGCGGCTGAAGGCACCAGCACCGACACGTCGACCGCACTTTCGGGCGCCGGATTGTGGCCGCTCTTGGCACTTCTGGCCGCAGCCGCGGACGGTGCCGGCCGGCGCGAGCTGGCGGCGGCCGCGGGCGTCGACACCGACGGTGCCGAACGGCACGCGTGCGAGCTGCTGGACCTCGTCGCCGCAAGCGCCTCGACCCGCGCGGCTCTGGGCGTGTGGGCGCGCGCCGATCTTTTGATCGACCCCTGGTGGCGCGACACCGTCCCCAGCACAGCTCAGGGTGAGCTGGCCGGAGATACCGCCACCGACCAGGCCCGGTTGGACGAGTGGGTGCGACGGCATACCGATGGGCGGCTGACCCGGATGCCGATCAGCGTCGATCCCGACACTCTGCTGGTGCTGGCGACCGCGCTGAGCATCCGGACGCGGTGGCGCACGCCGTTCGACGATGTGGCGCACCTTCCGAAGGACGGGCCGTGGGCCGCACGCGAACGCCCCATATCGGCCCTCAGGCGCAGTACAGGCGATCTTGACCAGCTCGCCGTCGCCGCGACCTCGTCGGGAGCGGTCACGCTGGTCACCGTGGAGGGGGAGGATGACCTCGACGTGCACCTTCTGGTGGGGAAGGCCGGCCGCGCGCCGAACGATGTCGTCACCGCTGGGATCGAGACGTTCAACGGCCGCCACCGCGTGCGCCGCGGAGCCGACCTGCTGAAGGCGCGTCGGGTCCGCGGGGCTCCGGGTGTGGAACTGCGGCAGGTCGCCGCTTTCAGCCCGGAGCCCGTTCTGACCGTCACGACCACGCGCTTCACCGTCTCTGCCCAGCATGACCTCCTGGAACG
Source organism: Lipingzhangella halophila (assembly GCF_014203805.1). Taxonomy (GTDB): domain Bacteria; phylum Actinomycetota; class Actinomycetes; order Streptosporangiales; family Streptosporangiaceae; genus Lipingzhangella; species Lipingzhangella halophila. The sequence goes on along the minus strand of NZ_JACHJT010000002.1, from coordinate 194,859 downwards.
CGCGGAGCTGTTCGGTCTCGCCGCGGTCTCCACCCTCGCGGCACACGGGCACTTTCCCCGGATCAGCGAGTTCCCCTTAGGCATCGGCCAGGCTCGGCAGGATGCCACCGCCGACTTCAGCGCGGAGGGATTCACGGCGGCCGCGGTCACTACCGCGGGGGCGTTCCCGATGGGGGGCTCCGCGGGCACGGCGTACGAGCTGAGTGTCCGCATCGACCGGCCGTTCGGTTTCCTGGCCACGCACCGGCCCAGCGGGCTCGTCCTGCTCGCCGGCTGGGTCGCCGAACCGCGGGACTGGCCGGACGCCCGTGCCGCGGCGTGGTGAGCCCCCGCGCCGTGATGATCCGAACGGTGCCGGACGTGGTCAAATATCGAGGCCGGCGAGGGCGAGCCGGGCGACCTCCTGCTGCCAGACGAGGGTGTCGTTGAACCCCGGACCGAGGTCCGGGAGCTCCGCGAGGTCCTCCTCCGGGATGGCGGTGGGGGTTCCGCCGCCGCGGGTGGTGTCCAGGCGCATGCGGGCGGGTTCGGCGTTTCGCGCCGGTGAGCCGGTGTGGGGCCCGCCACATCACCCGTGAAGCGCTAAAGGATTGACAATTTTACCAATTCCGTCAAGGCTGATCATCCACTGCGGGCTGGGCATGGCGGAACGCGTTCCTGGTGGGGTTGACTGTTCCGCGACCGGGTGAGCGCCGGGAGAAGCTGTGGGGCGCTACGCGGAGGCTGCGGCCCACGCCCGCAGCGCCCCCGCGTACAGCCAGGCCAGGGCGAGGAGGGCGGTCTGGCTGAGCACGACCGCGGGACCCGAGGCGATGTCGGCGTACCACGACAGGTACATCCCGGGCACCGCGGCCGCCGCGCCGAAGAAGGCGGACAGCAGCAGCATGCGTTCGAACCGGTTGGTCAGCAGCCGCGCCGTCGCCGGCGGGATGGCCACCGCGGCGGCGACCAGCAGGACGCCGAGGACCCGCATCGACGCGACGATGCCAGCGGTGAGAAGCAGCGCGAACAGTGCCTCGCAGCGGCCGACGCGCACCCCGTGGGCGGCGGCCACGCCGGGGTCGAAGGTGGTGAACAGAAGGGGCCGGTAACGGGCGAACAGCACCGCCGCGACCACCGCGGCCACCGTGCCGATGAGCAGCACATCCGACTCGGAGACACCGAGCACCGAGCCGAACAGGAAGGCGTCCAGGTTGAGCCGGATGTCGCGCGCCGCGCTGATGATGGCGATGCCGGCGGCGAACGACGCCGTCGTCACGATCCCGATCGCGGTGTCGGCGTGCAGCCCGTGCCGCCGGCTCACCCGGTCGATCAGCACCGCCGACACGAACGCCCACACGCCGGCCCCGAGCAGCAGGCTGACGTTGAGCAGCCCGGCCACGGCCGCACCGCCGATGACCGAGTGGGAGAGCCCATGGGCGATGTAGGACATCCGGCGCACCACCACGAACGCGCCGAGGGCCGCGCACGTGGCCCCGGCGAGAACCAGGGCCAGCAGCGCACGGCCGAAGTAGTCGTAGGCGACGAACGGGTCGGTCAGACACTCCACGGTGGCTCCTCATGGCCCCGGACCGCCGCCGCGGCCGGGGCCGGCTCCTGGCCGGCCCCGGCGAGCAGCGGCGCCGGGTCGGCCACGAGCACCAGGTTCCCGTCGTGGATGACGCGGACCTCCGCCCCGTAGGTGGCGCGCAGCACCGGCGGGTGGAGAACGGCCTCGGGCGGGCCGTCGGCCACCACGCGGCCGGCCAGGCAGACCAGCCGGGGCAGGTGCGTGGCCACGAAGTTCAGGTCATGGGTGGTCAGGACGACCGTCATCCCCTCGGCGTTCAGCTCCGCGAGCAGGTGCAGCACGTCGTGCCGCGTCCGCAGGTCCACGCCGGAGGTGGGCTCGTCGAGCAGCAGCAGTCGCGGACGCCGCACCAGCGCACGCGCCAGGAACGCCCGCTGCAGCTCCCCACCGGACAGCTCCGCGATGGCCTGCCGGGCGAGCGGCTCCAGCCCGAGCCGCGCGAGGATGGCGCGGGCGGCGTGCCGCTCCCCGGCGGTGTGCCAGGGCCGGAGGCCGTTGCCGAGCCCCTGCAGGGCAACCTGTTCCACGGTGATGGGAAACGAGGTGTCGGCCGCTCCGACCTGCGGCACGTAGCCGACGTCGCGGCTGGGCCGGCCGTGGCGCACCGGCGCGCCGAACACGCTGACACCGCCGCGCAGCAGGCGGCAGCCCCCAGTCAGCGCCCGGATCAGGGTCGTCTTTCCGGAGCCGGACGGCCCGACCGCCCCGATGAACCCGCCCGGCTCGATGTGCAGGTCGACGCCGCTAAGGACCGGTGCGCGGCCGTATCCGAGATCGGCACCGGTGATGCGCACGGCCGGAGGCGGGGGCGCTGGTGTCATGGCGCTGTCTCAGGCCGGGTCGACCGCGTCGAGCGCGGCCGGGTCGCCTCCGAGCGCGTCGACGATCGCGCGGGAGTTGGCCAGCATCATCCCGACATAGCTGTGCTCGGGATCGCCCGGCTCTCCGGGCAGCTCGTCGTCGCGCAGCTCGTCGACGTAGCGGGCTCCGCTCTCCTCGGCGATCTGCTCCAGGACGTCCGAGGGGAACACCTCGGAGCCGAAGACCGCGGGTACCTCCTCGCGCTCGATCTGGTCGATGAGCTCGGCCACCTCCGAGACGGAGGGCTCGGAGAAGTCGGCGGGCTGCACCGCCCCGACCACCTCGAAGCCGTAGTGGGGAGCGAAGTAGGGGAAGGAGTCGTGGTAGGTGACCAGCTTGCGGTTGTCCTCGGGGACGGTCCGCACCGCCTCCTCGATCGCCGCGTCCAGCTCCGCCAGCAGGTCGGAGTACGCGTCGTAGCGTTCCTGGTAGCCCTCGGCGTTGCCGGGGTCGACGCGCTCCAGCTCCCCGGCGATGATCCGGGCGTACTCGGCGGCCATCGGCGGGGAGGTCCACAGGTGCGGGTTGGGCACCCCGGCCTCCTCGGGGAACGTGAAGTCGTAGACCCACTCGTCCTCGGTCACCACCTGGTCAGCCAGGGTGACGATCTCCCCGTCGTCGGGCAGGTTGGCCTCGGCGATCTCCAGCGACGACTCCTCCAGGTGCAGCCCGTTGGCGATGAACAGCCGGGCGCCGGCGACGTCCCGGACGACCGAGGGCCCCGGCTCGAAGGTGTGGCTGTCGACGCCGGGCGGGACGATGCCCGTGACCTCGGCGTCGTCGCCGGCGATCCGTTCGGTGATGTCGGTGATCGGAGCCACCGTTGTGGCGACCGCCGGCTCCGCGGTGTCCCCACCCGCGCCGGAACCACCGCACGATGTCCCTGCCAGTGCGATGACCAGTACGAACGCCCGCCATCGTGCCATCAGGCACTCTCCCTTCGCTCGTTGCCGCAGCCATCGCGGCCAGAGCGACCATAAAGCTCTTGCAAATTGGTTGCAACTGTGTGCCATTGGCGAGTACTGGCGGTAACGGCGACCTTACGGGCCCTGGAGATTTATTGGACTAACCATAATCCGGCGCGGCGTCTACGAGCGGTACCCATGGGTGGCCCAGTCGCTGTACAAGGCGTTCACCCAGGCCAAGAACGAGGTCTTCGACCGGCTGCACGGTTCCTCGGTGCTGCGGTTCATGCTTTCGCGGCTCAACCAGCAACTGGAGGAGACCGTGGAGCTACTGGGGGGGCGACTACTGGCCCTGTGGGCTCGGCGCCAACCGCGAAACACTGGCCACGTTCCTGCGCTACCACCACGAACAGGGGCTCTCCGACCGGGAGCTGCGCCCCGAGGAGCTGTTCGCCCCCGAGGCGGCGGAGTCCGCCGTGATCTGGCCCCCACGAACTCCGGAGGGGGAGCGGGCGAATCCCGGGGGGCGAGCCAGGGCGTTCCCGGATGTGCCCGGTTCCTCCGCTTCGTCAGGCTGGCCGCGACGGACTGCCCACGGAGATCGGAGAGGTCGGGATGAAGCGGGTGTCTCGGGTGCTGGTGACCGCGACGACGGCGTTGGCGGTGGTCGCGGCGCCGGCCGTTGCCACTGCCGAGTCGGAGGATGAGGATCGCCCGGGGCTGCAGAGTCGGCTGGACGACGTCGTGGCCGCTGGGGCGGTGGGCGCGCTGGCGGAGGTGCGTGACGAGCATGGCGTGTGGCGCGGCACCAGCGGTGTCGCCGAGCGGGGCACGACGCGGGAGGTCCCGGCCCAGGGCCGGTTCCGGGCGGGCAGCGTGACGAAGACGTTCCTGGCCACCGCCATTCTGCAGCTCGTCGACGAGGGCCGGCTGCGGCTGGACGACACGGTCGAGGAGTGGCTGCCCGGAGCCGTACCGGATGGCGACCGCATCACCGTGCGCCAGCTTCTGAACCACACCAGCGGGTTGTACGACTACCGGAAGACCCTTACGTTGCCACCGGATCCGGAGTTCCTGGACAACCGGTGGCGAACCTGGACCGCGGACGAGCTGGTCGGGCGCGCCGTGGCGAACCCCCCGACGTTCGAACCGCCGGGTTCGGAGTACGAGTACTCCAACACCGGCTACGTCCTGCTCGGCCAGATCGTCGAGGAGGCCACCGGCCGGTCGTACGGTGAGGAGATCGAGCGGCGGGTCATCCAACCGTTGCGGTTGAGCGGCACCGCGATGCCGGGGGAGTCGCCGCGGATCGGCGGTCCGCATCCGCACGGCTACGTGCCAACAGAGCGGGACGGCGATACGCACCTCGTCGACTTCACCGAGATGAATCCGTCGGTGTTGGGCGCGGGTGGCGAGCTGATCTCCACGACGAAGGACCTCAACCAGTTCGTCGCCGCACTGCTCGATGGCCGCCTGCTGTCGGATGACCGGCTCGACGAGATGACGACGCCGGGTGTGGAGGGCGAGACGTACGGGCTCGGGCTGGCCTGGCGGGACACCTCGTGTGGGGTCCGTGTGTACGGCAACGACGGCGATGCCCTGGCGTACCAGTCCTGGTCGTACTCGACGGAGGACCGGCGGCACCAGGTTACGATCGCGCTCACGCCCGACTTCAGCGGTGACCCCGACGACACTGTTGACGCGTTCCTGGACGAGGCCATCTGCGGCTGACCGTTCGCCATGCCCCAGGGCGGCTTCGCCTGGGTCGACAGCGGCGCCGGCCGACCGATGATCCGCTGACCTCGGGGGCGATGGTTACCACGGCTCCGCTGCGCGGTGGGCCGGATTCCTGTCCTCAGGATTCTGAGAACCTCTCACCGCCACGTGCCGGGCCGCGGAGCGGCCGGCCGGATCCGGGGAGGAACCGGCCGAGGCGGGCTGGCGGGCGCCGTTGTACACGACGCTGGCGCTGACCGGCTTCATCTTCCTGGTGTGGCTGGTGGGCTACCTGATCGCGGTGCCGGTCCTCACCTTCGGCACCATGGTGCTCATCGGGCGTACGCGTTGGCGGACCGCAGCGGTGGTGACCGCCGCGGTGTGGGCGTTCGTGTTCGTGCTCATGGAACTGGTGCTGCAGGTGAACCTGCTCTGACCAGGGGAGGCCCGGATTCGGGCCGTGGGGTGGGGCCGGCGCGCGGGCCCCACCCCACGGCCGTCACTCGGTGGCGTCTTCGGCAGCGCCCTCGGCGCTGTCGGAGTCGGTGGCGACGTTCTCCAGGCGCTGGGCGGTCCGCTGCAGGTGCTGGCGCATGATGAAGCGGGCCTTCTCGACGTCGCGGTGCTCGACGGCGGTGACCAGGTCGGCGTGCTCGGCGGCACCGCGATGGCCCATGAGCGGGGCGACATCGCGGGCCTTCTGCAGCGAGAGCAGCATCGGGCCGTGGAAGCTCTGCACCAGCGTCTCGATGGCCGCGTTGTGGGTGCACGCCGCGAAGCGGACGTGGAACGCGGCGGACATCTCCATGGTGTAACTGTCCTCGTCGAGCGCCTGCTGCCCCTGGGTGACCAGGGCGCGCAGGTCGGCGATGTCCTCGGCGGTGGCGCGCTCGACCACGAGGGGGATGATGCCCAGCTCGAACACAATGCGGGCTTCGGTGACCTGGCTGGCGGTCAGGGGCGACAGCGTGATGAGGTCCGCGAGGCTCTCCCCGACCCGCTCGTTGGAGGGTGTGGTGACGAAGGCACCGCCGTGGGCGCCGACGCGGATCTCGACCAGACCGCTGGCCTCCAGTACGCGCAGTGCCTCGCGGACGGTGACCCGGCTGACCCCGAAGCGCTCGCAGAGCTCGCGCTCGCTGGGTAGGCGGTCGCCGGGCTTGAGCTTGTCGTCGCGGAGGAGCATGCGGACCTGGTCCACGATGACCTGCGAGGCGCGGCCGAGGTGGACCCTGCTGAAGAGGTCGTCGGTGCCGCGCGACTTGGGAGCGGACGCGTCGTTGCGGGCCATGTCCATGGTCCCCTTCGGATATTGACTGGTTTAACGCTCTGGAAATATGATATGACCAATATACCTATGCCGCAGCGTTTCGCGTTCGCCGATTCACGCGGAGGGATCCGCCCCTGTCCGGAAGGCCGCTTCCCCACGGTGCCCCCGCGGCTTGCCGCGGACGCGGAGACTGTGCCGGCCCCTGCGGATACCGGTACCCACTCGCACGGTTCGGACGCCCATCGGCGCGCAGGAGCGGGAGCGGGGTGGTGCGCGGCTCCGCCGAACCCCGCGTGGACCGGCGCCGGCGCTCTGCGGGACGGGCGGACCGGCCGGCCGGTTGCCCGCGCGGTTCCATCCATCATGAGTTACCGTTGAGTAGCTTAGTCGAAGGAGCCGCCATGCCCACCATCGAACGCCAGGATGACGTCCTCGTCCTCGACATCGGGGACAGCGAGAACCGCTTCCACCCCGACTGGCTCGCCTCGGTCAACGCGGCGCTGGACGAGGTCGAGCGGGCGGAAGGCCCCCGCGCGCTGGTGACCGCCGCGACCGGCAAGTTCTTCTCCAACGGTCTGGACCTGGACTGGCTGGCCGCCCACCCCGACCAGCAGCACGACTACGTCGCCAGTGTCCACTCCCTCCTGGAGCGTGTGCTGACGTTGCCCGTGGTCACAGTGGCGGCACTGCAGGGGCACACCTTCGCGGCCGGTGCGATGCTCTCCCTGGCCCACGACTTCCGCGTGATGCGCGCCGACCGCGGATTCTGGTGCCTGCCCGAAGCCGACATCAACATCCCCTTCACACCGGGGATGTCCGCGCTGATCCAGGCCCGGCTCACGCCGCAGACCGCCCACGAGGCCATGATCACCGCGCGCCGCTACGGCGGCGAGGACGCCCGTGCCGCCGCCATTGTCGACCATGCCGTGGAGGAGAGCGCGGTGCGCGCGACCGCGGTGCGGCTCGCCCAGGCCCAGGCGGCCAAGGCCGGCCCCACGGTCGGCACCATCAAGACCCGGATGTACGCCCCGGTCCTGGACGCGCTGCGCGCCAAGGACACTCCCGAGGGGTGAGCCGGCGGACACCGCCGGCGAGTGCGGCCGGGATGTCCGGCCGGGGGAGTCCGCGACCCTAGCGTGCGGTGCCGTCCGGATCCACAACCACGACATCGACCCCGGAGGCCGCGAACGGCCGGACGGCGGAGTCCTCGGCGCTGGAGTCGGTCACCAGGGTCCAGCTCTCGGGCATCCTGGCCCAGGCGTGGAACGGGCGCTTGCCCAGTTTGGCGGCGTGCACCAGCACGTACACCCGCTCGGAACGCCGGGCCATGATCTCCTTGAGGCGCGTCTGTTCCAGGGTGGCCTCGCAGATTCCGTCCTCCGCGGTCACCGCGTCCGCGCCGAGGAACACCCGGTCGAAGGTCATCCGGGCCAGGGCATCCTCGGTAAGCGGTCCGATGAAGCCCTGGCTGAGATGGCGCAGCGTGCCACCGAGGCACTCCACACGCACGTGCTCGGCGTTGACCAGCTCCTGGAGCGCGGTCAGCCCGGTGGTGGCCACGGTCAGGTCGTGCGCGGGCCGCAGCTCGTGCGCCAGAGCCCCGGTGGTCGACCCGGAGTCGAGCAGGATCGTCTCTCCGGTGCCGATCCGCGCCGCGGCCCACGTCGCGATCGCGCGCTTGGCCTCGAACGCCTCCCCGAGGCGCTGCCGCAGCGACGCCTCGGGGTGGGCCACCAGCGGCATGACGCCGCCGTAGGTGCGCGCCAGTTGGCCGTCGGACTCAAGCTGGGCGAGATCGCGCCGGATGGTCGACGCGGTGACCCCGAACCGGGCGGAAAGCTCCTCCACGCTGGCTAGTCCGGTCGTGGTGGCGAGTTTGACGATGGCGTCGCGACGGACCCGTGTTCCGCGGGACATGGGTGTCCTCTCGTGGACGGGGCGGGGGACAGTTCGGCCGCCTGGCGCAGGGCCTCGATCATGCTACCGACGGCGGCTACCCCCTTACCCGCGATGTCGAACGCGGTGCCGTGGTCCACCGAGGTGCGGATGACCGGCAGCCCCACGGTGATGTTGACGCCCTCCTCGATACCGAGGACCTTGACCGGGGCGTGCCCCTGGTCGTGGTACATCGCCACAATGAGGTCGTAGTCACCCCTACTGGCCAGGAAGAACGCGGTGTCGGCCGGGAGCGGGCCGTGTGCGTTGATCCCGTCGGCCCGCAGGGTGCCGATCGCCGGGACGACCTTCTCTTCTTCCTCGCCGTACCCGAACAGCCCGTTCTCTCCCGCGTGCGGGTTGATCCCGCACACGCCGATCCTCGGGTCGGCCACCCCGGAGTCGCGCACCGCCGCGTGGCCGCGGCGCACGGTCCGTTCCACCAGGCCGGGGTTGATCCGGGCCACGGCGTCGATCAGCCCGAGGTGTGTGGTCACGTGGATGACCTTGATCGTGGACGTCGACAGCATCATCGACACTTCCTCGGTTCCGGTCAGGTGCGCGAAGAGTTCGGTATGGCCCGGAAATACGTGACCGCTCGCGTGCAGCGCCTCCTTGTTCAGAGGGGCCGTGCAGATCCCCTGGACCTCGCCGGCCACCGCGAGCTCGCTGGCGACCCGGACGTACTGGTACGCGGCCTCGCCCGCGGCGGCTTGCACCTCGCCCCACCGCAGGTCCTCGGGCAGCAGCCCCAGGTCGAGCACGTTGATCCGGCCCGGGGCGAACACGGCGTCGGCGACGCGGTCGACGGCCACCAACTCGGCGTGCGCCCCGGAGATCCGGGCGGCCTGGCGCAGCCGCGCGAGGTCGCCGATGACGACGGGGCGGCACCGCCGGTTGGTCGCCTCGTCGAGCAGCGCGCCGACGGTGACCTCGGGGCCGATTCCGGCGCCGTCGCCCATGGTGATGGCGACTAACGGGGTGTCGGTGGTCATGATCAGCCTTTCGTTGGTCTGTGTGCCGGGGCGGCCAGTCCTAGTGAGGTGTCCAGCCTCCGGCGGTGCCAATCCAAAACTGCGCGCTATACGCAGTTTGGTGGCTGGTGCGCCGTGGGGTGGGTGCAGCGGGCGCGATCCGTGCCACGCGGCCGGGGAGTGCGCGGGGCGGTGCCGGCCTTTGCCGCTCTAGGCTGGTCAATTGGGTAGACAAGGGCGCGCGTAACCCGCAGAGATCGAATTCGGGTCCTCCTCGTTCGGCGCTGGGTTCCCGCTCGGAGCGCATGGGTGCGGTCCGAGTGGCAGAGATGCGCAACTTCTTGCGTAGAACAAACTACTTTCATTGCGTGAAACGCGCAATCATGGCACAGTGATCCGAAGTTGCAGGACCCGCGCCGGAAACCGCCACCGCTACCCACGAGGCGCGAGCCTCCCCGGAGCGCAGCGGCTCCGGGATCTCGCGAAGGAGGTACGCGATGACCGCGAGCCCGACCAGCACAGCGCTGGCCCCAGTGGAGCTGCCCGGGATCGGTAGGCCGATGTCGGCAACCGTTCTGGGCACCATGACATTCGGGGACACGGTGACCGGCGCCGACGCCGCGAGCATGCTCGACCTCGCCCTGGACTCCGGCGTCACCAGCGTCGACACCGCCAACGGCTACGCCGGCGGAGCCAGCGAGGAGATCCTCGGCGACCTGCTGCCGCGGCGCCGGGACCGGGTCGTGCTCGCCACGAAGGCCGGGATAGCCCACCCCGACGCCGGGGAGAACGCTCCGCTCTCGGCGGCCGGCCTGCGCGCCAGCCTGGAGGGCAGCCTCTCCCGCCTCGGTACCGATCGCGTTGACCTGCTCTACCTGCACCAGCCGGACCGCGACACACCGCTGGCCGAGACCCTGAGCACGGTCGCCGATCTGGTCAGAGAGGGCAAGGTCGGAGCGCTCGGGGTGTCCAACTACGCGGCGTGGCAGATCGCCGACGTGCGCCACGCGGCGGCCGAGGCCGGCGCTCCCCAGCCCGTGGTCGCCCAGCAGCTCTACAACCTGCTCGCCCGCCGGATCGAGGAGGAGTACACCGAGTTCGCGGCGACGCACGGCCTGCTCACGATGGTGTACAACCCGCTCGCCGGCGGCATGCTCACCGGCCGCCACCGCTTCGACCAGGACCCCTCCTCCGGGCGTTTCGCTGACGCGCGCATCGCCGGGATGTACCGCCAGCGGTACTGGGATCATGCCCTGTTCGACGCGGTCGACGCGCTCACCCGTGTCGCGGACGGCGCGGGGCTGTCCCTGACCGACCTCTCGCTGCGCTGGCTGCTGAGCAAGCCCGCCACCGGCGCGCTGCTGCTGGGCGGTTCACGCGCCGAGCACCTGCGGGCGAACCTGGCCGCGGTGGCCGCGGGACCGCTGCCCGCCGAGACGGTCGCGGCCTGCGACGAGGTGGGAGCATCGCTGCGCGGCCCCATGCCCGCCTACAACCGTTGACGCGGGCACCACGCACGAGACGAAGGAGAAGCGCATGAGCGCGGCTGAGTTCGCCCGCCGGATCCGCGAGCGCCGATCGGCCATCGGATACTGGGTGATCATGGATGCCCCCGTTGCCACCGAGCGCATCGGGCGTCTCGGCTACGACTACGTGGCGTTCGACGCCCAGCACGGGCTCCTGGGCTATTCCGGCATCCTGAACGGGCTGCTGGCCGTCGACGCCGGCGGAACCTCGGTGGGGATGGTGCGGGTCGAGGCCAACGACCCGACCGCGATCGGCCGGGCACTGGACGCGGGCGCGGGCGGGGTGATCGTCCCGATGGTGAACAGCGCCGAGGACGCCGCGGCCGCGGTCTCGGCCGCCCGGTACCCGCCGCGCGGGACGCGCTCCTACGGACCCATGCGCGCGATGCTGCGCGTTGGTCCCCGGCCCGCCGAAACCGACGCGAGCACGCTCGTCCTCGCCATGATCGAGACGCCCGAGGGTCTGCGGAATGTCGCGGACATCTGCGCCACCCCCGGGCTGGACGGCGTGTACGTGGGGCCGTCCGACCTGTGCCTGGCGGTCGGCGGGGCCTACCCGGGCGACCCGGACGTGGCCGAGGTGTTCGACACGGCGCTGTCCACGGTGAGCGCGGCTGCCGCCGAGGCCGGCATCGCCGCGGGCATCCACACCCCCAACGGGGACGTCGCCGCACGCCGGCTCACCGAGGGGTACACGTTCGCGACCGTCGCCGCCGACCTGGTGCACCTGGAGCAGGCCGCACGCGACCACCTGTCCGTAGCGCGGGGCGAGGGCAAGCGGTAAACCGGGACCCGCGCGGCATGGCAGCCGGAGCGGATCCAGGCGGCGAAGGGGCGGAGTGGCGGCCGCTAGATCGGTGATGTGGGTGGGTGGTTGCGCGCGCGACGAGGGCGGCGGAGGCTCCGGCCTTTCGGGAACCGTGCCTTTGCGGGCGCCAGTGCTGCCGTCCGGCGGCGGGGCGCGCATCGAGGGTGACTGTGCGGACATTCTCGGCGATGGGCCGCGGCGAGAGTGCCCGAGAGGACATTCTCGTCGCTGAACATGTCCCCACGGACACCCTCGCCGCGGACCCCGCACCCACACCCGCCCGTTTCGCCGTGTTTCCCCCGAAGTCTGGCGCCACAGCCACGACCGATGGGCCCCAGCCACGGGCCAGACCCCCGATCGTCGGGCGCCACAACCCCCGGGCACCCGAACCGATCACCCGGGGGTCGGCCCACCACCATCCTCGCCGCCCCGTCGGGCGCCGCACCACCCACCCACATCACCGATCTAGCCGAGCCGGCGGTGTAGTCGGGCGGTGAGCTCGGCCGCGGTGGTGCGCAGCGTATCGATGGCCAGTTGGGCCAGGGGGGAGTCCGCCGCGTCGGCACTCCGGGCGAGAGTGGTGGTGCGCGTTGCGGTGGGGTGGTTGACTCGCACCACCGCGATGCCCCGCGGGAGCGCGGGCACGGCGAGCCCGGGAACCAGGGTGATCCCCAGGCCGGCCTCTGTCAGGCCGAGCTTGGTGAGCCAGTCGCGCGCGACGAAAGCGATGTCCGGCTGCCAGGAGGCGTCACTCCACGTCCCGAGCAGTGTGGCGTTCGGGTCGCTGCTGCCCGCGACCCACGCCTCCTCCCGGAGTTCATCGAGGGTCGTGCTCTCGTGGCCCGCGAGGCGGTGGTCGGGTGCGAGCGCGACGAGCAGAGGGTCGTCCAGCAGCGGCACCATCTCCACACCCTCGGTGGGTGGCTGGGGCCCGCTCAGCAGCGCGAGGTCGAGCCGGCCCCGCTCCACCGCTCTGAGCAGGCGGGCGCTCAGCCCTTCACGCAGCTTGACCTCGGCGCGCGGTTCGCGGGCGCGAAGCGTGGCGACCGCCCGGGGAACCAGCGCCGCCATGGCACTGGGGAACGCGCCGAGGCGCAGCCGGCCGGGTGGACGTGTCCCGAGATCCTGCAGGTCCTGGTGGGTCGCCTGGAGTTCGGAGAGGACGGCCTCGGCACGGCGCAGCACAACGCGCCCGGCCTCGGTGGGCTGTACCCCACGCGCCCGGCGTTCGAACAGCGCCTGCCCGGCCGCTCGCTCCATGAGCGCGATCTGCCGGGACACCGCGGACTGCGTGTAGCCGAGCCGCTCCGCCGCGACGGAGAACGAGCCCTGCCGTGCGGCCTCACGGACCACGCGCAGGCCGGCGACGGTGAAGTCATCCATGCGGGGAACTCATATCACACATGCGAGACTATCGCTTGTCGCATGTCTGGGTGCTTTCTAGGCTCAGGCGCATGAGTACAGCGGAGAACAAGAGACTGATCGAGGACATCTTCGCGGAGATGGCCCGCGGCAACACGCGCGCGTTGAGCGACGCGATGTCCGACGACTTCCAGTGGGTGTTTCCGGGGAACTGGTCCTGGTCGGGAACCTGGGAGCCGAAACGCGAGGTGCTGGAGGGGCTGCTGCGTCCCCTCATGGCCCAGTTCACCGACTACCGCAGTGAGGCGGAAACTGTCCTCGCCGACGGGGACCGTGTTGTGGCCCAGGTCCGCGGCAACGCCACGACCACACGCGGCGAGTCCTACAACCAGACGTACTGCTTCGTCTTCCGGGTCGCCGAAGGGAGGATCACCGAGGTGGTGGAGCACTGCGACACCGCACTCGTCGAACGCGTCCTGGAGCCTCCCGAGCGCACACCCGCTTGAGGGAACCCGGCCTCCCGGCACCGCGCTCACGGGTTTCCGGGTCCGCGGCGGCCCGGAGGCGCGGGCCCTCCGGGGGTCCGCGCGCCCGGGTGACGTAGCGCGGCGCTTCTCCGCGAACGCTCCCGGCTACCCGTTCTTGTGGGGAGCGGCTGGCTGCCATCCGGTCGCCTCGTAGACCCAGCGCTGGCCGCTGCCGTCGAGCGCCTCGTACACGGCGCCGCTGGGAAGCTCGGTCTCCTCGCCGGTCTCGGCGGCGAGCCGGAGCAGGTCCACAGCCATCCAGTAGGCGTAGTGCGCCGCCTCGGAGTCCCATACCGCTGGTTCCAGCGATTCCCGGTAGTGGCTGTTATTCGCGTCGTGCCGGGAGGCCAGCGGGTCGCCACCGGTGCAGGCCCAGTCCAGCGACCGGATGATCGTTCCGGCGGAATAGCCGGGGTTGCGGAGTTCGCGGCGCGCGCCGCACTCCGGGCACGGGCCCGGGTCCGCCGGACCGAAGCGGAAGAGCATCCAGTGCAGGTCGATGATGCTGTGCTCACGGACCTGCGGGGCATCCCGGCCGACCGACACGGTGGGGCTGCCGCAGTCGGGGCATCCCTCCGCGGGCTCGTCCGGACGCCGCGGGACAAGCTCGGTTCCCGGCCAGCCCGGCGGCCACAGCGCCCCGCACCGCATACACCGCTTCTGCGAGCGGCGCGGGCCGATCCGCCCCTGGGGGAGCCGGAACTCCATCCGGTCGCGCAGCCCGCCCAGATATCCCGGGTACATCCCGTACTCCCGCGGCCATTCCTGGTACCGGTGGTGGGGCCACAGCGCCGATATCCGGGCGATCACACTCCAGGAACTCCACGGCCGGCCAACGGCCTCGTACGTGCCCTCCTCGTTGAGGAGCTCGGCGATGGTCTCCGGGTCCGCCATGGTCTCGGCACTGACCTCGGCCAGCCGACGCACGGGTGAGGGGGTGTCCCGGTCCGCGCCCACCGCCGCGAACTCCGCGAACTCCAGTGCCTTGGCCACGAAGCGGCGGTGCCGCTCGGTGCGCTCGGCCCGCGCCCGTTCCGCCTGGCGCTGCTCCTCGCTTCCGGCGTAGGGGGCAACACTGGGATCTCCGGGAAAACGTCGCACCATGGCCCCGAATTATGCTCGATGACCTTCCAACGCGCACCACCCGGACGCACTCCCGGCAGAGGCGGCGAAGTTCCGGTACCGGAACGCCGCCGCCCCGCGGTTGTACCGCCGTCGGGTGTACTGGGGGCCCGCGAGTGCGCGTCCGTACTGGACGCGCGAAGTTCCGCTGATCGGGATGGAGCCGCGATGAGGCATTTCGGGGTACTGGCGCACAGCACTGAAGGGGCAGCGCTGTGCTTCCTGGAGTTCTGCCAGGAGGGCGTCCGCCGTCTGGGTTCCCACGTGTACCCGGACGTGACGCTCGACTACATAGCGTTCGGCCACAGCATGCCCGCGTGGGACGCGGGGGACTACGACTCGGTCCGGTCCACCCTGGCGCGCAGCGTCGACCGGCTCGCCGCCGCCGGCGCGGACTTCTTCGCGTCCCCGGACAACACCGCGCACCTCGCTCTCGAACGCCCCGGCGCCGACCTCGCGCTTCCCGGGCTGCACATCGCCGAGGTCGTCGCGGACGCCGCGGCCCACGAGGGGCACCACCGGGTCGGTGTGCTCGGCACGAGGTACACGATGGACGGTCCGATCTATCCCAGGGCCCTGGCCGCGAGGGGAATCTCGGCCGAGGTGCCGGAAGCGGAGGACCGCGACCTCGTCAACGGCATCATCTTCACCGAGCTGGTGAACGGCACGTTCACCGAGGAGTCGCGCCGGGCCTGCGCCGGGGTGATCGAGCGCCTGGCAGCTCGGGGGTGCGACGCTGTCGCGCTCGTGTGCACGGAGATCCCGCCGCTGGTAACACCGGAGGTGTCCCCGCTTCCCACACTGGACTCCACCCGGCTCCTGGCCCGTGTGGCGCTGGAGGTCGGCATCGAGCGGCGGGACATGCCGACCTGGCGCGGCGGACCGCTATGAGCACCGGAGCGGTCTCTCCGCGCGGACCGCGCCTTCCCGCGAACCGGAACGCGGGACGGCGCCGGTCCGCCGCCGCGGCATCGCTCCTTCGTAGGCTCGGCACCCCGGCACGGTCCGCGTGGCCCGGCCCTAATCCGCGAGTCGCGAGCGCACCTCCATCAGCGCGAACCCCAGCAGGTTCCGTCCGCGCCACTGGTCGGGATGGTGCGCGCGCTCGTCGTCGGCCGCCAGCCCAATGCCCCAGATCCGGTCCCGCGGGCTCGCCTCGACCAGTACCCGGCTGCCACTCGCCAGCAGGTAGTCGCGAAGCTGTGCGTGCTGCGCGAACCGGGCGTGGTTCCCCCGCACCACGACCCAGTAGCGTTCGCGCTCCCAGACCGCCTCGTCGAACCCCCGCACCCCGCGTCCGGCGTCCTTGGCCTCTTTGGGGTGGCCAGCCGACAGGATCGCGTCCTCGGCGTCGGTGTCCCCGAACAGTCGCGCCTTCTCGGCCATCATGTAGTGCTCGGCCGTCGGGTACTCGATGCCATCCGCGGTGAAGGGGGACGGCCACCACTGCGACAGGCACCCCGGCCCCACCCCGCCCGAGCGCGGAGGGCGGTGCCCCCAGAAGAACAGGAACTTCACCCGGCCCGTGACGTGCGGGAAGTCCGAGACATCGCGAATGTCGGCGGCGTCGACCATAGGGCAAGGCTGACATGCCCCAGCCGCGCGGCTCCACGGGTTTTCGTGCGGTGGCGGACCGCCACCGCACGGTCATGCCCGGGGGCGGCTCACGCGCGGTGCACGCGTACCGGCAGCGAGGCCCATGCCCGCAGCGTGTTGTTGAGGTGGCGCCGTGTGGGCCCGGCGAGCTCGATGTGTTGGACGCGGCGGGCCAGAGCGGTGAGCAGCGCCTCGGCCTCAAGCCGCGCGACGTGCTGCCCGACACACTGGTGGAGGCCCATCCCGAATCCGACGTGGGCGGACGGGTCGCGCGAGAGGTCGAAGGCATCCGGGGCGTCCCAGCGTCGCGGGTCGCGATTGGCCGCGCCGAGGAACATGAGGATCTTCGTCCCGCTGGGCACGGTGGTGCCGGCGATCTCGACATCGTCGGTGGCAGTGCGGAAGAAGACCTGGACCGGGGACTCCCAGCGCACCGCCTCGTCGAACGCGACCCGCGCCAGCTCTGGCCGCTCGCGGAGCCGGCGCCACTGCTCCGGGTTGGTAGCGAAGGCGTAGAGCGTGGCGGCGAGCGCGTGCACCGTGGTGTCCACCCCAGCGGTCAGCAGGGAGCGCACGATCAAGGGCGCCTGCCGCTCGGTGATGTCCCCGCGGTCCGCGGCCTCCCAGATCCGGGCGCCGAAACCGTCGGTGGCCAGCCGTTCGCGCGCGCACTGCGCCTCCACCCACGCCGACAGCTCGGCGACGCGCGGCGCCCCCTTCGCGACCAGCTCGTTGGACGGGCCGAAAGCGTTGAAGGCGTGGTCGCCATAGGGCAGCAGGTTCTCCCGCCCCTCACGGGGCAGACCCACCGCGTCCGGGAAGACCCGCAGCGGAAACGCCTCGGCGAGCGTGGTCACCGCGTCGAACTCGGTGTCGGCCAGCACCTGGTCGACGAGCGCCTCGGCGTCGGCGAACCAGGCATCGCGCAGCCGGCGCAGCGCGCGCGGCCCCAGGATCCGCGACAGTACCGCCCGCGGAGCGTCGTGGTGCGGGGGATCGGCCTCCAGCAGCAGGCTGGGAGCGCGCCAGGGTTCCTCGTAGCGGAAGTTGGACATCCCGACTCCCGCGCCGGACTGGAAGGACTGCCAGTCGGTCAACGTGGCATGGACGGACTCGTAGCGGGCCAGCGCGAGGATGTCGTAGTGGCTCAGGTGGACGATGGGACCGGCCTCGCGCAGCCGTTCCTGGAACGGAAGGGGGTTCTCCAGCACTTCGGCCGAGAACGGGTCGGTGCCCAGGGACGGCAGCGGGGTGGAGACGGCGGTCGTTGGCATGGCACAGTCCTCCGTTGCGAGGTCACAGATCCAGGATGAGGTGCTCGGAGAGCGAACGGGAGACGCAGACGAACATGCAGTCCCCCGCCGCTCTCTCGTCGTCGTCCAAAAGGGAGTCGCGGTGGTCGGGCTCGCCGCCGAGGACGGCGGTCTCGCAGGTGCCGCACAGCCCTTGGCGGCACGAGGACAGCACCTGGACCCCGGCCTCGCCGAGCACCTGCAGGACCGAACGGTCCGCGGGCACGGTGATGGTCCGCCCGGAGCGGCGCAGTTCGACGCGGAACCCCCGGTCCCGGGCGCCGTCCGCCGTTGACCGGGCCACGAAGCGCTCGGTCCGCAGCCAACCCGTGGGCCACCCGGCGCATCGGTGCGCCACCGTGTCGAGCAGGGGTCCGGGCCCGCAGCAGTAGACCTTGGTGCCTCCGGGGTGCGCCGGCAGCCAGGCGTCCAGGTCGAGCGGGCCATGGGTGTCGTGCGGGGTGACGTGGACCTTGTCGCCGTAGTCCCGCAGTTCGTCGAGGAAGGCCATCGAGGAGTACGAGCGGCCGCCGTACAGCAGATCCCACGGAACCTGGAGCAGCTCTGCCTGGGCCACCATGGGCAGCAGCGGGGTGATCCCGATGCCGCCGGCGATGAACAGGTACCGGTCGGCGGGTACCAGCGGAAAGTTGTTGCGCGGGCCGCCGATGCCGACCACGTCGCCTTCGTGCAGTTCGTCGTGCACGAAGTCCGACCCGCCGTGTCCGTCGGGCTCGCGCAGCACCCCGATGCGGAAGGAGTACGGGTCCCAGCGGTCCCCGCACAGCGAGTACTGGCGGGTCGTGCCGTTGGGGAGCACCAGGTCGATGTGGGCCCCTGGCGTCCAGTCCGGCAGCCGCCCGCCGCCCAGGCGCCGCAGGGTCAGCGAGACCACACCGTCGGCCATTGTCCTCTTGGCGGCCACCCGCGCCTGCGGCGCGGTGGCCGTGTCGGGACCCGCGGGGGCTTGCGCCGTGTCTGCGGCGGACATGTCGATCACCTCGGCCCTCCTGATCACTGCCAGAGGACTCCGAGAATCGCCGCCGCGGACGCCGGGCGGAACCGCTGTTCCATTCAATGGCACGCGAAGGGCGCGGCCGCGGGTCCGGCGATGGGGGCCGCCCCCTACGCCTCCACCGGCCGCCGCGTGTCGATGAGGGTCCCGAGGTCGGTGCCCGAAGCCGGGCCGCTCACTTCCCGGCTGAGGGCCATCCCGGTGACCAGCAGCGTCCGATGCAGTGCCCACGCCTGGTCGTCGTTGGGAACCACCACACCGAGGCCGGCGACGACCTTGCCGTTGCGGTGCACCGGAACGGCGATGCCCGTCGCGTCGGGGTGGATGTGTCCCGGGCAGAACGCGAACCCTCGCTGCCGCACCTCGGCCAGCTCCCTGCGCAGCCGCCACTCGTCGGTGATCGTGTTCGCCGTGTAGCCCCGCAAGGGGGACCGCAGCACGCGCCGCGCGACTTCGCTGGGGGCGTTCGCCAGCAGGACCAGGCCCACCGATGAGGCGTTGACCGGCAGCCGCCCCGCGATCTGGGTGACGTTGGTGACCGACTCGGGGGCGGACAGGCGCTCCACGAACAGGACATCGTTCCCGTCCAGTACCCCGAGCTGGGTGGAGTGGCCGATGGCCGCCTGCAGGTCGCCCATGTACTGCACGGCGGTCTCCCGCAGCCGCTGCATGGGCGAGGCGCGCTCGGCGAGCTCCCACATGCGCGTACCGATGCGAACCCGGCGCTCCTCGTCGCGGTGGAGCAGCCCGTGCTCGGCCATCTCCTTCACCAGCCGCGCTGTGGTCGCCAGCGGAAGGGCCGCACTCCGACTGATCTCGCTCACGGTGAGTACGGGTGTCGCGGGCTCGAACGCCTCGATGATCCGCACCACCCGCTCAAGGACGGACTCGCCGCTCGCTGATCTCGCCATTGTCGCTGGCACCTCGCTTCCGCCGCCGGCATGGGAAGCGCTCATTCAATGGCAAACCCATGGCCGCCGCCTGTGACTCTCGTCATGATCGCTTCCCGTTGCCGACTTCGGAAAGGGCGTCCAATGAGCACACCAGACATCGATCTGCGTCGCCGTCTCGATGACGGCCCCATGTCCCGGTTCCAGTGGTCCGTGATCGCCGTCTGCGTCCTTCTCAACGTACTCGACGGGTTCGACGTGCTGGTCATGGCGTACACCTCCGATTCGGTATCCGCCGAATGGCAGCTTTCGGGCTCGCAGATCGGGATGTTGCTGAGCGCCGGCCTGGTGGGCATGGCGCTCGGGTCGCTGTTCCTGGCTCCCTTGGCGGACCGGTGGGGCCGCCGGAAGACGATCCTGGTCGGCCTGACCCTGGCGGCGGTCGGGATGGCGCTCTCCGCCCTCAGCCAGAACGCCCTCCAGCTCGGGGCGCTGCGCGTGTTCACCGGTGTCGGCATCGGCGCGATTCTGGCGACGAGCAACGTCACCGCGGCCGAGTACGCCAACCGGCGCTGGCGCGGGTTGGCCGTCAGCCTCAACTCCACCGGGTACGCCGTCGGTGCCACCCTTGGCGGGGTGCTCGCCGCTGTGCTGCTGAGCAGCTTCGGCTGGCGCCCGGTGTTCGCCTGCGGTGCGGCCGCCACCGCACTGCTCATCCCGGTCGTGCTGGTGCGGCTGCCGGAGTCCATGGACTTCCTCATGACGCAGCAGCGCTCCAGCAGTGCGCTGAAGCGGCTCAACACCACGTTGCGGTCGATGGGGCAGGCCCCGCTCGAAGGGATGCCGCGGCCGGTCGCGTCCGAGACGGGGAAGAAGGCCCCGTCGCGCGTCGCGCGGATCCTCGCGCCCGGACAACTGCACGACACCCTGCTCACCTGGGGCGGGTTCTTCGCCGTGATGTTCGCCTTCTACTTCGTCACCAGTTGGACGCCCCAGCTGCTGGTCGAGTCCGGGATGTCGGCCACGGAGGGTGTCACCGGAGGCACGCTGCTCAACCTCGGGGGTATCTTCGGTAGCGCGCTCCTCGGCTTCCTCGCCGCCCGCTTCCGGCTCCAGCGCGTCCTGGCGGCGTACCTGTTGATCACCGCCGCGCTGCTGGTGCTGTTCGTTCCCGCCGTCCCCTACTTCGGGCTGCTCCTCGTCCTTGGCGCTCTGATCGGGGTATTCGTCAACGGGTGCGTGGCCGGCCTGTACGCGCTCACCCCCACCGTCTACGACCCGTCGATCCGCGGGACGGGCGTGGGATGGGCGATCGGCATCGGCCGGATCGGGGCCATCGTGTCCCCGCTCGCGGCGGGGGGCCTGCTGGACCTGGGTTGGGGGCCGGGGGGCCTCTTCCTGCTCGTGTCCGGAGCGCTCGTGCTGGGGACCCTGGCGGTCATGAGCCTGCGGGCCGCCCGCCCCGCACCGGGCGCTGGCCCGCTCGCGGAGGAGCGCCCCAGAGCCGGTACTCCCGACTAAGGTGTTCTGTCCCGTGAGGTTGGGAACGCGGCTGGCGGGTGTCAGCGCGGCGTTGGAGTGGATAGCGTAGGCATTGGGGGCCTTCCGGCTGGTGGGACGTGAGACATCCACACCGGTACCGGAGGCCCTCTTTTGTGTGTTCAGCGGGGTCCCGCGAGCACAACCTCAATGGGAATTACAGCTAGGTGTCGGCGTCGGTCTGCTGGGGCTCGACTTGGGCGAGCCGCTCGCGCAGGGCGGCGGTGACCGCCTGGTAGGAGTCGCTGCCCAACACCAGCCGCAGCGGGGCCGGGTGCTGCGCCGCGCTGTCGATGACGCGGGCCGCGACCTTCGCCGGGTCGCCGGGGATCTGGACGGGTCCCTCCTTGACCGCGCGCACGAGCGCGGCCGGCGTCCCGTCGTAGGCGGTCAGCGGCTCGCCGAGCCGCAGGCCGCCACGGACGAACTCGGTGCGCGGGCCGATCCGTCCTCGGGGTAGTCGGAACTCCAGCCGGTCGCGCAGCCCGCCCAGATATCCCGGGTACGTCCCGTACTCCCGCGGCCATTCCTGGTACCGGTGGTGGGGCCACAGCGCCGATATCCGAGCGGTCACCGCCCAGGAGCTCCACGGTTGGCCATCGGCCTGGTACGTGCCCTCCTCGTTGAGGAGCTCGGCGATGGTCTCCGGGTCCGCCATGGTCTCGGCACTAACCTCGGCCAGCTTTCCAGCCTCTGGGTCGGGCTCGTGACACCGGTGCCGGGAACCATCGCCCGGCCGGTCGTGGCCGAGAGGTTCACCCTCGGGCTCACCGGCTTTCCCGAGGGCCGCGCGCCCTCGGGAAACTCGGTTGTTCCCACACTGCCCCGGCAGCCATGATCATCCTCATGGAACATGTTGTGCACGCCACGCCGAACGCGCGACTGTGGGTGCGGACCACCGGTGATCCCGACGCTCCCGCGCTGCTGCTCGTCATGGGGGCGAACGCGCCGGGTGTGACATGGCCGGAAGAGCTGGTGAACCGGCTCGCCAAGGAGCACTACGTGATCAGCTATGACCACCGGGACACCGGGCGCTCCACGCACGCCTTCGACACCGAGCCGTACGCGATCCGCGACCTTGCCGGCGACGCGGTCGTTGTCCTGGACGCCCTGAACGTCGACCGTGCCCACGTCGTCGGGATGTCGATGGGCGGGGTTCTGGTCCAGATACTGTGTCTGGATTACCCCGAGCGGCTGCGCACCGCGACGATGTTGAACACCACGGCACTCGGCTCCGGTCTCGCCTCCGGAAACGAAGCCTTAGAGCAACCCGGGCTGCCCGGGCCCGCCCCGGAGCTTCTCGCGCTGTGGGAGCACATGGCCGAGCCTCGTGAGCGTGCGGATGAGATCGCCTGGCGGGTGGAGCACTGGCGGCTGCTCAACGGCTCCGTGCTGCCCTTCGACGCCGCGGCGTTCCGGCGGCTGGAGGAGCGCGTGGTCGAGCACAGCGGGACGCACCGCAATCCGGGCGCGCACGCGCGCGCCGCGCAGGACGGCCTGGAACGTGGAGCTGAGTTGGCCTCGGTCAGCACACCGGCCCTGGTGGTCGAGGGGCCCGAGGATCCGATCAACCCGCCTCCGCACAGCGCCCACCTAGCCCGCTCCATCCCGGGTGCACGCCTGGCCACCATTCCCGGTATGGGCCATGCGTTGAACCCGCTGATCGTACCGCTTCTGGTCGAGGAGATCCTGAGCCACACCACCGGCACCACGCTCTGACGTCCCGGGACGCAGCGAGTCCACTCGTTGTCGTGGCTCTTGCTGCCCGGTGCGTCGACCAGGGCACGCGCGGTGATCACCGTTCCGGGTGCTGGCACTACGGCTTGCGCAGCACCCCGCCGAACTCGTAGAGGCGTTGGCTCCCCGCCGAGGCACCGAGGTAGGAGGCAACCACCGGGTGCGGTTCGGCCAGGGGCGGCTGCTCGGGATCGGGCCGCCAGTCGTTGATGTTGCCCAACCCGGGCTCAACGGGGTGCAGCCCCTCTAGCCAGGGCTCGACCTCGGCCGGGGTGCGGGTCTTCCACGGCATACCGATCCCCTCCGCGATGGCATTGCCTTCGGCGGCCACGGCGGGGTCGTCGGTGACCACGTGCGACAGGGTGAGGAAGCTGCCGGAAGGGGCGCGGTCGATACAGCCGCGCACCGCGCGGCGCGCGGCATCGTCATCGGGGATGCAGTGCGGGATGGAGAACAGCAGCACACCCACCGGCCGGGAGAGGTCCAACAGTTCTTGCGCCTCTGGTGTGCTGAGGATGTCCTCGGGGTCGGTGATGTCGGCCTGGATGAATGTGGTCGAGGCGTCCTTGGCGAGCAGGGCGCGGCCGTGGGCCAGCACGATCGGGTCGTTGTCCACGTACACAACGCGCGCGCCCGGCTGGAACTCCTGGGCCACCTCGTGCACGTTGTTCTCCGTCGGCAGGCCGGAGCCCAGGTCCAGGAACTGGTCGATCCCCGCGTCCCTGGCGAGATAGGAAACCGCCCGGTAGAGGAAGCGCCGGTTCTGCCGCGCGATGTCCACACCCTCCGGGAACAGTTTCAGGACCTCGGTGACCATCTGGCGGTCGACCTCGTAGTTGTCCTTACTCCCCAGCGAAAGCCCGTAGGCCCGGGCCTGGGTGGGCCGGTCGGTGGGGATTTCCGGTGCGGGGGATTCCGCGTCGGTGCTGGTGGGCTGCTGGCGCATCCAGTTTTTCGGTTCCGTCAAGGCTGTTCTCCCGGGAAGCTCGGGTCCTGGGCGCCAAGAACCGCGCCGCAGTCGAATGGCGACAGTTTATGGGCGGAGAAGAACCCTCGCCACGCCCCGCTATCCCCCGCGGTCGCGGGGACGCGGCTCCGAAGCGGCCCGGGCGGATGGCCCGCCGGGTGCGGAACCCGCGACCGGTTCCGAACCGGCGAATGGCGCCGTGCGGACCGCAGCGAGGCCGGTTCGGGTGGTCGCCTTCTTTCGCGACTTTCGCGGAGAAGGGCGTGCGCAGAAAGGAACCGGCCCGGCCGTGGCGGCCGGGCCGGTTCCCGTGTGCGGGTCGTGGCGACCCGAGGAGCGGATCAGGCGAGGTCGAACCGGTCCAGGTTCATCACCTTGTCCCACGCCGCGACGAAGTCGCGCACGAACTTCTCCTTCGCGTCGTCGGCCGCGTAGACCTCCGCGACCGCGCGCAGCTCGGAGTTCGACCCGAAGACGAGGTCGTTGCGGCTCCCGGTCCACAGCAGCTCGCCCGTGGCGTCGCTGCGGCACTCGAAGGTCTCGGAGTTCTCGTCGGCTGGCTTCCACGTGACGCCCATGTCGAGCAGGTTCGCGAAGAAGTCGTTCGTCAGCGTCCCCGGCGAGTTGGTGAGCACGCCCAGCTCAGAGCCCTGGAAGTTCGCGCCCAGGACCCGCAGGCCGCCGACGAGGACCGTCATCTCCGGTGCGCTCAGGGTGAGCAGGTTCGCCCGGTCGACGAGGAGGTACTCCGCCGGAAGGGGGTGGCCCTTGCCGAGGTAGTTGCGGAACCCGTCAGCGCCCGGCTCCAGGTAGGAGAAGGACTCCACGTCGGTCTGCTCCTGGGTGGCGTCGCCGCGGCCCGGGGTGAAGGGCACCTCGATGTCGTGGCCGGCAGCCCTGGCGGCCTGCTCGACTCCGACGCAGCCGGCGAGGACCACGAGGTCGGCGAACGAGACCTGCTTGCCGCCGGTCTGGGCGGAGTTGAAGGACTCCTGGATCCCCTCAAGGGTGCGCAGCACGGTCGTGAGCTTCTCGGGCTCGTTGACCTCCCAGGAGTTCTGCGGCGCGAGGCGGATGCGGCCACCGTTGGCGCCGCCGCGCTTGTCGCTGCCGCGGAACGAGGAGGCCGCCGCCCACGCGGTGGAGACCAGTTGCGCGACGGTCAGGCCGGAGTCGCGGATCTGGTCCTTCAGGCTCGCGATCTCCGCGGGGCCGATGAGCTCGTGGTCCGGCGTGGGGACCGGGTCCTGCCACAGCAGCTCCTCGGAGGGCACCTCCGGGCCGAGGTAGCGCTCGATCGGGCCCATGTCGCGGTGGGTCAGCTTGAACCACGCGCGGGCGAACGCGTCCGCGAACGCCTCGGGGTCCTCCATGAAACGCCGCGAGATCGGCTCGTAGACCGGGTCGACCTTGAGCGAGAGGTCCGTGGTCAGCATGGTCGGAGCGTGCTTCTTCGACGGGTCGTGGGCGTCCGGAATGGTGCCCTCACCGGCGCCGTCCTTCGGCTTCCACTGCCAGGCGCCGCCCGGTCCCTGGTACACCTCCCACTCGTAGCCGAACAGGTTCGAGAAGAACCCGTTGCTCCACTGGGTCGGCGTGCTGGTCCAGGTGACCTCCAGGCCGCTGGTGATGGCGTCGCCGCCCTTGCCGGTGCCGTGGCTGTTCTGCCAGCCCAGGCCCTGCGCTTCGAGCGGGGCGGCCTCCGGGTCGGCGCCGAGGTTCGAGTCGGGTGCCGCGCCGTGGGTCTTGCCGAAGGTGTGACCGCCGGCGATCAGCGCGACCGTCTCCTCGTCGTTCATCGCCATCCGGCCGAAGGTCTCGCGGATGTCGTGGGCGGCGGCAGCGGGGTCCGGCCTGCCTTCGGGGCCCTCCGGGTTGACGTAGATCAGCCCCATGTGGGTGGCGCCCAGCGGGTTCTCCAGCTCCCGCTGCTCTTCGCTGAGGATGCGCTGGTCGCTGCCGAGCCAGGTGGTCTCGGCGCCCCAGTAGACGTCGTCCTCGGGCTCCCAGACGTCCTCCCGGCCGCCGGCGAAGCCGAAGGTCTTGAGGCCCATCGACTCCAGCGCCACGTTGCCGGCGAGGATCATCAGGTCCGCCCACGAGATGCTGCGGCCGTACTTCTTCTTGACCGGCCACAGCAGCCGGCGAGCCTTGTCCAGGCTCACGTTGTCGGGCCAGCTGTTGAGCGGCGCGAACCGCTGCTGGCCGGCGCCGGCACCGCCGCGGCCGTCACTGACGCGGTAGGTTCCCGCGCTGTGCCAGGCCATCCGGATCATCAGCGGGCCGTAGTGACCGAAGTCGGCCGGCCACCAGTCCTGCGAGGTGGTCAGCACCTCGTTGATGTCCCGCTTCACCGCGCCGAGGTCGAGCGTCTCGAACTCCTCGGCGTAGTTGAACTCCTCGCCCATCGGGTCGGCCACGGCCGGGTTCTTGGCCAGGACCTTCAGGTTGAGGCGATTCGGCCACCAGTAGCGGTTGGCCTCACCCTGGGTCGGGTGGGGGAGCCGGTCGCCGTGTACTACCGGGCAGCCGCCTGAGTTCTCCGCGTTCGCGGCGTCGGCGACTGCATCATGACTTTCAGACATGGACATCCTTTACGGACTGAGCGGAACAGCGTGCTTCTAGGAACTGCCTGTGCTGGAGCAGTCGGGGCACAGGCCCCAATAGAGGACCTCGGCCTCGTCGATCGAGAAGCCGTGGTCATCAGACGCGGTCAGGCACGGTGCGTGGCCCACGGCGCAGTCGATGTCGGCGATTGCCTCGCACGACCGGCAGACGACGTGGTGGTGGTTGTCCCCGACCCGCGTCTCGTAACGGGCCACCGACCCCAGAGGCTGGATGCGCCGTACTAGACCCGCACTGGTCAGCGCCTTGAGTACGTCATAGACAGCCTGGTGGGACACCGCACCGAGATTCCCGCGCACGATGCCGATGATCGACTCCGTGTCAGCGTGCGGATTCTCGTGTACGGCGGACAGCACCGCTACCCGGGGGCTCGTCACCCGCAGCGCGACCTCGCGCAGCATGCGCTCGAACTCCGAGGGCGTTG
The DNA here is from genome assembly GCF_014203805.1 of Lipingzhangella halophila. Lineage (GTDB taxonomy): Bacteria > Actinomycetota > Actinomycetes > Streptosporangiales > Streptosporangiaceae > Lipingzhangella > Lipingzhangella halophila. Next base: position 168,198 of record NZ_JACHJT010000002.1, on the reverse strand, counting down.
GCATACCCTGAAGTCTGTCGCTTTTTCTGGAATTAGTCAAGATTAGTGTGCGGGCCCGCGCGCCGGCGCCCGCGTGGACGGCCCGGAGCTCAGGCGGAGAACCGCTCGACCAGCCGGGGCGCGAACACCTCGCGGCGGTGGCTGTGCTCGGGGTTGCGCATCTCGTCGACGATGAGCTCGCCGGCCGTGCGGCCCAGTGCGTAGCCGTCGACGTGGACGGTGGTCAGGGGCACGCTGGCCGTGGTGGCGGCCACTATGTCGTCGTAGCCGACGATGGCGAGGTCGTCGGGGACGCGCAGCCCGGCGCGCAGTGCGACCTGCATCACTCCGAGGGCGAGCAGATCGTTGGCGCAGAAGACCGCTGTCGCCCTGTCGGTGGCGGCGAGCAGCTGCTCCCCGGCCCGGCGCCCCTGGTCCAGGGTGTAGGCGCCGGTGGCGATGACCCGCAGGTCATCGGGTGAGCGGCCGGTGCGCTCGAAAGCGCGGTGGCACCCGGCGCCGCGGTCGACCGACTGGCGCATGCCCGGAGGGCCCGTCACGAACGCGATGCGGTCGTGGCCGCGGGCGAGCAGGTGGGTGACCGCCATGTCGGCGCCGGCGGTGTCGTCCACCGCCACCGAGCACACGTCGGGGTGGTCGGTGGAGTTGTGGAAGAGCACAAGGTGCAGACCGCGCGCCCGCTGGCGTGCCAGCCACTCGGCCGAGAGGTCGGCGGGGGTGATCAGCACGCCCTGGGCTTTCTGCTGGGCCATCTGGTCGAGGTAGCGGGCCTCGCGGTCCGGGTCGACGTCGGTGTTGCACAGCACCACGCTCTGGCCCACCGAGTGCAGCAGGTCCTCGGCGCCGCGCGCGACGTCGGTGAGGAACGGGTTGCGGACGTCGTAGAGCACCAGGCCGACCGCGGTGCCCTGCTGGCTCCCGCCGAGCTGGCGGGCGAGATGGCTGGGCACGTACCCCAGCGAGTCGATGGCCGACTGCACCCGCTCGCGGGTGGGCCGGGCGACGACTTCGGGGCGGTTGAGCACGTTGGAGACGGTGGCGATGGAGACCCCGGCTTGCTGGGCGACTTCCTTGATGTTGACCGTCTTCACCGCTTCGACTCTCCGTCCACTGGGGCTTGTACCGCTTCAATTCTAGTGCCGCGCTATCGCGGTCATGTGCGCCCCCGGGTCCGTGTGCCGTGTTTCCCCTAATTACGCCCATGGTGACCGGCCGCCGGGTGACATAGATCAACAAAGCGAGTCGCGAAGTCTTGACGCCGGACCCGGCGAAACCTACGGTTGGCTCGCATCGGGATTGAAAAGTTTCAATTTTTAAAAAACGATTCAAGCTGCTTCCCCTCCACCCATCTGCGGTGCCACGTCCTTGTGAAACCGGTTCAAGGAACGCGTAAGGACCCCCCTTCCGTGACTCACCACGCCCAACCCGCGCCCCCCTCCGCGGCGTCCCCGCCCGGGGCACCGGCGCCGCCCCAGCCCACCCGCCGGCGGTCGCCGGTGGGGCGGATCCCCTTCTACTTCCTGGTGCCCGCCCTCTTGCTGTACTCCTTCGTGCTGCTGGTGCCCAGCGGCCAGGGTGCGGTGCTCGCCTTCACCGACTGGGACGGTCTCAGCCGCGGCTGGTCCTTCGTCGGCCTGGCGAACTTCCGCGATCTCCTGGACGACGGCGCCGCCCGGGGCGCAGTGCTGCATACGGTCACCATCGCCGTCGTTGTCACCATCGTGCAGAACACGGTCGGCCTGCTGCTGGCGCTGGGGGTCGACAGCCTTATCAAGAGCCGCAACGTGCTGCGGATCCTGTTCTTCGCGCCGGCGGTGATGACTCCGGTGGTCACCAGCTACCTGTGGCGCTACCTCTACGCCCCGGACGGCGCGATCAACTCCACGCTGGAAGCGGCCGGCCTGGGCGCGCTGGCCCAGGACTGGCTGGGCGACTCCGACCTGGCGATCTGGTCGGTCATCGCGATGGTGATCTGGCAGTTCTCCGGCTACTCCATGGTGATCTTCCTGGCCGGCCTGCAGGGCGTGCCCAAGGAGCTGCGCGAGGCCGCCGCCGTGGACGGCGCCGGTCCCGCCCGCCGGTTCTGGTACGTCATCCGGCCCATGCTGCTGCCCGCGCTCACGATCAACCTCATGCTGTCGATGATCAACAGCCTGAAGATGTTCGACCAGGTGTGGGTGCTCACCGGCGGCGGCCCGGGCCAGGCCACCGAGACGATGTCCACCCTGATCTACCGCAACGCCTTCCAGTTCGGCGAGTACGCCTACAGCACCGCGGTCGCCCTCGTACTGACCGCCCTGGTCGCGGTGATCTCCGCAGTCCAGTACCGCGAGATGGCGCGACAGGAGCGTGGTGCCCGATGAACCGCTACACCTGGCGCACCCTGCTGCTCGAAGCGGTCATGGTTCTCACCGCCGCCGCGTTCGCCTTCCCCCTCTACATCCTGGTCAACCTGTCGCTGCGCACCCCGGGCGACTCCGCTGCGGCGATGGTGCCCACCTCGGACCCCACGCTGGCCAACTACGCCGACGCCTGGCGGCAAGCCGGGCTGGGCGGCGCGATCGTCAACAGCGCGGTGGTCACCGGGTTGAGCGTGCTGATCATCGTGGTGGTCTCCGCGTTGGCGGCCTACCCGCTGGCCCGGGTCAGCGCCGGCTGGTCGCGGGTGACGTTCGTGCTGGTGATGTTCGGCCTGCTGCTGCCCTTCCAGCTCGCGCTGATCCCGCTGTACCAGACCATCCGCGACCTGGGCCTGCTGGGGACGGTGTGGTCGCTGGTCCTGTTCTACTCCGGGTTGCAGGTGCCGTTCTCCGTGTTCCTCTACACCGGATTCCTGCGCGCCCTGCCCCGCGGCTACGAGGAGGCCGCGCTGATCGACGGCTGCGGCCCGCTGCGGGCGTTCCGCAGCGTGGTGTTCCCCCAGCTGCGCCCCATCACCGGCACGGTCGTCATCCTCAACACGATCTTCGTCTGGAACGACTTCCTCACCCCGCTGCTCTACCTCAGCGGCAGCCCGCAGCAGACCATCCCAGTAGCGATCTTCGGGTTCGTCGGCCAGTACACCTCGCAGTGGCAGCTCGTCTTCGCCGGCCTGGTCATCGGCGTCGCGCCGATCCTCGTCGCCTACTTCCTGATGCAGAAGCACATCATCAAAGGATTCGCCGGAGGGATCAAAGGTTGACACCGTCACCGACCGCGCTCGCCCCCTACCACCCGCAGTGCGAGCAGCGCAGTGAACCGCTCGGCCTGGGCGGGGCGCACCCACGCTTCCGGTGGCGGCTGCGCTCGGCCCGCCGCGGCGACGCGCCCGCCGCCTACCGGCTGCGGGTCCTGCGGTGCCGCCCCGACGGCGAGGTGGACCGGCCGGTGTGGGAACCGGGCTGGGTCGAGTCCGCCGAGCACACCGGTGTCGCCTACGACGGCGAGCCGCTGGAGTCCCGCACCCGCTACGCCTGGAGCGTGCAGGTGCGCGACATCGAGGGCCGGGAGGGCGAACCCGTCTTCTCCTGGTTCGAGACGGGCCTGCTGCACCCCGACGACTGGAGCGCCGCCTGGATCGGGCGCGACCCGCGCACCGCGCCGCAGATGGAGCCGCCGCAGGACGTCCCGCTCTCGGCCGCCCTGTCCGACATCCCGCCGGCCGCCCACCTGCGCCGCGACTTCCGCAGCTCCGAAACGCCGGTGCGGGCGCGCGCCTACGTCACCGCCCGCGGGCTGTACGAGCTGCGGATCAACGGCCGCCGCGTGGGCGACGCCGAGCTCGCGCCCGGATGGACGGACTACCGCTACCGCCAGCCCTACCAGTCCTTCGACGTCACCGACCTGGTCACCCACGGCGAGAACACCATCGGCGCGGTGCTGGCCGACGGATGGTGGAGCGGCTATGTCGGCATGGAACGGCGCCGGCAGGGCCGCCACTACGGCCCGGCGCCCCGGCTGCTCGTCCAACTCGTCCTCGACTACCCCGACGGCTCGTGCCGCACGGTGGTGAGCGACGGCACCTGGAAGGAGGCGCCCGGCGCCATCGTGGCCGCCGACCTGCTGATGGGCGAGTACCGCGACGCCCGGCTCGAACCGCACGGCTGGGACCGCCCCGGATTCGACGACGCTGACTGGGCGCCCGCGGGCGTCTTCGGCCGCGACCACCACCTGCTGGTGGCCGAACGGGATGAGCCCGTCCGGGTCTGCGGCGAACTCCCCGCGGTCAGCCTGCGGCGCCGCGGGCCCGACCGGTGGATCGCCGACTTCGGGCAGAACGCTGTGGGGCGCGTCCGGCTGCGGTTGAGCGAAGCGGAGGGCGCCCGCGTGGTGCTGCGCCACGCCGAGGTCCTCGACGACAAGGGCGAGCTGTACACGGCGAACCTCCGCACCGCCGAGGCCACCGACACCTACGTCTGCGCCGGCAACCCCGGCGGCGAGGTGTTCGAGCCCGCCTTCACCCTCCACGGGTTCCGCTACGCCGAGGTCAGCGGCCTGTCACAGCCGCCCGAGCCCTCCGAGATCACCGCCCGGGTGCTGCACAACGACCTCGAGTGGACCGGCGAGTTCGACTGCTCCGACTCCGGTGTCAACCGGCTGGTGCGCAACATCCGCTGGGGCCAGCGCGGGAACTTCGTCGCGGTCCCCACCGACTGCCCGCAGCGCGACGAACGCCTGGGCTGGACCGCCGACGCGCAGATCTTCCTGCCCACCGCGTGCCTCAACGCCGACGCCGGCGCCTTCTTCGACCGCTGGCTGGACGACCTGATGGACGCGCAGACGCCGGAGGGCGCGTTCAGCGACGTCGCCCCGCTGCTGCTGTTCGACCGGGAAGGCGCCCCCGCCTGGGGCGACGCCGGCGTGATCATCCCCTGGCACCTCTACCGCGCCTACGGCGACGCGCGCCTGCTGGAGCGGTGCTACCCGGCGATGGCCCGCTGGGTCGAGCACATCCGGCGGGACAACCCCGGACTGGTCTGGCGCAACTCCACCGGCAACAACTACGGCGACTGGCTGCAGGTGGACGCGCGCACCTCCCGCGACGTGCTGGCCACCGCCTACTTCGCCCACAGCGCCCGGCTGGTCTCGCTGGCGGCCGACGCGACCGGCCGCCGGGAAGACGCCGAGCGTTACAGGCGGCTCGCCGACGAGATCGCCGCGGCGTTCCGCGCCGCGTTCGTGGACGGCGACGGCCGGATCGAGAGCGGGACGCAGACCGCCTACCTGCTGGGACTGGCCTTCGACCTGCTCACACCCGACCAGCGGGAGGCGGCCGCCGGGCACCTGGTCGCCGACATCGAGGCCCGCGGCCGCTCGCTGACCACCGGGTTCGTGGGCGTGGCGCTGCTGTGCCCGGTCCTGACCGAGATCGGGCGGGCGGACCTGGCCTACGCGCTGCTGCACGACGACCGCTACCCCTCCTGGGGCTACTCCATCGCCCACGGCGCCACCACGATCTGGGAGCGCTGGGACGGCTGGACCAACGAGGGCGGTTTCCAGTCGGCCGAGATGAACTCGTTCAACCACTACTCGCTCGGCTCGGTCGGTGCCTGGCTGTACCGGCACGTGGCCGGCATCGACCAGACCCCCGACTCGGTGGGCTACGCCGACCTGGTGCTCGCGCCCCGCCCCGGTGGGGAGCTGACGTGGGCGAGCGCCGCCTATGAGTCGGTGCGCGGCCGCATCGAGTCGCGCTGGCGCGTCGACGGAAACACCCTCTTCCTCGACGTGCTCATCCCGCCCGGGGCCCGCGCCCGCATCCGCGTCCCCACGACCGCGCCCGAGAGGGTCGCCGAATCCGGGCGGCCCGCCGCGGAGGCCGAGGACCTGGCCGTCCTGGAATCGGGCCCCGACCACCTCCTACTCAGCACCGGATCCGGCTCCTACACCTTCACCGCACCCGCGCACACCGCCGCGTGAGAACCGCGCGGCCCCACCCCGACACCCCCTCGCAGCACTACGGAGATCCCCATGACAACACCGCGCCGACTCCTACCCGCGGCCGCACTGGTACCGCTGGTCCTCGCGACCGCATGCGCGGGCGGCCCCGACGCGCAAGGCGGGGACGCCCTCAAGATCGCCTCGGTGGCCACCGACCGCGCGCCGATCGAGGCCGTCATCGAGAAGTTCCAGGAGGACAACCCCGACGTCGAGATCGAGACCACCTTCGCCGACACCGACCAGTACCAGGCCACGCTGCGCACCCAGCTGTCGTCGGGCACCGCCCCGGACGTGTTCTTCGCCTGGCCCGGCAACGGCAACCCCGGCGCCATCGAGGCCATCGCCCCGGCCGACTACCTCGCCGACCTGTCCGAGCACGAGTGGGCGACCGACATCCCCGAGTCGTTCAGGCCGGTGACGCAGGTCGACGGCACCCCCTACATCCTGCCCATGACCGCCTCGGCCATCGGTGCCATGTACAACGTGGAGGCGATGGAGGCCATCGGCGCCGAACCCCCCGCCACCTGGTCGGAGCTGCTCGACCTGTGCTCGGCCGCGCAGGAGGACGGCCGGGTGGCCTTCGCGGCGGGCCTGCAGACCGACTGGGTCACCCAGCTGGTGAACTACGCGCTGGTCGCCACCCTCGTCTACGGCGAGACCCCCGACTTCCACGAGCAGATGGCCGAAGGGGACGCCACGTTCGCCGATTCCGAGTGGCGCACCGCCATGGAGATGTACACGGAGATGGACGAGGAGGGCTGCTTCAACGACGACCCGGTGGGCACCAGCTATGAGAACTCGCTGCAGCAGGTGGCCGACGGCGACGCGGTCGCGGTGGTCCAGGTGACCACCAGCCTGAACCAGTTGCGCTCGGAGGCAGGGGACACCGAGTTCGACATGTTCGCGCTGCCCGCCACCGACTCCCCCGAGGAGACACTGATGCCCGGCGCGGCCGGCGGCGCCTACGGCATCAACGCCGATACCGGCAACCCCGACCTGGCCGCCGAGTTCCTGGACTTCATGGCTGAACCCGAGAACGTCGCCCTCTACGCCGAGGAGGCGGGCGCGCTGCCGGGCATCCCCACCGACATCTACGAGCTCGACCCGGCCCTTGAGACCGCCGACGAGTTCCAGCAGTCCGGACGCACCGTGCCGTTCATGGACCAGCGCTGGCCGAACGCCGAGGTGCAGTCCGCGCACTTCACCGGCGTGCAGGAGGTCTTCAGCGACCAGGCCGGCATCGACGACGCGCTCGCCGCCATGGACGAGGCCTACCAGGAGGAGTAACCGCCCCCACCCCGCGCCGGCGCCGGCACCCCCGGCGCCGGCGCCTTTGCCGCCTCTCCTCCGGTTACCTCACGCGGGCTCGGTGACCAGCTCGGCGATGCGGTTCATCAGGGCGGGGACGTCGGCGTCGGTGGAGCCGTCGCGGATCCACCGGGTCAGCAGCAGGGAGCTGTCGACGATGGTGCGGGTCCGGTCGAACCGCCGGGCGGTGAACGCGTCCAACAGCCCCTGGTCCAGCCGCTCGGCCGACAGCAGGACGTCGGCGAGCACCGAGGCGTCCTCCAGGCACATGGCCGCCCCCTGCGCGAGGGTGGGCGGGCAGGCGTGCACGGCGTCCCCGATGAGCGCGACGCGGCCGCGGTTCCACGGGGCGGGTACCAGTAGCGACTCGAAGGCCGTGTGGTTGACGCTCGCGTGGCCGTCCAGGCTCGCGCGGATCTCGTCCCAGAAGCCGTGGTAGCCGGCGGCGAGCCCGCGCACGATCCCCAGCCCCTCCGCACTCGACAGCATTGTCCGGTCCTGGCTGTCCTCCACCAGGTAGGCGTAGAGGCTGTCCGCGCCCGTCGGGCAGTAGCCGGCGATGTAGCAGGGGCCGTCATAGCACAGGTCCGTGCGCTCCAGGCCCGGAGGGCGGCGGGTGTGCACCCGCCAGATCGACATCCCGGTGGGCCGGGGCGCGGTGGTGATCCCCAGCAGGGACCGGGTGTGCGACCGGATGCCGTCGGCGCCCACGACCAGGTCGTAGCGCGCGCTGGTGCCGTCGTTGAAGGTCACGTCCACGCCCGACTCGTCCTGGCGCAGCTCGCTGGCGGTGAGCCCGAGGAGGACCTCGGCTCCCGCCCTCGTGGCCGCCGCGGACAGGATCTCCGCCAGCCGCGGACGGTCCATCCCCACGGTCGCGGGCAGGTCGGGACCGCCGGTGCGGGCGTCCGGGATCTCCGCCAGCACAGCACCGGAGGACGAGCGCAGCCCCAGCTCGTCGAACGCGAATCCGCTCTCCAGGACCTCGGGCAGCACCCCGACCTCGCGGAGCACGCGCAGGGCGTTGCCCTGCAACGTGATACCGGATCCGTGTACGGTCCAGTCGGTCTTGATCTCGGCGATCCCGACCTCCACGCCCGCGCGGGCCAGCAGAATCGCAAGGGAGCAGCCGGCGGTGCCTCCGCCGACGATCAGCACGGTGTTCACGGCGGGCATAGGGCGGTCCTCACTTCACTGCGATGGGGTTGACGGGGGAGCCGACGGCGCCCGTGACCGGCAGGGGCGCCGCGGTGAGCCAGAAGTCGTAGCCGCCGTCGGCCGCGCACTCCGCCGCGAGGGCGTCCAGGTCCCACATCTCCCCGATGTAGAGCCCGATGTGCGGAATCGCGACCTGGTGCAGCGGTTGGAAGGCGCCGTCGAACTCGTTGGGGCGCACCTCGAACCCCCAGGTGTCGGTGGCGATCGCCGCGATCTCGGTGCGGTGCAGCCATCCGGCGGTGCCGAAGGACAGTCCCGGTGCCGGCCCGCCGGCGTAGTCGCCCCAGCCGTCCCGACGGGCCCGGGTGAGCTGGCCGGTGCGCACGAGCACGATGTCGCCGCGGCCAACGCGGGAACTCTCGCCCTGGCGGGCGATGGTGTCGGCGAGGTGGCGTTCGGTGATCGCGAACCCGTCCGGGAGCTCGCCGGACTCGCCCAACGCGCGGCCGACGTCGAGCAGCACACCGCGGCCGGCGATCACCCCCGCGGCGGTCTCGATGCCGGTGACCTGGTCGCCCAGGCTGGTGACCACCTCGGCGGCGTTGCGGCCGTTCCACGCCCGGCCGTGGTCGAAGATGTGCCCCAGGCCGTCCCACTGCGTCGAGCACTGCAGCGGCATGAACACGACGTCGTCCGCGCCGCCGATCCCGTGCGGGAAGCCCTGGGTGCCCGCGGCCGCGTCCAGGCCGGTCTCCAGCATGGTGTGGACCGGGTTCGTGCGGCGCCGCCACCCTTTCTGCGGACCCTCCGCCTCGAAGCGCTGCGCCAGCGAGACCGACACGCCGCGCCGCACCAGCCGCGCGCCTTCGGCGCGCTTGGTCTCGGACAGGTAGTTCAGGGTGCCGAGCCGGTCGTCGTTGCCCCAGCGCCCCCAGTTGGAGCATTCGGTCGCGGCCTCGGCGATGGCGTGTTCGGCCTCCACCCGACTGGTCTCCGCGTTCAATGAGCCTCCCCTCAACGTGACTTGCTTCACGATGGCCCGGCCGCGCACCATCAGGGAAGACGAGATAGTTGATGGTGGCTATCAACGGCGGTTATATGCCGGGGCGGAGGAGGGAGATGCGGCTCGCCAACCTGGATCTGAACCTGCTGGTGACGTTGCAGGCACTGCTGCACGAACGCAACGTCACCCGCGCCGCGGAGCGCCTGGGGGTGAGCCAGCCGGCCGTGAGCGCCGCCCTGAACCGGCTCCGCCGGCACTTCGACGACGAACTGCTCAGCCGGGTGGGCAACGTCCACGTGCTCACCCCGCTGGCCGCGCGGCTGGTGGACCCCACCGACGCGACGGTGGCCAGCGCGCGCCGGGTGTTCGCCGCCCAACCCGACTTCGACCCGGCGCGCTCGGAGCGGGAGTTCGCCATCGCCATGTCCGACTACTCCCTGGCCGTGCTGGGCGACGCGCTGTCCAGCCTGGCCGAGGAACGGGCACCCCGCATCAGGCTGCACCTGCGCCAGTTGACCAACGACTCGGTCGACAACGCCGCCGAGGTGCTGCGCACCACCGACGCTCTGGTCCTGCCGCACGGCTTCCTGCGCGACCTGCCCTACCGCGACCTCTTCACCGACGACTGGGCGTGCCTGGTCTCGACGGACAACTCCCGGGTCGGCGACGAGCTGACCGTCAGCCAGCTCGGGGAACTGCCCTGGGTGTTCACCTACCACCGGCCAACCGCCTACACCCCGGCCGACCGGCAGATGCGCGCACTGGGTGTAGAGCCGGACGTCCGCATCGTGGCGGAAAGCTTCGTCGCGCTGCCCTGCCTGATCCGCGGAACGGAACGGATCGCGCTGATCCAGCGCAGGCTCACCGAGCAGGCCGGCGGCATGGCGGGGCTCCGCGCGCTGGCGTGCCCGTTCGCCCCCGACCCGCTGGTCGAGGCGCTGTGGTGGCACCCCATGAACGACCCCGACCCCGGGCACCGCTGGCTGCGCGACCTCTTCACCGCGGCCGCCGCCCGAGCGGGCTGAGCCGGCGCGGCCCGGCGCGGCCCGGCGAGACACGGCCGCGAAGCCGCGCCGGGCGCGCCGTCTCCGGCACCAGGGAATGCGGATTTCCCGCACGTACTCGCTGGAAACAGACTCCTCAATACGTTAAGTAAAAGAATAAAAACAATTTGTCACTACCAGTGTTGGGGGAGGGAGCCAGTGGGAACGTGACGGAGGGTGAACGAGCAGGCCGAGACCGCGGGGCCGTCCGGGCCGAACCGCGGCTATGGGGGTGGGGCCGGTGGCGGGAGAGTGCGTTCGGGTTGCGGTGGTCGTCATCGACGGGGCCAACGCGAATGTGAACCGGGATCTGGACGCGGGTAACCAGGTTTACCTGCCCGAGTGCGGCATGTGGATCGCCGTGGTGGCGCGGACCACTGTGGACCGGCCGGATCTGCTCGTCCTGGACCAGACCGACTGCCTGGCCAACGGGCACGAGGTCAGCGACGAGGAGGACGAGCTTTTCGACCTCGGCAGGGATCTGGGGGCGGACATAGTCGCCTACTACATCCAGGGCGACACGGCAGGGTTCCGCGGTTGCGCCGCCCACCCGCCGGGACGGCGCGGATTCTGGGTCGGTGACACCGCGACCCAGTGGACGTTCGCGCACGAACTGACCCACGTGGTCGGTGACAACGGGCATGTTGGGAACACGGACAACCTGATGTTCCGCAACACCGGACGGATCACCAACCCGCCGCCGGATCTGACCGACGACCAGTGCGCCCGGATCCGGCGGGACGAAGTGATGGGCGACTGCGTGCTGGCGGCGCAGGGGCGGCCGACGTTCCTGCGGGTGCACGACCGTGGTACGGGGTTCGGTCCGCCGGATGACCACATCGATGTCGAGGCGGTCGTGGAGCTGGACAGCCGGCCGGACGAGTTCTTCGGGTTCCAGATGCGGGACGACAAGGAGCTTCCCGCCCGCCAGGGGATGCTCGACCTGCTGCGGAGCGCGTTCGAGCACGACACGCCGGTCCGGCTGGACTACCGCCGCACCGGACTCACGACCGGAGTCGTACTGCGGGCCGCCGACCTACCTTGAGAGCACGGGAGAGACAGATGGCGCTATTGCAGTCCAGCGGCAAACTGACGTTCCTGCGGGTGCACGACCGTGGTACGGGGTTCGGTCCGCCGGATGACCACATCGATGTCGAGGCGGTCGTGCAGTTGGACAGCCGGCCGGGGGAGTCGTTCGGGTTCCAGATGCGCGAGGACAAGGAGCTTCCCGCCCGCCAGGGGATGCTCGCCATTCTGCGCGACGCCTTCAACAACGGGTGGACCACCACCCTCGACTACCGGATCGATTCGGGCAACAACAACGGCGTCATCATCCGGGTGGCGTTGCGGAAGTGACGAAACAACTCGCGGCCGTGGAGGAACACGATGGCGGAGATGCCACAGGAGTTGCGCGCCGCCCTGGAAGCGGATGACGCCGGAGAGTTCGCGCAGCTTCTCCGGCAGCGCCGCCCCGAGGATGTCGAGGCACTGCGGGACCTGCTGTCCACGGAGGACGACATCCCCGCCGACCACCGGACGAAAGCCATGTACGCCTTCGGACAGTGGCGGGAGGAGTCCGTGGTGCCGGAAATCCGCCGGTTGCTGCCGGGCCTGGACGAACGAGGCCGTATCGGTGCGCTGAGCGCTCTCGGACGCATCGGAACCCCGGACAGCGTGGAGGCTCTCGGCGAGCACGCCGAGGATCCCTCCCCGCAGGTGCGCAAGGCCGCGGCGGTCGGGTTGGGACGTGTCGGCACCCCTGACGCCCGGCGCCGTCTGACGCAGATGGCCCAGGCGGAGAGTGAGCCCTGGCTGCGGGACCTGGCCACCCGCAGCGCGTCCTGACCCAGTCCCGCGACGATCGTGCGGGCACGCGGGGTCGGGCCGCGGAACGCACCGCGCGCTGCGGCCCCGACCCTCCGCACGAGTGACCAGACGCGGGGCGACTCGGATTTCCCCTGACGCTCCCGGGTGGTGCGGTTCCTAGGAGGGTCCGCCGCGACCACAAGGCGGGGCGACGACGGTGCCCCGACCTGTCGCTCCTCGCGCACTGGGGAGCACACGGGGAAGGGCGGCTCTGCTTCGGCCGTGGGAGAGTGTCGGTGTTCGGCTCTATCCTGGATCCAGCGGTGACCCCCGGACCGGAAGGACGCGCCATGGCCGACAGGTGGTGGGGACCGCCCTCGGAGTATCCCTGGGAACAGCAGGGCCTCGATCACATCCGCGAGCAGATGCCCGACCGCGAGCCCTACCGCGCGTGGCAGTGCTTCTCCTTCACGGCCAATACCCGCCGGGTCCGCGAATGCGACCTGTTCGTCGTCACCCCCGGCGGCGTCTTCCTGCTGGAGCTCAAGGGTCACCCTGGCCGTGCCACCAACCGGGGCGGCACCTGGTTCGTCAACGGGCACGACAAGACCCGTGCCCTCGACAACCCCCTGCACCTGGTCGACCAGAAGGCCAAGGAGCTCAGGGGCCAGTTCCAGTGGGCGGCCCGCAACCTGCAGATTCCCGACCTGCGGGTCCCCTTCATCGAGGCGGGCGTCTTTCTCTCGGCCCCCGATCTGGTGTGCGAGTTCGACGACATCCAGCGGCAGTGCGTTTACGGGCGCGACGGCCTTGAGGACCAGACCACCCTCGGCGGCGTCTGGACCGACTTCCTGAACCGCCCCGGCCCCAATGGGCGGCCGTCGCCGGAGTTCCTGAAGAACGTGCGGCGGCTCATGGAGGAGATCGGCGCGCAGCCGATCGAGCGCGAGCTGGAGTTCGGCCACTACTCCGTGGACGGCCGCGCCTTCGAGTCGGGGCCCACCTGGACCGACTACCTCGGTTCGCACACCGACCTGCAGCGCAAGCACGGGCGCGTGCGCATCTACCACTACGGCGAGACCGACACCGACGAGCACCGCGAGTCGGTGCGCCGCGCCGCCGAGCGCGAGTTCCGTTCCCTCGACGGCATCGCCCACGAGGGCATCGTCAAGGCCGAGCACTACGGGGTCATCGACGGCCGCGGACCGGCGATCGTCTTCTCGCACAACGACAAGTGGCTGCGCCTGGACCACTACATGCGTGAGCACGGCGCCGGGCTGGACTTCGACACCCGGGTCGAGATGGTCCGCCAGCTCGCCGAGGCCCTCAAACACGCCCACAGCAACCGGCTGTTCCACCGGGCCCTGGCCGCCCGCAGCGTGTGGGTCGAGCTCGACGGCAACTACCCGCGACTGCGCATCGCGGACTGGCAGGTGGCCTCGCGGCAGCGCCCGGCGCTGAGCACCGGCGGCACCCGCCTCATCAGCGACTCCGAGAGCCTGACCGCGCATCTGGGCGCACGCGCACTGACCGCGCATGTCGAGAAGTCCGCCCAGGCCTACCTGGCTCCCGAGTTCCCCGGCTACGGCGGCGACGCGCGTGCCATGGACATGTTCGGCCTTGGCGCCGTCGCCCATCTGATCCTCAGCGACCAGGCGCCGGGCGAGAACCGGCGCGAGCTGAGCGAGCGGATCCGCGAGCACGGCGAACTCGCGCCCGCAGCCGTCAACGACGATGTCACGCCGCTGATGGACACCCTCGTGCGCGAGGCCACCAGGGCCGACCCCGACGAGCGCACCGGTTCGCCGCGCGCGTTCCTGCGCCGCCTCGACGAGATCGACGAGCAGCTGAACCGCTCCGAGGTCGTCACCGACCCGCTGGTGGCCGTCAAGGGCCAGGAGGTCTACGAGGGCTGGGAGGTCGCCAACGTCCTGGGCAAGGGCTCCACATCGCGTGCGCTGCTGGTCCGCAGGCCCGGCCGCGGCGGACGCGCAGAGGAGCAGGTCTTCAAGGTCGCGGTCAACGAGAACTCCGCGGCCGAGAAGCTGCGGCGCGAGGCGCAGCAGCTCGCCGCACTGAGCAACCCCCGCGTCGTCGCGCTCGCCGGCGAGGACGGCGGTGCGATCACCATCGGCGAGCGCACCGTCCTGCCGCTGGAACCTGCGGGCCAGATGACGCTCGCCGAGTACCTGGAGTCCAGCCTGGGCGTCGAGGAGCTGCACCGGTTCGGCCGCCACCTCTTCGAGATCGTCGACTACCTGGAGGGCAAGGGGGTCCTCCACCGCGACATCAAGCCGGCCAACCTGGGCGTGCGCGAACGCACCCGTAAAAAGGGGCTGGAACTCGTCCTCTTCGACTTCTCCCTGGCCGGGGTCCCCGCCGACAACACGACTGCGGGCACCAAGGGCTACCTCGACCCGTTCCTCGACGTCGACGAGCCGCCGCGCCGCTACGACGATGCGGCCGAGCGCTACGCCATGGCGGCCACCCTGCACGAGATGGCCTCGGGCGAGCTGCCGGTCTGGCACGAGGATGGCGTGGACCTCGCGTTCCTGCCCGCCGAGGTCGAGCAGCCGCGCCTGGCCGAGGAGTCCTTCCCCGAGCAGATGCGGGGCCACCTTCGGGTCTTCTTCCAGCGCGCCCTGCACCGTCGCCCCGCGCAGCGGTTCTCCTCGCTGGAGGAGATGCAGGACGCCTGGGAGAAGGTCTTCCAGTCCGCCGACCCGGCGGCCGGCGCCGCCGAGGACGAAGAGACCCGCCAGCGCAACGCCGAGACCGCCACGGCCGACACGCCGCTGCACCTGGCGGGCCTCAGCCCGGTCGCCCTGGACGCGGCCACGCGGGTGCTGCGCTGTGAGACCGTGGGCGACCTGCTGAACCAGCCCACGCCCGAGATCCGCAAGAAGCGCGGCGTCTCCTTCCACACCCGCAACGAGCTTGTCAGCATGGTGACGACCTGGCGCGACCGGCTGGGCGTGGCCGAGCCGGATCTGCGGGTGAGCCCGAAGCTCCCGTCCGGCGCCGACGAGCAGGCCAAGCGCGAAGCCAACATCGACAAGGTGATCCGGCAGTTCGTACCCAACACCACCGAGGCCAACGCCGCCTGGGTGCGTGTGGCGCGGCAACTGCTGGGCCTGCCGGAGCACGGGCCCCGACGGCCCCGCTGGCCCACGACCGCGCAGGTCGCCGACGAGCTGGGACTGGAGCAGGAGTACGTCACCCGGCAGCTGGAGACCGCGCACACCTACTGGAACCGCAGCGCGTCGCTGCTCGGTGCGGTGCGCGACGATGTCGTGCAGATCCTGGCCGGTCACGGTCGGATCCGTGAGGTCGGCCAGATCGCCGAGGAGCTTCTGGACATGCGGGGCTCCGAACGCGACACCGCCATGACGCGCCTGGCGCTGGCGACGGCCGCTGTGCGGGTGGCGGTCGAGAGCGAGGCGCAGCGCGAGGACCCGCGCTTCACCGTGCGCCGGCACGGCTCGCGGGTGCTGGTGGCCCAGATCATTGACGACGACCCCACCGTCCCGGTGGAGGCCGACCTGCTCGACTACGCGGCCGCGCTGGGGGCCGCCGCCGACCAGTTGGTCGACTTCGACGACACGGCGCCGCTGCCCACCGCGGAGGAGGTGCGCACGGCGCTGCGCGCCGTTCGGGTCGAAGAGGGGATGAGTCTTCTCTCCGACCACGACCTCGTGCATCTCGCCGCGGCCGCTTCCGAGCGCGCCCAGGTGACGATCCGGCGCGAGCTCTACCCCGCGACCATGGGTCTGGAGCGAGCGCTGCAACTCGCGCAGGCGGTCGGCTACCTGGGCCCACCGGGCATCACCCCGCAGCAGATCCGCGACCGGGTCAAAGCGCGGTTCCCCCGGCTTCCCGAACCCACCGACGAGCAGCTGTGGGACCTGCTGTCGGCCAAGCACCCGAAGTTGGTGGCCCGGACCGCGGACGGAGACACCGCCACCTGGGTGCTACCGCCCGAGGTGACGACGCTGCGGTCCAGCTCGCAGACGGGCGGGCACGGCGTTTTCGCCGCGGCTTCGGACGCCGAGCAGGACCGTGTCCTGCGGCGGCTGGAGCGGTCGACGGCCCGCGGGGGCTACCTCGCCGTCAAGGTGTGGCTCACCGAGGCCGAGGCCGCGGCACAGCTGCTGGCCGAGCGTCCGGACGTCTCCGCGGTGGACGTCTCCGCGGAGTTCGTGGCCGTGCTGAACGAGCTCATCACCGAGTTCGGCGGCCCGCCGTGGCCCGTGGTGCTGAAGGCCGACACCGAGAGTGGTCCCGCGGCGTTCGGCAACATGGTCGCCGACGCCTGCGCCCGGCTCGGCGAGCGCATCCGTTCCGCCGGAGCCGAACGCACGGTGTTCCTGCATGGTGCCACCCCGTTGTCGCGGTATCTGGCCGGGCGCAAGCTGCTGACCGACCTGGCACAGCAGGCCCGCGAGAGCGGCACCGCCCCGCACGGGCTGTGGCTGCTGTGCCCGATGCGCAGCCCGCAGGCGCCGGCCGCCCTGGACTCGGTGCCCGCGGGGACCATCACCGACGCCGAGCAGCTTCAGGTTCCGCGCGGGTTCGGTGTAGTGGAGCACGCCGCGGCGTCGTGAAAAGCGGAAGCGGTGGGCCGCTCTGGGTGCTGAGGGATGGGGCGGCGGGGCGCCCGCTTTCTTTGGGCGCCGTGGGATGGTGCGGTGTGCGCTCGGCGGCAAGCAGGCTCACGCGCTAACGCGTATCGGCCCCATTGCCGCAACCTTTGTGATGACCGGATCCTGACCTTCTCTGAGGGGTCTTCGCTGTACTCACCATGTCGGTATCTGCCAACCGACGATGATGGGTGTGGCTGTTGCTGGCCCAGGCGCAGTACGAAGGGGCCGAGTATCCCGAGTCAACAGGGTGTCCGTTCTGGATGATTCGCCGTCAGGGCCTGGCGGAGATGAACTTCGAGAACGTGGAGCTGGTGATGCAGTTCTATCGTTGACGCCCGCGCTTCACAGCCGCGGTCCCAAGCCGGCCATGGCTACCTTCGCGGAGGGCTTTCGCGCGTGGTTCGGCTCGCCGGATGTGGTGGTGGCGCGTTTCGGTGGCGCCGAACAGGTGGGTCAGGGGTGTCAGTGCCTCTTCGGGTGGGGTGTTTGCGCGGCAGGTGACCAGGTCGATCTGGGCGAGATGGTATTCGGGCCAGGTGGAGACCACCAGGTGGGATTCGGCGAGGACCATCATGCGGGTCGTTCCGTGGGTGGGGAACTGGACTGGGGCGTCGTGGAGCACGTGCACGCCGAGCAGGTGCGCGGTGGTGTGCATGGCGTGGCCGAGTTGATCGGGGGCTGGGTCGGGGTGGGTGCAGTCGAGGAGATCGACGGCGAGGCAGATCATGCGGGGACTCCGAGATGGCTGGGACGCAGCAGGGTGGTGAGGTGGTCGACGGTGTAGCAACGGTGGAGGCGTCGGGGTTCGGCGGCCCACCGGGTGGTCTCCTGCCACAGCGCTTCGAGTGCCTCCTCGCCGTAGGCGTCCAGCAGGAGATCGAGGTCGAGGAAGGCGGGGGGCAGGTCGGCGTACTCGCGGCCGTATTTGACGTAGAGGCTCTTGGAGAGTTTTCCGCCGGTGCGGTCGAGGACCATGGGGGTGAACAGGCTGATGGGCCAGTCGTGGGCGGGGATGTCGAGTAGGGCGAGGGCGGGGGCGATGACGTGGGAGAACCAGGCTCCTCCCCAGTCAGGCCCGTCCATGGATATTGAGCACGCGTCGTAGTGGTCGCGTTCGGCCGCAAGTAGTGCGACTTTCTGGACGGAGCGCACGGGGGTGTTGGCGTCGTACCAACCGCTGGTGCCGTGGATGGGGATGGTTTCTCGGTAGGGGCCGTGGTGGGGGCAGACCGAGTCGAGGAGCACCTCGCGGTCGCCGGCGCTCATGGTGAGGTCGTGGGCGTCCTTGTCCACGAGGTGGCACCGGGGGCAGCGAGGGCGGACGCGGATGCGCCCATCGGCGGGGGCCAGTAGGGGCGCGAATTCGTCTTGGCGTTGGGCGATGGCATGCAGGCAGGTGCGCACCGGGAGGAGTTCCTGGTAGACGGCGTAGGGCCGTTCTTGCCAGGCGATGGTGCTGCGGGCCGAGGCCCAGGTGAGTA
Organism: Lipingzhangella halophila; assembly: GCF_014203805.1. Taxonomy (GTDB): domain Bacteria; phylum Actinomycetota; class Actinomycetes; order Streptosporangiales; family Streptosporangiaceae; genus Lipingzhangella; species Lipingzhangella halophila. Next base: position 149,837 of record NZ_JACHJT010000002.1, on the reverse strand, counting down.
GGCGGCGAAACCCCGAGGTGCGTTCGTGGGCGTCGAGGTGTCCGTGGTCGATGAGGTCTTGGACGGTGCGGGTGTAGTGGCGGCCGTGGATGGTCAGGTGCTCGGCCGGTGCGTTTTCGAGGCTGTCGAAGATGATGGTGGCGGGCATGTTGAGGTCGTCTGCCATCCGGGCGGTGAGGGCGAACACGGCCAGGATGGTGGTGACGGTGCCCAGATGTGGGTGGCCGTTGAGTTGGGCGGCGGTGGTGACGCGCAACTGGGTGCGTCCGTGGGCGGCGGCGCGGACGAGGTCGGTGTTGGTGTGGGTGAGGTGGGCGATTCCGGTGGGGGCGAAGTACAGACCGCTGGAGAGCTCGTTCATCGTGGGATCCTCCGGGCGAGGTAGGTCCAGATGTGGGGGAAGTCGGGGTCGGTGCTGGGGAGGCGGTCAAGCTGGAGCAGGTGGAGGTTGGCCTGGCGGGCTGCGTGCTGGTAGGCGCCGTGGGTGAGGTGGACGCGCCCCGTCGAGTCGGCGGGGACCCAGTTGGCGCCGGCTGCCCACCCGTGCTCGGGCAGGTGGGCATGCAGGCGGGTGAAGGCGTCGGTGAAGTGGCCTGTGTTGCGGCAGAGTCCGAGAAGTCCGAACTGGGTGAGCAGGTCGGCGCTGAGCACCCGTAGTGGGAGCCGCTCGGGAGTGAGACAGTCGGCGACCAGAGTGGAGGTCAGGCACCGGCAGTGTTGGGGGAAGGCGTCAGCGTCGCGCCCGCACAGGGCTAATGCGACCGTGTGGATACCGCGCGGGCGTCCGGTGCGCGCGAATGCCGTCAGGGTGGCGAGCCGGTCAGGGTCGGTGTCGACAGATGTCAGCCGGCGGGCGTTCAGGGCGATGGACCACAGCAGACTCTCGGAACCACTGCCCAGGTCACTCCAGGTGTGTACCGGCGGGGTTCGGCCCAGTAGGGCCAGGATGTGTTCGGTGCCCTGACCAAAGCGAAAGACGTCGGCGTAGTAGGTGTCCCAGTAGAGTGCGGCGTCCAGCACCGTGCGCGGGGAACTCATCGGCTTCCCGCAATGGCGAGGAATTCGCGGAGACCGGAGCCGGCGTGGGTGTGGGTGGTGGTCCAGCCGGCGTGGATGACCGCGTCCTCGACGTCGACCGCGGTGGGTAGGGCCAGGTGCACGTGGGCGGTGCGATCCTCTTGCCCCCCGGTGGTGTAGGTGAACTCGATGTGGACCCGGGCTCGGTTGGGGCTGTGGTGTTGGCGCCGGTGGCGCAGCACCTCCTGGCCATGGGGAGCACGGAAGCGGTGGTCGCGGATTGGTTCGCCGTCGGCCAGCGCCGGGGTGTAGAAGCTGCCCCCCGGACCTTCATCGGAGGCCAGGTGTTGCAGGAGCAGCTGAGTTCCTGGGCGGACGGCCTCACGCAGGTGAGCGAGCACATCGGTCAGTGGCGTTTGGGCGGCGAGCTGGTTCAGCGCCCCGTGGGGGACCACCACCAGCTCCGCCTGGGGGAGGGCCGGCAACTGGTGAAGGAAATGGCACCCCACCGCGAGCTCGGACACTCCGGCGTCGCGGGCGTGCTGTGTGGCGACGCTGAGCATGGGCCAACTGGCGTCGATCAGCTGCACGCGGACCCCAGCGCGGGCGTAGGCGGGCAGGAAGTGTCCCGTCCCACAGGGGAACTCGACCACGTGCGCGATGCCGTCCAGGGCCTGGGCCAGCAAGTAGGGGGTGGTGGGTCGGCACTCGGCGCGGGCCCAGGCGGCGCGGTCGCGGTAGGAGTCCACCACTACCTCAGCGGGGGCGTTCATGCGACCGCTCCCGCCGTGTACCGCTCAGCATGCTCGCGCAGCACCGGGTGCACCAGCGCTCCTGCCCGTGCGACCATCGCGCTCTGCACGGCTGGGTCGTCGGCGCCGTGGAGCACATGGCGGGCCAGCCGGAGCAGGTAGGGGGCCGCGGCATGGGTGTAGGCGTGTGAGGCGGTCACCGGTACCGCTTTGGGAAGAGCGTCGAGTTTGACGTGCAGAACCCCATTCACCATCCGCGGCGGGGCGCCCGGCTTCTGGACCGGTCCGGCGGTGGGCAGGTAGCCGTTCCCGTACCCGCAGGTGGCATCCACGATCACCGCGCCCGGGCGCATGGTGGCCAGGTGGTCTCGGGTGATCATCGCCGGGGTGGTGTGGGTGGAGATGAGGATGGCGCCGATGACCAGGTCGGCGGTGGTCACCAGCTCGGCGAGCCGCTCAGGGGTGTTGGTCTCGACGCGCACCCCTGCGGGGGCGCGGCGTTCGTGGGTCGTGGCGGTGTGCGAGGTGCGCGTCAGGACGGTGACGTGGGCCCCCAACCGTGCGGCCGTGTGGGCGGCCGCCGCGCCAACGTTGCCGTTGCCGATGACCACAGCGTGGGCCGGTGCGGCGCCGGGCACACCACCGAGGAGAACCCCGCGGCCCTCAGGACGTTGAAGCGCCTGGGCTCCAGCGAGGACGGCTTGGGTTCCGGCGATCTGCCCGCCCGCCGTGGCCAAGGGGAAGGTTCCACGTTCGTGTAGGAACTCGTAGCTGAACGCTCGCACCCGGGTGCGGGTCAGCGCGGTGAGCATGTCCGGGTCGCCTTCGGCGTGGAAGATCGCGCCGATTGTCTGCTCAGGGGCGAGACGGTCAAGGTCGGTGGCGGGGCCTGGCTTGTACCGCAAAACCAGAGGTGCCGACCACACCTGCTCGGGCGCGCAGAACTCCACCTGCGGCAATGCGGTGTCGTCCTGACCGATACCAGCGCCGATACCAGGCTCGCTGATAACGCGGAATCCGGCACCGGAAAAGGCGTGGGCAAGCTGGGGAGTCAGCAGGGTGCGGCGTTCATCGGAGTCACTTTCGCGGGGAAACCCGATTGTGCGGGAATGGGGCATGGTGTCCTTACCTTTCCTTCAACCCGTCGGCGGCTGACTCCAGACTCACCCGAAGCCAGGCACGCAACCAGCTCACGCCTTCGCCAGTAGTTGTCCACGCCGTTGTTCATCGGTGAGTCGACAACAGGTGGACAATCCGAGATCAGGTTGGGCAACCTCCTGCCCCGCCGATGCCAATGGGGCTAGAGTGGCTCATTCACAATGCCGACCGCCGTGGCGCCGAAGGGATGTTCTTCCACGTGCACAACGAGTCGTTGTTCGACATGTCCGCCCCTACCGTCCGGGTGGTGATGTCGCTTAACGCCCAGTGGTACGAGCTGATGTGGCGCGGCGAGAAGACCCACGAGTTCCGACGCCGCTACCTGTCCGGTGCTCCGACCCAGTGGTTCGTCTATCTGACCGCGCCCGACTCGCGGATGTGCGCTGTCATCGACCTGGACATCGCGATCGAGGACACTCCCGAGAACATCGCCCAGCTCGCCGAGCGGATGCGCCCCGGCAACGGGGAGACGGTGTTGCCCTACCTCGCCCGCGACGGCAAAGAATTGGGGTATGCGTTGCCCATCAGGCGGGTACGGGAATTCGAGGGTTTCTCGGCCGACGAACTGGACCAAATGTTAGACGGGAGCTTCACCGCGCCTCAGGGATACACGCTCGTGGACCGCCACCCGGCCTGGCAGGCGGTGTGCGACAAGCTGGTATCGACCCCGATCGTCCGAGAGACCACCATCGAAGGCACAACTCCTTGACCTAGGACGTGGTGCATGACACCACCCGCCCCCCACTCCAGCCCTTTGCGTCAAGCCCGCACAAACCGGGGTGCCACCCTGGAACAGGTGTGCGCCGATCTCGATCACGCCAGCCCTGACGGCGCCAGCGGGGTCACGCCGAGCATGCTGTCTGGCTGGGAACGCGGACGCCACACCACCAGCTCTCGCTACCGCAGGCTCCTCGCCCACTACTACGGCGAACCCGTGCACGTTCTCTTCGCCCACCAAGACGAATCACCCATCGAGGCCAGTGACTCCCCACGGCTCATCACCGATCCGCAGTCGCTGAGAGACGCCATGATCAACGTGGTGAGTTCGGCTGAGGAGTATCTGGCGGTGGCGGGGTCACGCTCGCGCGACCAGAACTACCTCACAGCGATCGAAACCGCGCTACACCAGCGCCCCTCTCTGGTGCACTACCGACTCCTGTTCGGCCCACCCCGCACCCAGCCCCTGTTCGAGCACCTGGAACACCTTCTGGAGATCCGCGACCCCCAAGACCGCTCCTTGGGCATGAAAACGCTGCACATCGGCCTCATCGACACGGATCTGCCCGAACGGTTCTTCTGCGCCTGCGAGCACACCGCAGTTGTACCCTTGCCCTCATTCATTTCGGTCTACGGGTTCGACTGCGGTGTCGTGCTCGGCCCCAACGCTGCTATGCGACTCGTGGACCACGCACGCCAGGGGTATGCTGCGGCATCTCGGGTCGAGAACCCGACGGTCCTGCGTTCGTTGAACGCCGACACCACACGAGACCGGTACACCGCATGAACCTTCCCGAGCCCGCGGCCGCGTCGGCCCGCGCCCACGCCGATCTCGACTCTGTGGTCGCACTCACCCAAGACCTGGTGCGCATCCCTACGCGCGGCGGTATCGACCCCTACGACGCGGCAATCGACCACCTGATGGGCTGGATGGACGATCACGGCCTCGCCCCTCAGGTCCTGCGGGACGCCTCGGATACCGCGGTCGCGGTCGCTGCCCGCGTCCAGGGCCGCCAGCCCGGACGGACCTGGGTGCTGGACGCCTGTCTGGACACTGCTCCTTTCGGCGACGAGGACGCCTGGCACCACCCGCCCACCAGCGCGGTCCTGGAGGATGGCTGGTTGTGGGGACGCGGTGCGGCCGACTCCAAAGTGGCTGTCGCGATTTTCTGCCACCTGGCCGCCCGTCTGCTCCAGCAGCCCCAGACCCTGCGCGGCGAGGTGGTCGTGCTGTTCGACCTCGACGAGCACACCGGCGGATTCGCGGGCGCCCGCCGTTACTTCGACTCCCCGGACACCCCCGCCGACATCGGCGGAGTGATGATCGGCTACCCCGGCATGAACCACATCGTCATCGGAGGACGCGGAGTCCACCGGGCTCGACTGCACGTCCACGGCGTCGCCTCCCACTCCGGAGCCAGCCGCCCCACCCCTTCCGCCATCGCCAAGGCTGCCGAGATTGTCACCGCGCTGAACCTCGCGCCACTGCCGGGCCCCGCCGACGGATTCGCAGCCGGAAAGCTCACCGTGACCGCGATCGACGGCGGCCAAGGATTCTCGACCGTGCCGGATCTGTGCACCCTCAGCGTTGACGCCCGCACCACCCCCGCATTCGACGACGCCCACGCCGCTCAAACCATCGCCGATGTGGTCGCCAAGGTCGACACCGACTGGCCCGAGACTCCGCCGACACTGGTCGAAGCCCACACCCGCTGGCCCCCCTACGCGCTGAACCACGACGCGCCCCTACGCACAGCGCTCACCACCGCCGCCGCCCACCACGGCTTCGACCCGGCAGCCAAGATCGCCGGGCCTTCCAATATCGGCAACTACCTCGCCCGCCTCGGCATACCGGCCACCGCCGGATTCGGGCCACACTACGAGGGCCTACACGCCACCAACGAACGCGTGCGCATCGACACAATCCCCATCGTCCAGGCCATCTACGACCGCGCCCTCCAGTTGCTCACCCAGTCCTAGGAACGAGTAAACGGACGGGGCTGTAAACAGAACGGTGTCCTGGCGGTCCCGGCGGGGCATGTGGTGCTGTTCCCGAGGCCGGTTTAACGGCGCGCGGCGGCGGTGGCGCGGACTGGCCGCGCCCTATGAGCAGTGAGGCGACGCGGTGTTCGAGGATTTCGGCCGTGGGCGCCTCCAGCAGGCGGGAATGGCCGGGCAGTATGGCCCACCAGGTTCCGGTGTGCGTGCCGTACCAGGCGGTGACACCGGGGAAGAGGTGGCCCACCCGCCGGGCGGCGGGGTGGACGGTCGCGGGCTGGCGGTAGGGGCGGGAACGCGCGGTGCGGGGAGCGGCGGTCATCGGGAGCCCTCCTCGGCGTTGTGCCAACTGCGGCCGGAGGCGTCCAGGTGGTGGCCCTCGTGGTCGGCCGGACGCACGCAGGAGCGGCGGCGCCTGGGCGGGGTGCCGGGGGGCGGCGGCGCTGGCTCGGCCGGTTCGGCGGAGCGAGCCGGACCGGGTGCGCGCTGGCCGCAGGTCCCGCCGATCAGGGCGGCGATGCGGGTCAGGATCTCCAGGGCCGCATCCCGGACGGCGGAGGTCCAGTAGCAGCGGCCGTGCGTGCTCGCCATGAGGTCGTCGGCCAACTGGTGCAGGCACCGGACCTCGCGGAGACCGAGTGTGCGGGCATGCTCCGCACGCGCGGGTGCGGAGCTTGAGGGATTCGCGCGGTGGTCGTGGTTATTGGGGTGCTCGGGTCGGTCGCGCTCATCGACGTAGGGGCGCGTGCGCGGCGGCGGTGCGAAGTGAGCGAGTGCGAAGTCGAGCGCGTCCAGGTCGGCGGCGGCGAGCGCGATGCCGTCGAGGTAGCGGTGATGCGCCTGGTAGGGCACCTGTTGGCCGGGCACGTAGGTGAGTCGCCACAGGGCCCGGTGCCGGGTGTGGACCTCGCAGAACCGGTCGTAGTCCGGCGGGACAGCGGGGGAGGGGAGGTAGGGGCGGGGGCGCGATCGGTCGGTGCGCCGCTGCGGAGGCAGCGCGGAAGCCGGGCGGATGATCAGGAAGGGCAGCAGGGCGAACGGGAAGAGCAGCGCCTGCGCCCACGTCAAAGCGCGCGGGATAGGGTTGGACATGTCATCAGCTCCCTTAGCTAGCTGGTGGCCAAGCCCCGGGACGGTGTCGGCCGTCGCCGGGGTCTTCTTATGCCTTCACTGTGCCGCCGCCCAGGTGAGGAATCTATGGCGAACTGGATACCGGGAAATTTTGGGGATAAGCGAGGTACGCGGAATAGTTCTCTGGTCAGATGAAGAGCATGGATGGAACGTCTCAAGACGTGGCGCGCCGATTCGGGCGCGAACTGGCGCGTCTGCGCGAAATGGCAGACATGACGCAAGCCAGGCTTGCGAACGATCTCGAAATCAGTTCTTCGCATCTCTCGAATCTTGAACGCGGATACCGGACTCCGAAGGGGCCGATCATCGCCCAACTGGACAAGACGCTCTCAGCGGACGGTCACCTTGTCCGTCTATGGGAAGAGCTGACGGGTAGCGGGCGTTCTGTCTGGCTTGATGAGTTGGCGGAGCTCGAACGGGATGCCATCACGATCATGGAGTCCCAGACAGTGATGTTCCCGGCGCTCCTTCAAACTGAGAAGTACGCGAGGGTGGCTGTCTCCACTCTGTCGCCATGGATGACACGGGACGAGGTCGCCGTTAGTGTCCGGAACCGCATGGAACGGGTCGAACGTTTCACAGAATCGCAAGCGCCGATCCATTGGGCAGTGATCGATCATTCAGTGATCACTCGTAAGATGGGGCCGGATGACCTGCATAGGGCTCAGCTATCTCACGTAGCCAACCTGATCGAATGCGAGCGTGTATCTGTGCAGGTAGTTGAGGGTCGGCATGCTGGCTTGGCCGGACCGTTCAAGATCATTTCACCTCCAGGGGCGTCTGATGTGGTCTATGCCGAGTCCGCGCACTCCGGTCAGGTCATTGACACCCCCGAGGACGTCCGCAGGTTTCGTCTGCTCTACGGTGCGGTTCAAGCAGTGGCACTGTCCCCCGACGAGTCCGCGCGGCTGATCCTGAAGACCTTGGAAGGACTGGGAGATGGGTGAGTTCGGAGCCTGGCACAAGTCCAGTTACAGCGGAGGAGGGCACCAGGACTGCGTGGAGGTCGCGGAGTCGTCAGAGCAGGTGAAGGTCCGGGACACCCAGCACCGGAACGCCGGGTACCTGGCGGTTTCGGCGGCGGAGTGGTCCGCGTTCCTCGCCGACGTGAAGGACGGCCGACTCTAACCAAGCAAGTGCGCGCACGGGCCCGGCGGATGCCGGGCCCCTCGGTCGTTCCGCAGGTGGGTCTGATCAGCCGTTCCGGTGACCTCGGGCGCGGGATCCCCGACAATGGAGGGGTAACCCTCACACACCTCCCTCGCGCCAGGAGTCTCAGTTGGTCGATCACGCGTCGTTGCTCAAGGACCTGCAGCGCCAGGTCAAGCTGCTGGAAGAAGACCTGCGGGAGCGCAGCGAGGATCCCACCGCCATCAAGGGTCTCGACGCGGACGGGCAAGAAGAGAGCTTCAACGACGCGCTCCGGCGGGAGTACAACAAGGCGTTCGAGGCCGAGCGCACCGCGGCCACGTACGAGACCTGGCGGGACGAGCGGGTCACGCAGGCCGCGGCCGCCTGGGTGCTGGCAACCGTCTTCGTTCGGTTCTGCGAGGACAACGGCCTGCTGGAGCACCCGTTCATCTCCGGGCCGAGAGACGAGCGCAACCGGTACGACATCGCGCAGGAACTCAAGGACGCCTGGGTCCTGGAGTGGCGGGAGAAGGAGCCGGACGCTCCCGAGCGCACCGACCGTGACTGGTTGGTGCACACCTTCGAGCAGATGAGCGTCTCCAGCATCACGGCCGGCCTGTTCGACCGCGACCACAACCCGATGTGGACGATCACACCGTCCCACCAGGCGGCGAAGATACTTATCGGCTTCTGGCGCGAGGTCGGCGACGACGGCCATCTGGTACATGACTTCACCGACAACGACTACTGGGACACCCGCTTCCTCGGCGATCTGTACCAAGACCTTTCCGAGCCCGCACGCAAGAACTTCGCACTGCTGCAGACGCCCGAATTCGTCGAGGAGTTCATCCTCGACTACACGCTGGAGCCCGCAGTCGAGGAGTTCGGGCTCGATGGAAACCGGATCTATCAGGTGGAGAGCAGGGGATTCCGCCTGATAGACCCGACGTGTGGCTCCGGGCACTTCCTGCTTGGTGCCTTCCATCGATTGCTCACCAAGTGGCGCGAGGCGGAACCTGGCGTCTCTGAGTGGGATCTGATCAGCCGCTCACTGCGCAGTGTGCACGGAGTCGACAAGAACCCTTTCGCAGTGGCGATCGCGCGGTTCCGCTTGCTGATCGCCGCAATGAAGGAAGGCGGGATCAATCGTCTCGCCGAGAGCAACCCCGAGTGGCCGATCGTGGTGGCGACCGGAGACTCCTTGTTGCACGGGCGCGGAGCGCCGGGACGCAAGGGGGAAGTACACTCCTCCGATAAAGTCCACCGCTATTCGACCGAGGATGTCTACGATTACTACAAGGAGTTCAACCTTCTTGGCGTCCACAGCTACCACGCCGTAGTAGGGAATCCCCCGTATATCACAGTTAAGGACAAGAAGGAAAACGATAATTACCGAGCCAGGTACCGGACTTGCTCGGGAGCCTACGCGCTGTCAGTTCCATTTGCCGAACGGTTCTTCAATCTCGCCAAGAGGGCAGGCGGAGACAAAGTCGGCGCTGGGTACGTTGGACAGATCACCGCCAATTCTTTCATGAAGCGCGAGTTCGGGAAGAAGCTGATCGAAAGGTTCTTCCGTAACGAAGTTCGCTTGACTCACATTATCGATACGTCGGGCGCCCATATTCCCGGCCACGGAACTCCCACCGTAGTACTTTTCGGGCGCAACATGCTGAACTCACACAAAGCATCCGTGCGAGCCGTACTGGGAATTAGAGGAGAACCTAATCAGCCGGAAAATCCTACTGAAGGCCTAGTGTGGCGAGCAATTGTAGAACAACTGCAGAGAAAAATCGACAACGAATCTGAATGGGTAAGCGTAGGAGATTTTTTCTGGGGTCGTTTCAAACAATATCCATGGAATTTGCGCGGGGGCGGCGCCATGGAAACATTCGAGCAAATAAGTGGCACTTCAACGAAACTATTGAAAGAGAGGATCTCAAGCGTCGGATTCTGTGCCCAGACTCGTCAGAACGAAGTATACATGCTAGGAAGGGCCAAGTTAAACCATCCCTTCTTCCACCAGGATCACACAGTAATCATCTTCTCTGGAGAGAATGTGAGGGATTGGTCAGCAGAAGATGGAACGCTTTCCTTGTTTCCTTACTCTTCGTCAACCCTCGAAGCAGAGATATTCGAAACTGAACGAGAGTTCGCTTGGCCCTACCGATCACTCCTTAGAGAGCGAAAGGCTCTTTCTGGAAATCAAGAAGAACAAGGATTAAAATGGTACGAATACTCTACATTTCACCCCAATAGATATTCAAATGAGTATCTTATACCTTTTTCATTTGTGGCCACCCACAACCACTTCTTTCTTCGCCATGATAAATCGGCGTTCATTCAGTCGGCCCCCGTTATCAAACTGCTAGAAAATGTAGGAAAAGAGGAGTATGTAGCAATTGTCGGAACTCTAAATTCATCGGTTTCCTGCTTCTGGTTGAAGCAGGTGTGTCACGATAAAGGGAACCGCGGTGAAGGAGGTGGAATTACCAGTTCAGGATGGGAACGTTTTTATGAATTCACCGGAACCAAGCTCCAAGACTTTCCCCTCCCTGAATCACTTCCCGGTGACCGGGCCGAGGAGCTCGACACTCTCGCTCAGCACCTCTCCTCCCTAGAGCCCTCCGCTGTCGCTGAGGCAGACACCCCCACTCGGGACCGCCTCAAGGAGGCCCGCGACGAGTACGCCGCCACGCGTCGCCGCATGATCGCGCTCCAGGAAGAACTGGACTGGGACGTCTACCACCGCTACGGCCTGATCTCCGACGATGAGCACGCCGAACTCGTCATCTCCGACACCTCTGCCGTCCCGGAGATCAACCTCGGCGAGCGCGCCTTCGAGATCGTCCTCGCCCGCACAATGGACGGCGACGAGGCCAGCACCGAGTGGTTCAACCGCCACGGCTCCACCCCCATCACCTCCCTCCCCTCCCACTGGCCCGACGAGTACCGCGCGGTCGTCGAGAAGCGCATCGAACTCATCACCTCCCGCAAGGACATCGGCCTGATCGAGCGTCCCGAGTACAAGCGGCGCTGGCAGTCCGAGCCGTGGGAGAAGAAGCAGAAGGCCGCCCTGAAGTCCTGGCTGCTCGACCGGTGCGAGGACCGCCGCTTCTGGTTCGAGACCGACGAGTCCGGCGATGAGCGTGCGCGCACGCTCTCCCTGCGCGCCCTGGCGAACAAGGTGCGCGACACCTACCCCGAGGCCGCCGAGGTCGCCCCGCTCTACGACCCCGACAAGGACTTCTCCGCCATCATCGCCGAGATCGTGCAGACCGAGCACGTCCCCCACCTCGCCGCGCTCCGCTACAAGGACTCCGGCATGGCCAAGCGCCGGCAGTGGGAGTACGTCTGGGACAAGCAGCGCGAGGAGGACGCCCTCAACGCCGACCTCGCCGAGGGCGAGGAGGAGAAGCGGCTGGAAATCCCCGTGCCGCCCAAGTACACCTCCGCGGACTTCCGCAAGAACTCCTACTGGACCAACCGCGGCAAGCTCGACGTGCCCAAGGAGCGGTTCGTCTCCTACCCGGGCGCCGAGACCGACGAGGACCCCACGCTCGTGCTCGGCTGGGCCGGGTGGGACCACGCCCAGCAGGCCGACGCACTGGGCACGCTCGCGCACAACCGCGTCAACGAGCACGGTTGGGCCCAGGAGCGCGACCGGATGACGCCGCTGCTCGCCGGCATCGTCGAACTGCTGCCGTGGGTGCGGCAGTGGCACACCGAGCGCGACGAGTACGGCGAGACGCCCGCCGACCAGGCCGCCGACGACCTGTCCACGCTGCAGGACACCACCGGCATCACCGCCAGCGACATGGAGGAGTGGCGTCCACCCACGGGCAAACGCGGCCGCCGCTGACGTTCACCACTGTGTCAGGCACCGGCGAACCTGTCTGTGTGGTCACTTTCGGCGCCGAAAGTGACCACACAGACAGGTCCAACGGCACGAGGTACCCCTGCCCCACCGGCCACAGCCGGTCACCGCCGCGGCTTCCGACGATGTGTTCTGTCCGAGGGGCGCGCCATAGTCTGGGTGGGGAGCGCCCGACGACCGGGACCCCCGCTTGCTCCTTCAGGCTCCCTGACCACGTGATCGGAAGGTGCCGCCGCACGATGTCCGCTCCCCCCGACTCCAGCACCAAGCGCGTCCTCAGCGACCTCATCGACATCCCGCCGGAAGTCCACGACGGCGACTTCGTCTTCAAGCTCGCCGAGGGCGCCGCCGAGCAGGGCCAAAGCGATGCGCTCGCCCAGTACGTGGTCACCGACCAGCTTGCGGGTTGCTTCGGCGAGGCGCTCGACACGGTCAAGGGCGCGCTGGCGCAGAACCAGTCGCGCGCCACATACCTCAACGGCTCGTTTGGCTCCGGCAAGAGTCACTTCATGGCCGTGCTCGACGCCGTCCTGCAGCACAACCCGGCCGTGCGCGACATCCCGCGGATGCCCGCCATCGTGAACAAGCACGAGAGCTGGCTGGACGGCAAGCGGTTCATCCAAGTCAAGAGCCACTTGGTGGCGGCCGAGTCGATCGAGGCGGCCATCCTCGGTGGCTACGTGCGCCAGGTCCGCGCCGAGCACCCCGACGCTCCTATCCCGCCCGTCTACCGGGCCGACGGGCTGCTGGCCGACGCCGCCAACCTGCGCTCGACGATCGGCGACGAGGCGTTCATCGCCGGGCTGCCCGAGCTCTCCGGTGACGGCTCCGCCGAGGAGGCGCAGTGGGGGCAGTGGGCGGCGGCCCAGACGTGGACCCCCGAGCTGCTGGACCGGGCGTTCGCCGTCCCCTCCGGCACCACCGACCGCGAGGCCGCCCGGCTGCGCTTCCAGCTCATCAGCGGGCTGCTGGCGCACCACTTCACGCGCTACGCCGACACCGTGCACGGCAGCAAGGAAGCCTTCGTCACCATGGACGAAGGGCTGTCGATCATCAGTCGGCACGCCAAGGAAGAGCTGGGCTGCGACGGCGTCGTCCTGCTGCTCGACGAGCTGATCCTGCGCTTCACCGCCTTCATCGGCAACGAGTCGAAAATCAATGAGGAAGTGCAGAAGGTCGCCAAGCTGATCGAGTCCTCCGAGAGCTACCGGCCCGCGCCGGTCATCAGCTTCGTCCCGCGCCAGCGTGATCTGCGCGACCTCGTTGGGATCGGCTCGGGTACCGAGAGCGTCGACCAGACGCTGAAGTACTGGGACGGCCGGTTCGGCCACATCAACCTGGCGGACGGCAACCTCACCGAGGTCGTGCGGCACCGCCTGCTGCGCCCCAAGGACGACGCTGCCGCCGCGGAGATCGCGACCGCGTTCGAGAACACCCGCAACGCCCGCCCCGAGGTCCGCGACGCCCTGCTCGACACTGAGGGCGGCGACGCCGACTCCTGGGAGGACTTCCGGGCGCTGTATCCGTTCACGCCCGCCCTCATGCACGTGATGGTGGACCTTTCTGGCGCCCTGCAACGCCAGCGCAGCGCGTTGAAGCTGATGCGCCAGCTCATGATCAACCACCGCGACAGCCTGCCCGTGGGCCAGCTCGTTCCGCTAGGTGCGGTGTTCGACGTGCTTGACGACGGCGAGGACCGGCCGTTCAAGGACGTCCTCAGCTCCGAGTACGCCAAGGTCAGCTCCTTCTACCGGAAGAAGGTGCGGCCGTGGCTGCTGAACCGCCACGGTCTCGACGAGGCACAGGCCGCCGACCTTGACGTCCGCTCCCCGTTTCGCGCCGAGGACCTGCTGGTCAAGACGCTGTTGCTGTCCGGGTTGGCGCCGAACGTGCCCGCGCTCAAGGACCTCACCGCCAGCCGCCTCATCGGCCTCAACCACGGGATCATCCGCGCCCGCCGCACCGGCCAGGACATCCAGCGGGTGGCCGACTTCTTCCGTGACCTCAACGGCCAGTTTGGCGAGGTCCGGGTGGGTGCGCAGAGCACCAACCCCACCGTGTCGCTCAACCTGCTGCGGGTGGACACCGAGTCGCTGCTGCGCCAGGTCTACAGTGCCGCCAACGACCACGCCCTCAGCCAACTGTTCAAGCGCATGCTCTGGCAGGAGCTGGGGCTCGACGCCGGCGCCACCCGCACCGACGTCGTCTGGCGGGGCACGCGCCGCATCGTGGAGCTGGACTACGGCAACGTGCGCTCCGAGGAGCGGCTGTTGCGCGAGCGGTTCGTGCCCGATGCCCCCGGCGCGCTGCGTGTCGTCATCGACTACCCCTTCGACGAGGAGGACAAGAGCCCCGCCGACGACCGCGATCGGATCCACCGGCTGCAGGCGGAGTTCGCCGAGGCCCCAGCCACGGTGGTGTGGCTGCCGAACTTCCTCGCGCCCGCCCGGCTGGAGGACGCGCGCCGGCTGCTGATGGTCGAGAACCTGCTGCAGCCCGGCGTCATCGAGGAGAAGGCGCCCGACTGGAGCTCCGACGACCGGCGCGAGGCCGCCGGGCAACTGGACAACCAGCGCTCCCAACTGGACACTCAACTGCGCGGGCTGATGCGCGGCGCCTACGGGCTGACCGAGCCCAATGACACCGACTACGGCGCCCGCATCGAGGGACACATCCAGGCGTTCCCGCCCGGGGCGAGCATCCGGCCGGAAGCCGGCAGCCAGTTCCCGGCGGCCCTGGAGCGCGTGTGCCGGCAACTGCTGACACACATGTTCCCCGAGCACCCCGACTTCTCCTCGGGCGGAGAGGGGCGTACCCCCGTGCGCCGCGCCGACCTGGAGGCCAACCTGGCGGCGGTCGAGGCGGCCAAGGCCGACCACAAACTCCGCTACGACCCGCCCGCGAAGTCCGAGCTGCCCGTCCTGCGCCGCATCGCCCACGAGCTGGGGATCGCGCAGGTGACCGAGGTCCTAGTGCTGCGCGACGACTGGGCCAACGCCCTGGACAAGTCCGCGCGCGCGGCCCAGGCCGACACCGCAGAGATCAAGGTGCGCGACCTCAAGGAGTGGATCCGGGAGTTCCCCGAGGGGCGCGGCCTGCCCGACGACGTCGTCGATCTGCTGGTGCTGGTCTACGCGATCCAGTCCGACCGCGCCTGGATGCGCGGCGGCAAGCGCTACACGGCCGTGGGGCTCGGCAAGCTCGACGGCGACATCGTGCTCAAGCGCCAGGAGCTGCCCTCCGCGGAGGACTTCGAGCGCGCCAACGAGCGGGCGGCGGGGATCTTCAAGCTGGACCGGCAGCCGGTGCGCAACGCGCGGGCCGTGCAGCGGCTCGCCGAGCAGCTCAAGGAGCAGGCCAACCGGTGGCAGGCGGCCACCGAGTCGCTGCTGACCGAGCTGCGCAAGCGCTCCGCGCTGCTCGATCTGGACGACGACGCGCCGCGTATGGCGACCGCGCGGGCCACCCACGACCTGCTGCGTCGAATGCGGGGGCTGGCCGACGACACCGAGTTGGTCACCACCCTGGCGCGCGCGGACCTGCCCCACGAGCCGCACATCTACCGCGAGAGCATGGACTCGGCGTCGGCCGTGGCCCAGGCGCTGGCGGCCGCCCAGTGGCAGAACATCGAAGCGCTCGCCGAGCGCGTCGAGGCGGGCGGCGAGAAGGCCGACCAGGCCGCCGAACTTCTGGGGCGGCTGCGCCAGACCGCCCGCAACAACGAGCAGCAGCGCAGGATCGCCACCGAGCTGGAGAAGGTCGGGCGCGAAGCGTTCTCGCTGCTGGTGTACAAGGAGCCGGAGCCCACGCCGCCCGACCCTCCGGCGCGGAAGGGCGACCGGGATCCCGAAGTCGTCCCGCCCGATCCGGAGCGCACGGCCCCCGAAGTCACCCGCCGGCTGTCAGGCGGCGACGATCCCGTCCGGCTCATCGGCGAACTGCGTGCGGAGCTTGGTGCCGGCCCCGACACCGACGCCACGGTCGAGGTCGAGATCACTGTCCGGGTGATTCGATGAGCAGGCGAGGTTGTGTTGTGCAGAGCGGCCCCCCGCCCTCCGGCGAGGAACCCACCGGGAACCACCGGCAACCTCTGTGGTGCTCCGGTCTGGTGTTCCCGGTGGGGTCCTCGGGTTTCGCGTCGCGTCTCTTTGAAAAGGAGTGCCTGGGCACCTTATTGCCGCGGCCTTTGTGGTGCTTCGGCCTGGTGTTCCCGGTGGGGTCCTCGGGTTCCGCGCCACGTCCCTTCGGAAAGCAGTGCCTAGGCACCCCCGTGCCGGGGAGGTCCCTATGAGTACGATCGACGCCGCCGCGGCGCAGGCGGTCACCGCCGACGCGGTCGCCGGTGCCATGGTCCGCGCGCTGGAGCAGGAGGACAACCGAGTCGACCGGGGCAGGCCGCGCTCGCGCGCCCGCGCTGTCGCGCTGGCGGCCGCGCCCGAGTGGGACGGCCCCGACGAGCTGTCCGTGGAATACGAGGGCAGGCAGCTGCGGGTGCGCGTCGCTGCGGTCCCGACGGTGCTCGCCGCGCTCGACCAGCTCAGCCGCCCTCTCGATGGCGCCGACCACCTGGTGCTGCTGACCCCGTGCACGACCGAGGAGTTCGGTCCGGCGCTGCTCGGGCGGCTCATCGGCGGCGCCGTCACCCGCGTCAACAGCTGGGAGCTGCTGCTGGGCGAGCTGAATGCCGCCGCGCTCGACCCCCGGCTGTACTCGCGGCGGTGGAGCTGGCTGGCCGACGCGCTGCGCGACATCCGCACCACCACCCCGCTGAACGCCTCCGGCGGTGTGATCCGGCTGGAGGAGGCGCTGCGCGTGGTGACGGCCGTGCGGCTCGGCAGGGACAAGGATGACCGCATCGACGCCGCCGCCCTGCTCGACTGGACCCGCGACCATGTGGCCGTGCGCCGCTTCAGCGAGCTGCGCGACGACGAGCGCGACGGGTTGCAGGCCGAGCTGGAGGCCGCCATCGGGCCGGTCGCCCGTGTGGTGTTCCTGCTGTTGGGCAATGGCCAGGTCTACGACGCGCTGCCGGCCGGGCTGGTCTTCGCCGAGCTGCTGCGGGCGCGGTCGGTGGGCGACACCGCCGCCCACAACGCCTTCATCCGCGCCACCGAGCGCTTCTTCGGCAGTGACGCGCCCGACGAGGACGACGATATTTCGCGCTTCGGCAGCGCCTGCGAGGCCGCGCTGCTGCGGATGATGGACGGCGACGAACACCGGGCGGCGGCCGAGGTCAGCGGGCAGGCCGAGCAGATCCTCGGCTCCCTGGGCGCCGAGACCGTCGCACAGCGCAGCGGTGTTCTGGTGGCCGGGTTGCAGGCGCGCTTCGCCTCCCTGGGTCAGGAGATCTCCAAGCTGGTGCGGCCCGACCGCGCCGGCGGGCTGCCGGGACTTATCCCGCGCGACCTGCACGACGTCGAGGAGGCCCTGGAGCAACTGCGGGCGCACCGCCGGTTCGAGCGCGACGGTCACGACGCCGCCGCGGCCACAGCGGCCGTGCGACTGTTGCGCTGGGCCGCGGGCGGCCATACCGAGGTCGGCACCGTCTCCGAGGGCGCGGCCGCGCACATGGGCACGACCGCGTGGGTGGACCGGGCGGTGACCACGATCCGGTTCTGCCGGGTGGACGTGCCCGCCCTCGCCTCGGCCTACGCCGAGCTGTACGAACGGGTGCGCGAGCTGCGTGCCGACTTCGACGCCTCCTTCGCCCGGCGCGTCGCCGCGTGGACCGGGTCGTTTTCCCGCACCGACAAGCAGTTGCGGGCCGAGAACCTGCTGCATGCCGTCGCGCGCCCGCTCGCCGAGCACCAGGCGCCGCTCATCGTGGTCCTGGACGGGATGAGCGCCGAGGTCGCCGTCCAGCTCGGCGAGCAGATCGCCGCCCAGGGGCGGTTCACCGAGATCGGCCGCGGGCGGGAGGAGGACGCCCGCCGGGAGGGCGCGCTGGCGACCCTGCCCTCGATCACCTCCTGCTCGCGGACGTCGCTGCTGTCGGGAACCCTCGACACCGGCGGGCAGAGCAGGGAGCGCGCCGGCTTCAGGCGGTTGTGGGCCCAAAGCTCCTTCGGTAACAGGAACGCTGCCTTGTTCTACCAGCGCGACCTGGACACCGCCGTAGGCCAGTCGCTTCCTCCCACAGTCCTGGAGGCGATCGCCGACGCGGACACGGCGGTAGCGGCGGTCGTCAACATCGTTGACGACACCCTGGACAAAGACCGCGGCGAGACCGACGCCGAGTGGCGGCTGGAGCGGATGGGAAAGCTGCTCATGCTGCTGGACGCGGCGGCTCGCGCGGGCTGCCCGGTACTGCTGACCTCTGATCACGGCCACGTCTGGGACCGCGGGGAGTCCGAGCGGACCTGCGACGGGGAGTCAGCGCGCTACCGCACCGGCACACCCGGCGAGGGCGAGGTGGAGGTCTCCGGCGACCGGGTGCTCGCGGGCAGCGGGCGCATCGTCGTGCCGTGGGACGAGCGGATCCGCTACACCGACCGCAAGCAGGGCTACCACGGCGGGATCTCCGCCGCCGAGATGGTCATCCCGGTGCTGGCGCTCCTACCGGCCGGGGACCCCGTACCGCGGGGATGGTCGGTGCTGCGCGCCGCCCAGCTCGAACCCGCCTGGTGGAGCCTGCGGCTGGCCGAGTCCACGCAGGGCGCCTCGGCACCGGCCGGCGCAGAGGCGCCCACCGACGCCGTTCCCGCCCGCTCGGGTGGCGGCGGGAAGAAGCGTCGGGCCCCGGCACAGGACACCGTCCTGTTTGCGGACAAGTCGCTGGGCACACAGGTCGTCGAGACGGAGACCTTCGAGTTCAGCCGCTCCCACGTGCACCGGGCCCCCGACGTGGCGAAGA
Source organism: Lipingzhangella halophila (assembly GCF_014203805.1). Classification (GTDB taxonomy): domain Bacteria; phylum Actinomycetota; class Actinomycetes; order Streptosporangiales; family Streptosporangiaceae; genus Lipingzhangella; species Lipingzhangella halophila. The sequence continues at coordinate 131,206 of NZ_JACHJT010000002.1, read as the reverse complement.
TCGCCGCTGTCATCGACGCCCTCGAAATGGCCGGAGGGGCGCGGCCGCGACTGCCCGTCGGGCACGTCGCCGGGGCCGCGGGTGAGTCCACGGCGGCCTACCGGGCGGTGCGCTTCCTGAAGATGGTCAAGAAGGTGCTCAACATCGAAGGGTTCCCGGTGCTCGACCTGCCCGAGGGCGAGCGCGCGGTGGAGCTGAACATCGAACTGCTCAGGCGGCAGTTCCTGACCGACGGCAGGTGAGATGGCCCAGGCCAGCGCGGTCCGGCGCGACGACGTGATCGACGCGCTGCGGCGCGGGACCGTCCCCCAGGCGGGACTGGACCTGTTCGCGGTCGGGGTGGAGCGCTTCGAGAGCATAGTCGAGCGGGAGCTGGCGAACGCGGCGGCTGGGGGCGCCGGGTTCAAGGCGGTCCGCGGCGAGTACGGGTCCGGAAAGACGTTCTTCGCCCGCTGGCTGGCGGAGCGGGCCAAACGCGCGAACTTCGCGGTGACCGAGATCCAGATCTCGGAGACCGAGACACCCCTGCACAAGCTGGAGGCGGTGTACCGGCGGCTCACCGAGCGGATGGCCACCGCCACCCAGCCGCCCAGCGCCCTGCGCGAGATCGTCGACAACTGGGTCTACACCCTGGAGGAGGAGGTCCTCGACTCGGGCGAGGTTCCCGAATCGTCCGAGGGCCCCGACGAGCAGGCGCTGGCCGAGGCGGTCGGCGAGCTGCTGGAGCGCCGCCTGGCCGAGGTGGCGCGCAGCACGCCGGGGTTCGCGGCCGCACTGCGCGGCTACCAGCGGGCGCAGATGGCGGGCGAAGCCGCGATCGCCGAGGCGCTCATCGCCTGGCTCGGCGGGCAGCCCAATGTCTCCGCCGCCGCCAAGCGCTACGCGGGGATCAAGGGCGACCTCGACCACTTCGGCGCGCTCGCGGCCCTGCAGGGACTGCTGACCCTGCTGCAGGGGTGCGGCCACCCGGGGCTGCTCGTCGTCTTGGACGAGCTGGAGACGCTGCAGCGGGCGCGCACCGACACGAGGGAGAAGGCGCTCAACGCGTTGCGCCAGCTCCTCGACGAGATCGACTCCGGGCGGTTCCCGGGCCTGTACCTGGTCATCACCGGAACCCCGGCGTTCTTCGACGGGCCGCAGGGCGTCCAGCGGCTCCCGCCGTTGGCCCAGCGGCTGGCCACCGACTTCCTGGCCGACCCCGCGCACGACAACCTCCGCGCCACGCAGATCCGCCTCACCGGGTTCGACCCGGATAAGCTGCACCGGCTCGGAGCGGCCGTGCGCGAGCTGCACGCCGAAGGGGCCGATCAGCCGCAGCGCGTGCGGTCCCGCGTGGACGACACCTACCTGATGGAACTGGGCGATGGGGTCGCGGGCGAGCTCGGCGGGCGGGTCGGCGTCGCCCCACGGATGTTCCTGCGCAAGCTCGTGGACGTGTGCGACCGTGTCGACCAGGTCGAGGACTTCGACCCGCGGCGGCACTACCGTCTGACGGTCGACTCCGGCGAGCTGGCCGAGGTCGAGCGCAACGCCCGGGCGGGTTCGGCCGACGAGGTGGACCTGGACCTGTGAGCGCGCGAAGCGACGCCCTGGACCTGCTGCACCCCATGCTGGACCACCGCATCGTCAGCACGCTGGGCTGGCCCGGCTGGCCGACACTGAGGGGGCACGGCACGTGTTGCGGGAGCCAGCCCACTTCGGAGTCGAGATGACCGGGGGCGTAGCGGCGACACCAATGGTTCCCGTGGCGCGCGGCTCAGCAGTGTCGGGTTCGGGTCAGGCGCACTCGGGGCCGTTGCGCCACAGCTCGTCGGCCGAATCCGCCGCGAGGCGGCGCGCGTAGAGCGCGACCTTCGCCTCGATCACGCCGAGGGCGTCCTGCAGCTCATCCACCTGCCGACGCACCTTCGCCTCGTGCCGCCGGAGCACCGCGAACCGTTCCTCCTCGTTGCCCGCGCCCTGGCGGACGAGCTCCACGTAATAGCGGATGTCGGGCAGGGACATCCCCGTGTCGCGGAACTTGGAACAGACCAGGAGCCACTCGACCTGCTGGGCAGTGAACACGCGCCGTCCTGCGCTGTCGCGCCGGACCGGATCGACGAACAGGCCTTCCTGCTCGTAGAACCGGAGCGTGTGGGTGGACAGCCCGGTGCGGGTGCTGACCTCTCCGATGCTCAGCGTCTCCTCGGTGACGGTCATGGAGCCCAGCCTACACAGTTGACTTCGAGTCGACTCGAATCCGTAGCGTCACGGGTACAGCGATCGAAAGGACGCAACGTGACCAAGACATGGTTCATCACCGGCACCTCGTCCGGTTTCGGGCGGCTCCTGACCGAACAGGCGCTCGCCCGCGGCGACCGGGTGGCCGCGACCCTGCGCAGGCCGGAGACGCTGGACGACCTGCGGGCCGTGCACGGCGACCGGCTCTGGGCCGCCCGACTCGACGTCGACGACGCCCAGGAAGTATCCGCTGTCGTGGACAAGGCGTTCGCGGTGTTCGGCACCATCGACGTCGTTGTCAACAACGCGGGATTCGGAGTCTTCGCCGCCGTGGAGGAGGCCACCGACGAGCAGATCCACCGCGTCGTCGAGACCAACCTGCTCGGCTCGATCCGGGTGATCCGCGCCGTGCTTCCCCACCTGCGCAACCAGGGGCACGGGCGCATCCTGCAGGTTTCCACGGCGGGCGGACAGGCGGCCTACCCGAACTTCTCCTACTATCACGCGTCGAAGTGGGGGATCGAGGGGTTCTGCGAGACCGTCGCCCAGGAGATCGCGCCGTTCGGCATCGGGCTAACAATCGCCGAGCCGGGGGCGACCCCGACCGGTTTCGGCGGTGCGCTCGGCACAGCCCCCGTGATGTCGGAGTACGACGCCGGACCCGCGGGCGCTGTGCGCAGGGCGGTCGAGGAGGGCACGTTCCAGCTTCCCAACGACCCGGCGCGCGTGACGCAGGCGATGATCGACTCGGTTGACCGGGAACCCGCGCCGCTGCGGCTGCCCCTGGGCAGCGACACCTACCACGACGTGCGGGCCGCGCTCACGGCACGCCTCGCGGAGCTGGACGCCCAGCGGGACACCGCACTCTCGGTCGTACGGGGGGAGCCGGAAGGCGTCTCCTGAGGGACGGCCGAGGGCTTTGGCTCCTGCGGGGGAAGCGGACACCCCGCATGGGGGAGGACCTGACCGGTGCCCGGCCGCGAGTCTGTGGGTGACACACCGACTCGGGAGGCGTGATGAGTGTGTTTCATTACGGGCACTACAGCGCCCGCAGCCAGGGTAGGGCCCTCTTCACTGCCCGCGACGGAAGCGGCGCGGGGAACGCCTGGCGGGGAGCGGGGTGGTGGGGGTTCGGGCTCGCGGTGGGTTACGCGGTGTTCGTCCGTTTCTACCACGCCGCGGGCGGGACGATCGGCATTCCCGGACAGTTGGAGAGTCCGCACGTGTTCGCGATGGCCAGCTACCTGGCCGGGCTGCTGATCCTGGTGGGCGGCCTCGCCTGCCTGTACCTGGCGCTGCCGCGGGTCCGCGCGATCCCCCGGCGGTTCCCGTGGCGCCCGGGCGAGCAGATCCCGGCGTGGCTTCTGGTCCCGTTGTGCCTGCTCCCCACGCTCATCGGCGCGGTGTACGCGGTCGCGCACGCGCTCATCGGTTTCTCCACCAAGACCCTGGACCTGTTCGGCCTGGTCCGGCTGGAGTACCCCGACGTGTGGCAGAACCTGGACCGTACCGCCATGGCACTGTGGGAGATCTTCTTCTACGAGCCCTGGTTCCTGGCGATGGGTGTCTGCCTGGCCCTGTGCGGCCTGCGGTACCTGCGCGACCTCGGACTCGGCGCGCGCACCGTGCGCAGCGCGGCCTGGGCGCTGGCGGGGGCCGCCGTGCTGCTGGCCGTGGCGGGTACCGGTGCGCTGGTGCTGGACGGCACCCTGAGCGCCGGCTGACCGCGGCCCGCCGCCGGGCACCATCCACCCGGGCGAACTCGGCGATGGGGCCCGGCCCGAAGACGGTTATACAGCCTTCTCCACGACGCGCTCCGCATCCTTGACCCGGAGCTTTCCGGACATGAGTTGCGGCAGGAGGGTGTCCCGGAGCTCGGCGAGGGTGCGGGATTCGGCGGTCCGAGAGCGGACTACGGCCCAGAGAGCACTACAGGAGTCCGCCACCCCGGCCCGGCTGTCCGCCGGGGGGAGGGCCACTTCGAGGCTGCTGAGATTGCGCATGCTCAGCTTCGGCTGTGCGGCCCCGGTCACCAGTGGGGAGACATCGCCGGTCCGCACAGCAACCGCCAGGAGCTCAGTGGATACCTCTGTTCCGGTAAGCACATGGGCGTGGTTACTGACCCAGAAATCCCCCCACACGTACTGGGTCATCGGCCGGCTTCCGTCCTCGGTCACCGTCCCGTCCTCGCCGACCAGAAGATGCGGGCCGGAAAAGATGTAGTCGTTGACGTAGTCGATCGCCCCTGCCGCTCCGTAGTACGGGTAGACACCCTGAACGGTCTTTCTGTGCCGAGCGGAGAGGGGGACTCTCCTCCGGTTGTGGAACTCGGCGATACTGCTGATCCTGCGGACCTCCCGGGTTTCCTTTGCCGCGCCCAGGAATACGGCTTCCATCAACTCCCGGGATGTCTCCAGCGCCCGGTCATTGGTGGCGATCTTCTTGTCCAGCGCGCCGAGCGTAGCGGCGATGGCCTGCTGGTTCCTGAGTGAGGTCCAATGTATGGCGAGCGGGTGCACGTGGTTTCTGTTCAATGTCGGGTGCGAGGACCCGGTGTCCATTGCCAAGAGATCCAGGGTCCGCAGAAAGTAGTACACGAACCCGGGGTCGTTTCCCTTGAAGTCCTTTACCCAGAGCGTGGTGTCGTGCGGCCAGTAGTCAGACGCCAGGTAGAACACCTTTCCCAGGGTTCCCTTGCGTCCAATAACCACGCCGGGCCCCGTGGCCATGGGGGTGTCGTGGTAGCTGGCCACCCCTCCGGAGGAAACGACCGGAACGTTTCCCGGGCGTTGTTGGGAGCGTGTTATGTCGAACCCGCGCTGGAAGGTCAGAACATCGCCGATTGTGGTCCGGTGCCAGTCGCTCATTAGACCCTCCCGGGCCGCTCGCGTACCACGGTCTCCGGGCGCCCCGACGATCCTCGACTGAGCAGGGGAACGGGACGGACGCTCCGGACGGAAAGTCTTTCAGCGCTGTGAGACGGCCGCCCGGGGGCGGGGCCACTGGAGGAACAGCGGGATCTGCCGCGCCAAGCCGGTGAACTAGGGGGCATCGAGGGCTGATGTAGGTAGGCCGTGCGGCGATCTGGGTGGCTCACCCCGATGCGGCCTCCAGGCCTTCCTCCGTAACGTCTCTGACATGGGACAAACACGTAAGCCCTAGGACGGCCGGCGCGGATGTCCCAGGCCCAGCGCCACCGGGGGGCAGCTCGCGGAGCTGTGCCGATGTGTCCGGAACACCTCACCGGCGTGCGGCTGGCCCGCCAACTCTGTTCCCATCGGGACCACGCTCGAAGTGGTCTGACACGGCAGGGAGCCGGATATGACCTCTCCCGTACCGATCGACGTCACCGAACTGACCGCCAAGGTCAAAGGCATGTACCAGGCCGTGGCCGAGAAACCGCACGACGCGTACCACTTCGAGATGGGCCGGGACCTCGCCGACCGGCTCGGCTACCCCGCCGGGGTTCTCGACCAGGTGCCCCTGGAGGCCGTCGAGTCCTTCGCGGGTGTCGGCTACTTCTTCGACCTGGCCCAACTGGTCGAAGGCGAACAGGTCCTCGACCTCGGCTCGGGGTCCGGGATGGACGCCTTCTTCGCCGCTGTGCAGGTGGGGCCGCAGGGGCACGTACACGGTATCGACATGACCGAGCAGCAGCTGGCCAAGGCCGAGCGGCTGCGTGCCGAAGCCGGATCCGCCTCCACCACGTTCACGCCGGGCCGTATCGAGGAGCTGCCCTACGACGACGCGAGCTTCGACGCGGTGATCTCCAACGGGGTGATCAACCTGGCCCCGGACAAGGGCCGGGTTTTCCGCGAGGCCGCCCGCGTGCTGCGGCCGGGCGGCCGCATGGTCCTGGCCGACATCGTGACCGAGACCATGCTCACCGACGGCATCGTCGGCAACGTCGACCTGTGGGCGTCCTGCATCGGAGGCGCGTTCCAGCAGGACCGCTACCAGGACGCCATGAGCGCCGCCGGACTGCGGGTCGAGGTGATGCGGACCAATCCCTACGAGTTCCTCTCGGAGCAGGCCCGCGGCGCCAGTGAGCGGTTCGGTGTGAAGAGCGTCTGCGTCCTCGCGCGAAAGACGTAGCGCGGTCGGCGCGCAGCAGGACACCGGTACGCACCGCACCGCGGTGGGTGCCGGTGCCCCATGAAGGTACCGGCTTTCCCGAAGGACCCGTCTGTTCACCGCGAAGGGAGCACCACGATGACCGAGACAACGCTGTTGGCGGAGCTCAAGGCGAAGCAGCGGCAGACCTGGAGCAGTGGCGACTACGCCAAGATCGCGTGGTTGACCGTGCCCCTGGCAGATGCGCTCTGCGACGCCGCCGACCTGAGGCCGGGGGCGCGGGTACTGGACGTCGCGACCGGCACCGGGCATGTGGCGCTCGCCGCCGCCCGCCGGTTCTGCGATGTCACCGGTATCGACTACGTGCCCTCGCTTCTCGAGGTCGCCCGCCGCCGCGCCGAGGCGGAGGGTATCCCCGTGGACTTCCGGGAGGCCGACGCCGAGGAGTTGCCGTTCGCTGACAACACGTTCGACTACGTACTGTCGGCCATCGGCGTGATGTTCACCGCCGACCACCAGCGCGCGGCCGACGAGCTGGTACGGGTCTGCGTCCCCGGAGGGCGGATCGGCCTCGTGAGCTGGACCCCGAGCGGTTTCGTGGGCGATCTGCTCGCGACCGTCGGCCGGCACGCCGCTCCGCCGCCCGGCGCTCAGCCGCCGCCGCGGTGGGGGGTCGAGGACACCCTCCGGGAGCTGTTCGGGGCGGGGATCTCCGACCTGGAGTGCGGCAAGCACATGATCACCGAGCGCTTCGTCTCGCCGGAGCAGTTCGCTGACTTCTTCATCACCCACTACGGGCCGACGTACAAGGTGGCGCAGCGGCTGGACGACGCGGGCGCGCGGGCGTTCCACCGGGACCTGGCCGCTCTCGCGGAATCGGCGAGCCGGACGAGTGACGGGACGGTGGTGTGCGACTGGGAGTACCTCGCCGCCGTCGCCACCAAAGCCTGACGCCGAAGAGACACGGCTGGGACCAAGGAGCGGGGGAGGAGCGCCGCGAAGGGGGCGGTGGGGCTCTCCTGGTCAGCCGCTCGTGACCAGGGTCTCCACCCGCTGCGGGCTCAGCCCGTTCTCGATGACCATCACCGCCGCGCCGATGATCCCGGCCCGCTCTCCCACCTGCGAGGACACGATCCGCAGATCCTCGGTGGCCAGCGGCAGTGACCGCTGGTAGATCACTTCGCGCACCCCGGCCAGCAGGTGGTCGCCGGCCAGCGCGAGCGAACCGCCGATGACGATGATGGACGGGTTGAGCATGTTCACCGACGCGGCCAGTACCTCCCCGATGTCGCGTCCGGCCTGGCGCAGGGCGTGCAGCGCCGGAACCGCTCCCGATCGGGCGAGCTCGACGACGTCCAGCGCGCCGCTCGCCTCGAAACCCTGCCCGACGAGCGCCTCCGCGATGGCCGAGCCGCTGGCCACCGCCTCCAGGCAGCCGCTGTTGCCGCACCTGCAGGGCGCCTCGCCGCCGTGCGGCACCTGGATGTGGCCCAGGTCGCCCGCGGCGCCCTTGGCGCCGCGGTAGACCCTGCCCTCGCTGATGATGCCGCAGCCGATACCGGTGGCGACCTTCACGAACATCAGGTGGCCGGCTTGGCTCCAGCGGGCGAAGTGCTCGCCCAGCGCCATGATGTTGACGTCGTTGTCGACGAGCACCGGCCCGGCGAAGTGCTCCTGCACGTAGCCGGGGACGTCGAAGCCGTCCCAACCGGGCATGATCGGCGGGTTCACCGCCCGGCCCGTTGTGTGCTCCACCGGACCCGGGAGCCCGATCCCCACGCCCAGCAGGTCCTCGGTGGTCCTGCCGACCCGTTCCAGCAGTGTGCGCCCGTTCGCGGCCACCCAGTCCAGCACGGCCCGCGGTCCCTGGGCGATGTCCACGTCGGCGCGGGTCTCGGTGAGCAGTTCGCCGGCCAGGTCGGTCAGTGCGAGTCGGGCGTAGGTGGCGCCCAGGTCCGCGGCCAGTACGACGCGTGCCGAAGGGACGAAGGCGAAAGTGGTCGGTGGCCGGCCGCCGGTCGACGCGGCTTCCCCGGCGGGACCGATCAGACCGCTGGCCAGCAGGGCGTCCACGCGCTGGGTGACGGTCGAGCGGGCCAACCCGGTGACCCCGGCCAGCTCCGAGCGGGTACGCGGCCGGCCGTCGCGCAGCAGGCTCAGCAGCATCCCGGTGCCCGGGAACGCGGGCACGGCATAGAGGGGCGACCCGGCGGCGGGCGCGGATGTGCCCGTGTAGAGCAACGCGTCTTCTGTCACACGAACAGTGAAGCATACGAACTTCTTCGGTGTGGACTACCAGCTATTACGTGATTACTTTTCAGCTTCTGCTTGACCTTCGTCAAAAGTCCCCGTAGCTTTCCCCTATGGCAGTGAGTCACATCACAGGATCGGGCACTACTCCGGACGCGGATCCGGAAGCCTCCACCGACCGGTTCGACGACGGCTACCGCGCGGCGATCATTGGCACCGGATTCATGGGACAGGTCCACTCCCATGCCATCCGCGCCGCTGGGGGCCGGGTCGTGGGGGTCGCCGCCTCCACGTCCGACAGCGCCCGCGCTGCCCGGCGGAACCTGGGCGCCGAACGCGCCTTCACCGACAGCCGCCACCTCATCGACAGCGACGACGTCGACGTCGTCCACGTCTGCACGCCCAACCACCTGCACGGCCCGCTGGCCATCGCCGCGCTCAACGCCGGCAAGCACGTCGTCTGCGAGAAGCCGCTGTCCACCGACGCCGCGACGGCCGCGGAGATGGCGGACGCCGCCCAGGGCGCTGAGCGGGTCGGCACCGTCCCCTTCGTCTACCGGTTCCACCCGATGGCGCGCGAGGCACGGGACCGGGTCCGCCGCGGCACCATCGGCCGGGTCGTCCTCGCGCACGGCAGCTACCTGCAGGACTGGCTACTGCGTCCCGGCGACGACAACTGGCGCGTGGACCCCGACCTCGGTGGTCCGCTGCGCGCCTTCGGCGACATCGGGTCGCACTGGTTCGACATGGTGGAGTTCGTCACCGGCGACCGGATCACGCGGCTGTGCGCGCAGACATCGACCGTCAATCCCAGCCGCGGCGGTGGGGACGGCCGGCCAGTGGGCACCGAGGACCTGGTCACCGTGCAGTTCGCGCTGCGCGGCGGCGCGGTCGGCACCTCGGTCATCAGCCAGGTCTCCGCGGGCCGCAAGAACCGGCTGCTGCTGGAGGTCTCGGGCACCGAAGCCACTCTCTGCTTCGACCAGGAGCAGCCGGAGTTCCTGTGGCAGGGCGAACGCGAACGCAGCGCCCTGCTGATGCGCGACCCCGACACGCTCAGCCCCGATGCGCGCCGCCTGGCCCGGGTGCCCGCCGGCCATCCGCAGGGCTACCAGGACTGCTTCAACGCCTTCGTCGCCGACACCCGGGACGCCATCGCCGGAGAGGCACCCGACGGCCTGCCCACCTTCGCCGATGGCCTGCGCGCCGCCCACATGGCCGAGGCCGTGTTGGAGTCCGCGCGCACCGGAACCTGGGCGGAGGTCTCCGGGTGAACGCCGCCGATGCCGCCCCCGACGCCCCCGTGCTGCGGATGCGCGGAATCTCCAAGTCGTTCCTGGGCGGCCGCGTGCTGCACGGCATCGACCTGGATCTGCACCCCGGCGAGGTGCACGCCCTGGTCGGGGAGAACGGCGCCGGCAAGTCCACGCTGATGAAGATCCTCGCCGGTGTGCACAGCGCCGACGAGGGCACGATCGAGCTGTCCGGTGAGCGGGTGTCCTTCGACCACCCCGTCCAGGCCCAGCAGGCCGGTGTCTCCACGGTGTTCCAGGAGTTCAACCTGCTGCCGGAGCGCAGTGTCGCGGAGAACGTCTACCTGGGCCGGGAACCGCGGCGCCGCGGGCGCGTCGACGCCCGCCGCATGGCCGCGGACACCGAACACCTGCTGGCCGACCTCGGGCTGACCGGGCTCTCGGCGCAGGTCCGGGTGGGTTCCCTCTCCGTGGCCGAGCAGCAGATCGTCGAGGTTGTCAAGGCGCTCTCGCACGACGCCCGCATCATCTCCATGGACGAGCCCACCTCGGCGCTGGCCGGCCACGAGGTGGAACTGCTGTACGGGCTGGTGCGCCGGCTGAGCGAACGCGGCGTGGCCGTGCTCTACGTCTCGCACCGGCTGACCGAGGTGTTCGACCTGTGCGAGCGGATCACCGTGCTCAAGGACGGCGAGCGGGTTGGCACGGTCGACGCCGGCCGGACCACTTCGGCGGAGCTGATCCGGATGATGGTCGGCCGCTCGATCAGCGCGTTCTTCCCCGAGCCGGCCGAGGGCACCGAGCTCGGCCCGGTGCGGCTGGAGATCACTGACGGCGGCAATGAGCACCTCGACGGCATCAGCCTGCGTGCGCACGGCGGGGAGATCGTGGGGCTGGCCGGGCTGCAGGGCAGCGGGCGCACCGAACTCGCCCACGCGCTTTTCGGGCTGCGGCGCTTCACGCGAGGCGAGCTGCGGGTGGACGGCCGCCGGGTGGCGCCGCGCTCCCCGAACCAGGCGGTGCGGGCCGGAATCGCCCTGGTCACCGAGGACCGCAAGACCGAAGGGCTGGCGCTCAACCAGTCGGTGCTGGCCAATGGCCGCCTGGTGCTCGACTCCGTGCTGGGACTGCGGGCGGGCGAGCGCGCGCGCCGGCTGCCCGGCCTGTTCTCCTCACTGGAGCTGGTCAACCGCGACTCCGACCAGGAGGTCCGCTACCTGTCCGGCGGAAACCAGCAGAAGGTTGTGCTCGCCAAGTGGCTGGCCACCGACCCCGGCGTCATCGTGCTCGACGACCCCACCCGCGGTATCGACGTCGGAGCCAAACGCGCGGTCTACACGCTGATCCGGCGCCTGGCGGCCTCGGGGGTGGCGATCATCCTGATCTCCTCCGAGCTGACCGAGGTCATCGGCCTGGCCGACCGCACCCTCGTGCTGCACGACGGGCGCGTCGCCGGGGAACTGCCCGGCGGGACGTCGGAGGAGGCCGTCATGGCGCTGGCCACCGGGCACGGACACGACCTGGAGGCTTGCTGATGCCGCCTCCCCCAAACAGCCGCGGCCGGCGGCACCGATTACCAGCGCCGCCCCGCCACGTCCGCGGCACCCCACTGGAAGGCCACCCGCCGCAGGGCCCGATCCGCGGCCCCGGCCGTGCGCTCACCCGGCAGGAGCGCCGAGAGCCCGGTGCGGCCGGCCGGGCTCCCGGACGCCCGCGCTGGCTGGCCCGCCTCTGCCAGTTCCGCGTGCCCGCGCGTCCCCCCGCAGGTGAAGGCCACGACCCCTGGAGGTGCCCATGACTGTGTCGGTGTCGGCGCTCGGCACTGCGCGCTCAGGGCTGGGCCGCATGGGCACGACGGGGGTCGTCTACCTCGCGTTTGTGGGGATAGCGGCGGCGGGTACGGCGGTGGCCGCGTTCAACGGGCACAACCTGCTGGAGACCGCGAACCTCGTCGAGATGCTGACCCGCTCCAGCCTGCTGGGTTTCGTCGCGGTCGGGCAGACGCTGGTCATCCTGTGCCGGTCGCTCGACCTGTCAGTGGGCTACGTGGTGGCGCTGTCCAGCGTGGTCGCCGCCACCACCATGGCCGGCGACCCGGGCCGGATCTGGCTGGGCGTCCTCGCCGTGCTCGCGGTCTCCGGCCTGATCGGCCTGGTCAATGGGCTGGTCATCACCAAACTGCGTGTCAACGCCTTCATCGCGACCCTGGGCATGGGCCTGATCATCAAGGGCTACCTGGACACGCTCTACCAGGGGCCCGCGGGGGAGGTCCCCGCGGCGTTCCAGGTGTTCGGCTACACGCGCATGGGCGTCCTTCCGCTGTCGACCGCTGTGCTGATCGTCGTGGCCGCCCTCGCCTTCGTGTTCCTGCGCTCCACCCGGACCGGCTACCACATGTACGCCGTCGGTGGCGACGCTGAGGTCGCGCGGATGTCGGGCATCCGGGTCGACCGGCCGATCATCACCGCCCACGTGCTGTGCTCGGTCGCCGCCGGGGTGGCCGGGCTGCTGATCGCCGCCCGGTTCGGTACCGGCAGCTCCCTGGTCTACGGGTCGGGGTACGAGCTGGAGTCGATCGCCGCGGTCGTGCTCGGCGGCACCTACCTGCTGGGCGGGCGCGGCGGTGTGGCCGGGACGATCGCCGGCGTGCTGATCCTCGCGGTGCTCGACACCCTGTTCAACGTCCTGGGGGTCGACCCGTTCTTCAAGGACGTGCTGCGCGGCGTCATCGTCATCACCGCGGTGGCGATATACGCCCGGCGCGGCAGCGGAATGGCGCACCCGCCCCGCTTCTCCCGCGGCGCGCACCAGCGGAGCCGTGTCCCCGGCGCGCCGCCGCCCAAGGGCAGGGCCGGCCCGCGGGCGGCCGGGCATCCGCCGGGCACGGCGGAGCCAGGGGAGCCCGACCGGCCCCGCCAAGCGGACCCCGCCGGCGCCGCGGGCGGCACGGACGACGTGAGCCGGGCGGACCAGAGGGACCAGGAGGACCGGGCCGGCCAGCCGGAGCGGTCCGACCGGAGCGGTCGGACTGACCGCGGAGGCCAATCCGGCCAGGCAGGTCGAGGAGGCCGCACATGACACGCGCCCCCGAACGTCCGAGCCAGCGCCCCAGCGCTGGCCGCACCGCCCGGTTGGCGGTCGCCCGGCTGCTCGACGGCGGTAGCGGCACAGTGTTCGCCCTGCTGATCGTCATCTTCGTGCTCATCTTCACGATGAACCCCGCCTTCGCCCAGCCGCCGTCGATGCTGGCGTTCGCCAAGCAGGCCGCCCCCCTGGTCATTCTCGCCGTGGGCCAGTACTTCGTGATCGTCTCCGGCGAACTCGACCTGTCGGTGGGCTCCCTGGTGGGCGCCCAAGTGGTCATCGCGGCCGCGCTCATCGACGGCGAGGAATCGCGCACGTTGCCGGTGCTGCTGTTCATGATCGCGTTCGGTGTACTGGTCGGACTGGTCAACGGGCTGGTCACGACCGTGCTGCGGGTGCCCTCGATCATCACGACGCTGGGCACGATGCTGGTCCTCTACGGCGCGATCAGACTGTGGACCGGCGGCGCGCCCACCGGCGCGCTCTCCGAGGCGTTCCGCCAGGCGGGACGCGGCGGCATCGAGGGGGTGCCGGTGATCGGGCAGCTTCCCTGGGCGGTCCTCATCGCCGCCGCGGTCGCCGCGGGGGCCGTGGCGCTGATGCGCTCGCCCTACGGCCGCGTCCTCATCGCGACCGGTGACAACGACACCGCCGCCACGTTCTCCGGTGCGCGGGTGTGGCGGGTACGCACGACCGCCTTCGTGCTCTCCAGCCTGCTCGCCACCGTCGCGGGCATTCTCATCGGCGGGTTCGCCGGAGTCACCGCGCAGGTGGGCGAGGGCCTGGAGTTCATGGCGATCACCGCTGTCGTCCTGGGCGGTGTCGTCCTGGGCGGCGGCCACGGCGCGGTCATCGCCGCCGTCGGCGGCGCCCTCGCCATGGAGGCGCTGTTCACCCTGTTCATCCAGTTCGACCTGCCAGCGACGATCCAGCCGACCGTGCAGGGCCTCATCATCATCGCCGCCGTCGCCTACGCCGCGCGCCGGCGTTCGGCAAACCCGTCCTAGGAGGTTCGACCACGATGCGTCCCCCACACGCCCTCTTCGTTGGTGCCGCCGCTCTCAGCCTGGCGCTGACGGGCTGTACCACCGATCTGCCCGACGACGAAGCCGGCGAGAGCCCATCCCCCGGCGAGGAGGAATGGTTCAACCAAGAGGACTACGAGGAGCAGCTCGCCCAGCGCGACATCGAACCCGAAGGCGACCCGGACGAGCCGTGGCTGCAGGCCATCGACCCCGAGTACGTCGACACCTCCGAGCACGCGCTGGAGGGCGACGACGCCGATGAGCCAACCGTGTGCTTCTCCAACGCCTCGGTGTCCAACCCCTGGCGCGTCACCGGCTGGATCACCATGCAGCAGCAGGTGGAGGCGTTGCAGGACGAGGGCGAGATCGGCGAGTTCCGGGTCTCCGACGCCGCCGACGACGACAACCAGCAGATCTCCGACATCCAGGCGTTCGTCGACTCCGGCGACTGCGCCGCGATCATCATCTCCCCCTCCACCACCGCCACGCTCACTCCCGCGGTCGAGACGGCCTGCGAGAGCGGGGCGCCGGTCATCGTCTTCGACCGCGGTGTCGAGACCGACTGCATGGTCACCTTCATCCACCCCATCGGCGGCTACGCCTACGGCGCCGACGCCGCTGAGTTCCTCGTCGACGAGCTGGAGCCCGGCTCCCGGGTTCTCGCGCTGCGCATCCTCCCCGGCGTGGACGTCCTGGAGCACCGCTGGGCAGCCGCGCAGCGCATCTTCGACGACAGTGACCTGGAGCTGATCGGCCACGAGTTCACCGAGGGCGACGGTGCGCAGATCAAGGACATCGTCACCCAAGAGCTGCAGAGCGGCGAGGTCGACGGCATCTGGATGGACGCCGGCGACGGCGCCGTCGCCGGGCTGGAGGCGTTCGAGGACCAGGGCCGCCCCTACCCGGTGATCTCCGGCGAGGACGAGCTGAGCTTCATGCGCAAGTGGCAGGAGGAGGACATCACCGCGATCGCGCCCGTCTACTCCAACTTCCAGTGGCGCACCCCGGTGCTGGCGGCCACGCAGATCCTCAACGGCGAGGAGGTCCCCGAGGAGTGGGTGCTGCCGCAGGAACCCATCCGCGAGGATGAGCTCGACGAGTACCTGGAGCTCAACTCGGACATGCCGAGCCTGCACTACGCCAAGTTCGGCGGCGAGGACCTGCCCGGCTTCCCCGAGGCCTGGCAGGACCGGTAATGCGCCGCGCTCTGGGAGTCAGCACGTGGGTGTGGACGTCGCCGCTGACCGACGCCGCACTGGCCGAACTCGCGCCGCGCATCCGCGGGTGGGGCTTCGACACCGTCGAGCTCCCCGTGGAGGAGATCGGCGACTGGTCACCGGAGCGCGCGGCCGAGCTGCTGGACGCAGAAGGGCTGGCGGCCACCGTCGCCCTGGTGATGGGCCCGGGACGGGAGCTGGTGGCGGCCGACCGCGCGACGGTCGCCGCCACCCGCGACTACCTGCGGCGGGTGGTCGACGCCGCCGCCGCGGTGGGCGCACCCGTAATCGCCGGGCCCGCCTACTCCTCGGTGGGGCGCACCTGGCCGATGACCGGGCAGGAGCGCGCCGACTGCTATGCCGAACTCGCCGAAGGGCTGGCCCCCGTGGCCGAGTACGCCGCGGCCGCGGGGGTACGCATCGCGGTGGAGCCGCTGAACCGCTACGAGACCAGCCTGCTGACCACCGTCGACCAGGCGTTGGACGCGCTGGCCGGGCTGCCGCCCGAGACCTGCGGGCTCGCCCTGGACGTGTACCACATGAACA
This sequence comes from Lipingzhangella halophila, assembly GCF_014203805.1. Classification (GTDB taxonomy): domain Bacteria; phylum Actinomycetota; class Actinomycetes; order Streptosporangiales; family Streptosporangiaceae; genus Lipingzhangella; species Lipingzhangella halophila. The sequence continues at coordinate 115,537 of NZ_JACHJT010000002.1, read as the reverse complement.
TCGAGGAGACGGACCCGCCCGCGGCGATCAGGCGGGCCGGCGACCGGATCGCCCACGTGCAGGTCTGCGCGAACGATCGGGGCGCACCCGGCGCCGACCATCTGGACTGGCCGGCGATCCAAGGGGCGCTCGACGCGGTCGGCTATGGCGGGCCACTGGTCATCGAGTCCTTCACCGCTGGCAACGCCGCGATCGCCACCGCCGCCTCGGTGTGGCGCCCGCTCGCCGCCAGTCAGGACGCGCTCGCCACGGAGGGCCTGGCCTTCCTTCGCGGGCTCCAGGGCGGGGCGGTCGAGGGGGCGCCCCGCCCGCCCGCCGCGGACGAAGAGAACTGATTCGCACCGTGTTCGCAGAGGAGACAGCCGAGATGGCTCATCCGATCACCCTGTTCACCGGCCAATGGGCCGACCTGCCGTTCGACGAGGTATGCCGCCTGGCGTCCTCCTGGGGCTACGACGGACTGGAGATCGCCTGCTGGGGCGACCATTTCGACGTCCACCGCGCGGTCGAGGACGGCTCCTACGTCCAGGCCAAGCTGGACACCCTGGCCGAGTACGGCCTTAACGTGTGGGCCATCTCCAACCACCTCACGGGACAGGCCGTGTGCGACGACCCCATCGACCAGCGGCACCGCGACATAGTGCCGCCGCACGTATGGGGGGACGGCGACCCCGAAGGTGTGCGGCGGCGCGCCGCCGAGGAGATGCGCGTGACCGCCCGGGCCGCCGCCCGGCTCGGCGTCCCCACCGTCGTGGGCTTCACCGGGTCGGCCATCTGGAAGTACGTGGCCATGTTCCCCCCGGTTCCCGAGTCGGTGATCGAGGCCGGATACGCAGACTTCGCCGACCGCTGGAACCCGATCCTGGATGTCTTCGACGAGGTCGGCGTGCGTTTCGCGCATGAGGTGCACCCCTCCGAGATCGCCTACGACTACTGGTCCACCGTGCTGGCACTGGAGGCGGTCGGCCACCGCGAGGCGTTCGGGCTGAACTGGGACCCCAGCCACATGGTCTGGCAGGAGGTCGACCCTGTGGGATTCCTGTGGGACTTCCGCGACCGGATCTACCACGTCGACTGCAAGGACACCCGGCGGCGGACCGGCAACGGCCGCAACGGCCGGCTGGGATCGCACCTTCCCTGGGGCGACCCGCGCCGCGGCTGGGACTTCGTCTCGACCGGACACGGCGACATCCCCTGGGAGGACTGCTTCCGCACGCTGAACCGGATCGGCTACCAGGGGCCCGTCTCCATCGAGTGGGAGGACGCCGGAATGGACCGGCTGGTCGGAGCGGCCGAAGCCGTCCAGTTCGTCCGCGCCCGCCTCTTCGACCCCCCGGAGGCCTCCTTCGACTCCGCGTTCGGCGGTACCGGCGCGGACTAGACGCGGACTAGGTGCGCTGACCATGGGGGCAGCCCTCGGGTGTCGGTGCGGGCGCCCGATGGTGGCGCACGCGACGGCAGGGGGCCGCTCCGTAGTTGGGGTTATCGCTGATCTCGGGAAAGTACACGTATTACTCGCCAGTATTAGGTGTACTTTCCCGAGATCGACGCAAAGAATGCCCGCCCACCACCTTCGCTGGTGCCGTCGCGGACTAGGTGGGTGGGTTCTTATCCCGTATGGCGTCACGCAGGGCGTAGACGTCGCCCACGCCGAACAGGCGCCACCCGTTGTGGTTGGTGACGTAGGGGATGTGTCCCGCGCGGGCCCACTGACGCATCGTGGAGGGAGCGATGCCCAGTTCGTTCGCCGCCTCCCCGTTGTAGAGCACGAAGAAGTTCAGGTTCGGGTCGGGGACGTTCGTCTCGGGGACATTCACCGGAATACCCCCAGGCCGGCCAGGGCCGTCAGGTCCGGGAACTGGCCGAACGCACCGGCCTGTGCGGCACGCAGGCGTTCCACAACGAGCAGGTAGGGCCGGATTCGCGCGCTTCGGCGTGGTGGCAGACTGGTCAACGTCATCAGCTCCTCTTAGCTGGTGGCCACTCCCCGGACGGCCGTAATCCGTCGCGGGGGTCTGTTTTCGAGATACGAACGAGCAGCCGCACTCTCACGCGTCGGGGTGGCTGCGTTCGTTCGATCCATGACGAACAGCATCGCGATCCATATTCTGACCTGCAATAAGCGCTACATGATTGACCCTTTTTGGCGAATGGGTAGCGGAATGGATCTTCTATGGATCATTCTGGATCCATGGCAGAGCGAGTAGACAAGACGTGGTCCAGGTGGGGCGCGGAATTAAGGAGTCTACGCCGTTCAACTGGAAAGACGCAGACCGAACTCAGCAGAGCGACAAGGATCAGCCGCCCTCACATAGGGAAGCTCGAAAACGGGACGCGAACGCCCAATAGGGACCACGCGGTCGTTCTCGACAGCGCTCTTGCTACTGACGGCAAGCTCTTGAGGCTCTGGGAAGAGCTGAACGACGTGAAGCGGGTACCGGACAAGTGGCAAGATTTCGTACAGATCGAACGATCTTCGGCGGAGATTCGTGAGTACCAGCCGTTGCTAATCTCCGGTCTGCTGCAAGCCCCCGGCTACGCCCGTGCCATCCTGATTAGCGGCCCCTTGAGCGCAACTCCGGACCTCCTTGAGCAGGCTGTGAAGACCAGGGTCGACCGGTTGGCGGAGATTCCCCCTCGCGTACAACTCAGGTTCGTCTTGGACGAGATCGTATTGCGTAGGCGCGTTGGTCCACCCGAGGTCATGAGAGAGCAGCTAGACCACCTGCTTTTTCTGATCCAGGACCGGCGTATCCGTCTGTCGATCATTCCGGACCACGCTCCACGACAGACAGCAGTTGGAGGGTCGTTCCGCATCTTCGGTATGCCAGGGGGAGGCGTGGTGGTACACCTGGAGCACGCCAAGGGGCAGATCGTCGTAGACGACCCGGAGACAGCCAACGAGATGGCGACGGCCTACGGTGACCTTCAGGCCGAAGCGCTGCCCTCGTACACAACGGCGGAATTGATCGAGAAGGTAAGAGGTGAGCTGTGATGCCTGGATGGCACAAGAGCAGCTACAGTGACCGCGAATACAACTGTGTGGAGGTTCGGGAGACCGCACATGTGGCCGACGTGCGCGACTCGCAGAACCGGGAACACGGGCACATCAGGTTCCCCGCATCGGAGTGGTCCGCATTCCTCGCGGATGTCCGGACTGGAGAGCTGTAACCACGAACACGAGAGGGCCCTGGGACTGTCCGGGGCCCGTTTGTGTGTGGGCTGTTTCCACGGAGAGCACGCGCCTGTCGGCACACGGCGGCTCTGCGCCATGATCAGCTTTCGCGAACCCGCCCCTGTCCTCGGCCAGCCAGGCGCGCCCTACCCCGCGTGACGCGTCGTGCCCTACGCCGGTGCGTCCGAGCTCCACAGGGCGCGGGCGCTGTCCAGGTGTGCGCGGTAGCGCGCGTAGCCCTCCTCGTACTGGTCGCGCAGGTGCGGGCGCGGGGTGACCCGGGTGCCCTCGTCCAGCCAGCGGGCGCCGTCGACGGGCTCGCCCATCGCCCGCCAGGCGGCCACGGTGGCACCGCGCACCCCCATGGCGTCGTCGGGGGGCAGGATCACCGGCCGGCCCAGTACGTCGGCGAAGACCTGGATCCAGCCCCGAGACCGGCTGCCGCCGCCGCAGGCGGCCAGGCGGCCGGTCAGCCCGGCCGTCTCCAGGCAGTGGCGGGCGGCATAGGCGATGCTCTCGCAGACCGCGCGGACGATGTCGGCCCGTTCGGTGCCGAGGTTGACCCCGGTGAGCTGGCCGCGCGCCCGCGGATCCACGAAGGGCGCGCGCTCGCCCGACTCGGCCAGGAACGGCAGCGCCGACACCCCGCGGGCACCGGGCGGGCTGGCCTCCAGCAGCGGCTCCACCTCGCTGATACCGATCCCCAGCAGCTCCAGCAGCCAGTCCAGGCTGGCCGTGCCGACCATGGCCGGCATCGCGCGGGAGAACCGGTCGGCCAGGTCGGTGCACAGCCACATCCCCGCGGGCTCACCCGGCGACTCCACGCGCACGTTGTCGGCGACGACCTGGCAGGCCAGGGTGGTGCCCAGGGTCAGCAGCCCGTCGCCCACCTCGGTCACGCCGCTGCCCAGCAGGCAGGAGGGCAGGTCGAACGGTCCGCCGGTCACCGGCGTACCCTCCGGCAGGTCCAGTAGTTGGGCGCCGCGCCGGTCCAGGGAGAACAGGCTGTGCGGCGCGGCGGGTTCGGGCAGCAGCCCGCGCCACTGCGAGACGCCGCACTCGGCGAGCGCGCCGGGGCTGTAGGCGCGGCTGCGCACGTCCAAAAAGGGCAGGGACGCGTCCGAGGCGTCCACGGTGACCTCGCCGGTGAGGCGCTGCACGATCGCGTCGACGCAGTACCCGGCCACCGCGGAGCGCCGCAGTGTCTCTGGCTCCTCCCGGTCCAGTGTCGCCAGGAGCGGACCGTGCGCGCCGGGGAACATGCCCTGGCCGGTCAGCTCGTGCACCCGCGCCATGGTGCCGTCCTCGTACCACTGCCGCACCAGCGGTCCGGCGCGCCCGTCCAGCCAGGAGATGGCGCGCCGGGTGGGATGGCCGTCGGCGTCGCGCAGCCACAGGCCGTCGCCCTGGCCGGTCAGGGCGACGGCGGTGACCGGCTCCGTCCGTGCCGCCGCGACCTTGCGCACCACCGAGGAGACGGTGGCCAGCACCTCGTCCAGGTCCTGCTCCACTCGGGCGCCGCTCAAGCGGTGCAGGGTGGTGGGCTCGTCGGCCTCGGCCACAGCCCGGCCGTCGCGGTCGAAGACGGCGGCTTTGGTCATCGTCGTGCCCACGTCGACGCCAATGATCATGAGCGCACCTCCCGCACCTCGGGATTGGCCAGGTGGCGGGGCTCCTCGCCGCGCAGGTAGCGTCCCACCTCACCGGCGACGATACGCGCGGCGCGTTCGGCGGTCTGGCGGGTGGCCCCGGCCAGGTGCGGTGTGGTCACCACGTTGGGCAGACCGCGCAGTGGCCAGTCGGCGGGCGGCGGTTCGACGTCGTAGACGTCCAGCGCGAGCGCGCCCAGGCGTCCGCTGCGCAACGCCTCGGGCAGTGGCGCGTGGTCGAGCAGGCCGCCCCGCGCCGTGTTGACCAGCACCGCGCCGTGCGGCAGCAGCGCGAGCCGATCGGCGTCGATAAGGTTGCGGGTCTCCGGGGTCAGCCGCGCGTGCAGGCTGACCACGGTGCTGGCGGAGAGCAGCTCCTCCAGCCCGACGAGACGCGCCCCGTCCTCGGCGATGGCCCGCGGGTCGGCATAAGGGTCGCTGACCAGCACCTCGGCTTCGAAGGCGCGCAGAATCCGGGCGACCATGCGCCCGATGGCGCCGTAGCCGACGAGCCCGACCACCGTGCCGCGCAGTTCGATACCGGCCTGGTCGTAGGCGTAGTAGTCGCCGCGCCACCGGCCCTCGCGCAGTTCGGAGTCGGCGGCGGGCACCTGGCGCAGGGCCGCGAGGATCATGGCGATCGCGTACTCGGCGGCCGCGGTCGCGTTGCGGCCGGGAGCGTAGGTGACCGCGACGCCGGCGCGGGTGGCCGCCTCCAGGTCGACGTTGACGGGGCCGCCCCGGCACACCGACACCAGTCGCAGGTCGGGGCAGGCGTCCAGGACCGCCGCGGTCACCGGGGCCATCTGCGTCATGCAGATCTCGGCGCCGCGTAGCTGCTCGATGACCTCCTTCTCGGTGCCGCTGGCCTCCTCGACCCCGCCGACGGGGCCGAACGGTTCAACGGGCCAGGGCAGTCGCAGCCGGACGGCCTCCGGTGGCGGCAGGCGGTCGGCGCGGACCTCCTCCTCCAGGGCGGCCACCAGCAGGTCCGGGCTGACGAAGTGGTCGCCCGCGGCCAGTACACGCATGTCGGCTCCTGTTCAAATTCGCATCGGTCCAGGCCCCTGACGGGGGTTGCCTCCGGGGGCCGCGGAGGAAGCCGCGCCGCGGCTCAGGCCTGTTCGTACTCGCTGATGCGGGCGACCTTGCCCGCGCTGGCCGAGCGGGGGTCGAAGACGTGGCCGATCCACTCGGTGGCGATCCGCTTCGCCAGCTCGGGGCCGATCACCCGCGCTCCCATGGTGAGTACCTGGCAGTCGTTGGACTTCACCGACCGCTCGGCGGAGTAGGAGTCGTGGGCGACCGTGGCGCGCACCCCGGGGACCTTGTTGGCCGAGATGCACATGCCGATGCCGGTGCCGCACACCAGCAGGGCGCGTTCGACCTCGCCCGCCGCGACCGCCTCGGCGGCCGCGATGCCCAGCAGGGGGTAGGCGCGGTCGTCGGCGACGTCGGGGACGCCGAGGTCGCGGACCTCGGAGATGCGCGTGTCCTCGCGCAGCAGGTCGCGGAGTTCGTTCTTCAGCGCCACTCCGGCGCTGTCGGCGGCGACGGCGATCCTCATGGCGTGTTCACCGGCTTTCGGGGACGGGGTCGGCGGGGGTGGGGGAGCGGCCGTCGAGCACGCCGGCTACGGCGGTGGCCATCAGCGCCAGCGAGGTGGCGCCGGGGTCGGCGTGTCCCTGGCCGCGTTCTCCAAGGCGGGCGGCGCGTCCGCGCTTGGCGGGCATGTCGGCGGTGGCACGGGCGGCGCTGGTCGCCGCGGCCGCGGCATCGGCCCAGGCAGCGGCCAGCGGCGTACCGGCGCGCGCGTGCGTGAGCAGCGTGTCGCGGAAGGGAGCGAGCGCGTCGAGCATGGTCTTCTCGCCGACGGCGCCGCCGCCGAGCTCGCACACGGCGTGGAACGCGGCGTCCACTGCCGGGGCGAGCAGTTCCGCGGTGACCGGCACGGGCCCGGCCTCCAGCAGTCCGCCGCCGATCTCGGTGAGCAGCAGGCCGTAGAGCGCGCCCGAGGCACCGCCGGCCGCGTCGGCCAGCGCGGTACCGGCCAGCAGCAGCGCCCGGCCGGTCGCGTCGGCGGTGTCGCCGGGGTCTGCGCCCCGGGCCGCCGCGACGGCCGCGCGCAGCCCGCGCACGATGCCCTGGCCGTGGTCGCCGTCCCCGGCGACCGCGTCGAGCCGGCCCAGTTCCTGCTCGTGTGCCTCGACGGCGGCCAGCGCCGCCGCCAGCGCCTCTGCCGCGGCGCCGCCGCCCGCCGCCGGTGTATCGGCGGTGCGCGGTGCCGTGCCGGCGGCCGCTCCGGGGCGGGGTGCTCTCCGCGGCTCGGGCACGGCGTCGGCCGCTGCCGGGGCCGAGGTGAAGGCGGGGGTCTGGCACGGCTCGTCGTAGAGGTCGGCCAGTTCGTCGTCCAGGACCAGCAGCGACAGCGAAAGCCCGGCCATGTCCAGGGAGGTGACGAACTCGCCCACCTCGGGGCGGTGGGGGGTGAGGCCGGCGTCGGCCAGCCGGCGGTGCACCCGGCCGTAGCAGATGAACAGGTCCTCGTAGGGGGTCTGCCCCAGCCCGTTGAGCAGCACCGCTGTGCGCCCGGTCGCGCCCGCGGGCAGCTCGGGCAGCAGGGTGTCGACCAGCACGTCGGCAAGCCCGGCGGGGTCCTGGGCGGGGACACGGCGCAGTCCGGCTTCGCCGTGGATGCCCAGCCCCAGCTCCATGGTGCCCTCCGGGACGGTGAACAGCGGCTCCTGCTGGCCGGGCAGCGTGCAGCCGTCGAAGGCCGCGCCGAAGGTGCGGGTCATCGCGTTGGCACGCGCCGCCACCCGGGCGACGCCGTCCAGGTCGTAGCCCCGGGCCGCGGCCGCCGCGGCGATCTTGAAGACGAAGAAGCCGCCGGCGACGCCGCGGCGCGCCTCGATCTCCTGAGCGGAGCCGCTGGCGACGTCGTCGGTCACCAGGACGGTCCGGGAGTCGACGCCCTCGGCGGCGAGCCGCCGCGCGGCGAGGCCGAAGTGCATCACGTCGCCGGCGTAGTTGCCGAAGCTGAACAGCACCCCCGCACCCCCGTCCACCGCGCGCGCGGTGCGGTAGACCTGCTCGGCGCTGGGGCTGGTGAACACCTCGCCGACGACGGCCGCGTCGGCGAGGCCCGGTCCCACCAGGCCGGCGAAGGCGGGGTAGTGGCCGCAGCCCCCGCCGATGACGACACTGACCCGCCCCTGCTCGGGGGAGCGGGCGCTCAGCACGCCGTGCGCGTCGGGCACGGGCGCGACCAGCCGGGAGTACGAGCTGACCAGGCCCTCCACCCAGGAGGACTTGAAGGTGGTGGAGTCGGTGGCCGCGGACATCAGCTGCTCCCCTGGGCGGCCGGGCGGGCGAGCAGGCGCAGCAGGCGTTCGCTGACGTCGGCGAGGTCGCGGGCCTCCTCCGCGGCCAGCGCCAACGCATCGGGGGCCGGGCGGTAGCCGGGGGCGGGGTTGGGCAGCGCGACCACCGTCATCTTGGCGGCGTGGGCGGCCCGGATGCCGTTGGAGGAGTCCTCCACGGCCGCGCAGTCGCCGCCCTCCTGGCCGATCCGCGCGGCCGCCTCCAGGTAGACGTCGGGGTGGGGTTTGCCGCGGCCGACTTCGGCGCTGGAGACCGTCGCGGTGAAGTGGTCGGCGAGGCCGTGCCCGCGCAGCACGGCGTCGATGAGCCGGCGCGGCGCGGAGGAGGCGAGGGCGATCGGGACCTCGGCGCTGACGGCCGCCACGGTCTCCCGCGCGCCCGCGAGCAGCTCGACCCGCTCCTGCTCGAAGGCCTCGACCATGCCGTCGACGACCGCGCGCTCGGTGTCCTCGTCGGACTCCGCGGCACCCGCCCGCCGGTTGAGGTAGTGCGACCACTCGCTGGAGCTCATGCCCTGGACGGTAGCGGTGTCCTCGGACTCCCACTGGACGCCGTGGCGCGCGGCGTAGCCGGACCACATCTCTTCCCACAGGTGGTCGCTCTCGACCAGTACACCGTCGAGGTCGAACACCACCGCGTGGAGTCTGCTGCTCATCGTGTTCTCATCCTCCAGCCACATGACATCAATGGCGTTAAACTAACACTGAAGAAGTTATTTATCCATGCCCCAGTGTTATCTCCAGCGGTGCGGGAAGGCTCCGATACCGTCTGACAGGCAGTCCCGGCCGCCGTGCCGCCCGCCCGTCACCAGCAATCCGGAGTTCGAGGACAGTGGTCCTATGAGTACCCGACGCAGCGACGCCCGCCCCCAGGAAGCCCGCCAGCAGGCCATCGCCGAGTTCGTCGCCAAGCAGGGGTCGGCCACGGCCGTGGAGCTGGCCGAGCTCACCGGTGTCAGTGTGATGACCGTGCACCGCGACCTCGACGAACTCGCGCGGCGCGGCCTGCTGCGCAAGTTCCGCGGCGGGGTATCCGCTCAGCCCTCCACGGTCTTCGAGAGCGACGCCGAGTACCGCCTCAACGCGCGTATCGAGCAGAAGCGTGCGATCGCCGCCCGCGCCGCGGAGTACGTGGAGCCGGGCGGCTCGATCATCCTCGACGACTCCACCACCGCGCTGCAGATCGCCTCGCTGCTGGAGCCGCTGTCTCCGCTGACCGTGGTCACCAACTACCGCCGCACCATCGACGAGCTGCGCACCATGAAGGACGTCCGGCTGATAGCGCTCGGCGGCGACTACTCGCGTACCCACGACTCCTTCAACGGCCTGCCCTGTACCGAGGCACTCTCCTCGATCAGCGTCGACACCGCCTTCATCAGTACCTCCGCCATGACCGCGGCGATGACCTACCACCAGGAGCAGGAGATCGTCGTGGTCAAGCGGGCGATGCTCGCAGCGGCCGCGACCAAGGTGCTGCTCATGGACTCCAGCAAGATGCCGCGCACCGCGCTGCACCATTTGGCGCCCGCCGACTTCTACGACCGCGTCATCGTCGACGACGGGGTCGATGCCGCCCTGCTCGCCGAGCTGCGCGACCACGTGACGGTGGACGTCGCGGTGGTGAAAAACTAAATCACGTATTGCGTGTTAATTTCACGCGAGTTATGTTTCCTCCTGTGATGTAGGTGAGACCTGGATCACGTGCGGTGCCTCTCGGTCCATGCGGCCTCGCGGCCCGCGCGGTGCGTGCAGGTCCTCGACTCCGTGCCGAACCCTTGGCCGGCCCCCGGCCGCGGGTGCGAGCGCGGCCCAGCCGCGCTGCGGCCGGAACCCACCCCCAGCGAGGAGAGACCATGGACGAGCCGGCGACTTCCCGCCAGCCGCAGCGACCCCCCTCCGATCCTCCCGATCCCGCCATGCCGCTGCGCGGCATCGAGCGGATCGGCATCCCCAAGCCGTTGTTCTGGGGATTCGTCGCCGTGCTGATCTACATGGTCGGCGATGGCGTGGAGATCAGCTACCTGACCGACTACCTGCAACAGGACGATGGGGGAGGGCTCGACGGCGAGCAGGCGACCTTCGCCACCGTGACCATCTACGGAATCGCCGTCATGATCGGCTCCTGGCTGTCGGGCACCCTCTCGGCCATCTGGGGGCCGCGCCGGGTGATGTGGCTGGGTGCCGCCTGGTGGGTCGTCTTCGAGGCGATCTTCCTGTTCGCCGCCATCCCCTCGCAGGAGTTCGGGTTCATCGTCGCCGTCTACGGCATCCGCGGCTTCGCCTACCCCCTGTTCGCCTTCGCCTTCCTGGTCTGGGCCCAGACCGCCAGCCCCGAACGCATGCGCGGATCAGTGGCCGGCTGGTTCTGGTTCGCCTTCACCGGCGGCCTGCCCACCCTGGGCGCGGGCGTCGCGGCGCTGGCGATCGGACCACTGGGGATGTCCCACTACGACACCCTCATCCTGTCCCTGGTGCTGGTCGCCATCGGCGGCGCCCTGGGGTCCTTCGCTGTGCGCGAGCCCAGCGGCCTCAAGCCCATCGCCGACGAGTCGGTAGCCAACCCGACCAGCTACCGCCGGCTGTTCGAAGGCGTCGACATCCTCTGGCGCGACCGCCGCACCCTGGCCGGCGGACTGGTGCGCATCGTCAACACCGCGCCCCAGTACGGCTTCTTCGCGATGTTCCCGTTCACCTTCGGTAACGCCGGAGGCAACGACGGCTTCCTCAGCGTCGCCCAGATCGCCACCCTCACCGCGGTCACCTACGGCGCCAACATCGCCGCCAACCTGTTCTTCGGTGTCTTCGGCGACTACTTCGGCTGGCGCCGCACGGTCACCCTCTTCGGGTGCGTCGGCTGCGCCGTCGCCACACCGCTGTGGTACTTCACGGCCATGGCCACCCAGAGCTTCATGGTGGCTATCGCCCTGGGCTGCCTCTACGGGGTGCTGCTGGCCGGATTCGTCCCGCTGTCGGCGCTGATGCCGTCGATGGTCCAGCACAAGGACAAGGGCGCGGCGCTGGCGATCCTCAACTTCGGCGCGGGCGGCGCCGCCTTCGTCGGTCCCATGGTGGTTGCCGTGTTCTACCCGCTGGTCGGCGGCGGCGGTGTCGCGGTGGTCTTCAGTTGCCTGTACCTGGCGGTCGCGGTGCTGTCGACGGTGCTGAAGGACCCCAGCGACCCTGCGGAGAAGCGCGCGGCCCCCGCCGTCCAGACGGTCGCCTGAGTCCTCCCAAGCCCGGAGCCCCGCGCCCGGTGTGCCGGAAGCCGGCACACCGGGCGCGGGGTATGCCCGTTGCCTGGCACGCCACCAGCTTCACGAGCGGGGGCGACTCCTCGGGTCGCGGATCGGGTTCGCGCGACTCGTTCTCCCCCGGAGCTGGGGCCACCCCCGCTGGGCACTGGTGGGACCGTGTCTTCTGGCTCCCGCTCACATGGGTTTGGTGAGCGCCTCGGCCGGCGGCGTGCGTAGCGCGATACGCGCCGGAACGAGCATGGCGAGCTGCGCGATCAGCATGGTCACCGCCACGAGCCCCAGGCCGACGAGCGGCGGCACATACGGCACCGGAGTTCCGGCCATGACCATGCTGAACGGCACGAGCGCGACCAGGACGCCGATACCGCCCACGACGAGAGCGAGACCGCCGATGAACAGCGCCTCCCAGCGCAGCATGCTGAGCAGCTGCCGGCGTGTGGTGCCGACCATCCGCAGCAGCGCGAACTCGCGGGTGCGTTCGCCGGTGGCCATGACCAGCGTGTTGACCACGGAGATCGCGACGTAGGCGGCAATCATCCCGAGCAGGGCGTAACATCGAGATCCTGATGGTCCCGGTCGCTACCGTGTCCGTCGCGTTGATGTACTACGGTCTCGCGCTGCTTCCCCATCTCGTCGCCCAGGTGCAGGAGACCCGGCAGGCGATCTCGTTCAGCTCGTCACCCTCGCCGGCGAGCCGCAGCACCTACACCTCCCTGGCCGTCAGCGGATTCTCGCCGGCCTCGATGGTGGCCGTGGCGAGGTTCGAGTCGATCACCCGTTCACCGGCCGCCACTCGGCGGATCGCGTCGGCCAGCTCGGCGGGGGGCGCGTCCTTCAGCATGAACCCCAGGGCCTTGGCCGCCAGTGCTTTGCGCAGCACCTCCGGGCGCCCGATCTGGGTGAGGATCAACGTGCGGCATTCGGGCAGCTGCTCAAAGATCGTCGAGGCCGCCTCAAGACCGTTGATACCCGGCATCTGGACGTCGAGGACGGCGACGTCCGGACGGTGTTCGAGAACGGCGGGCACGACGGCGTCCCCCGAGGACACATCCGCGACCACCGCAACGTCGGGTTCCTTGTCGAGCAGTGCCACCAGCGCGCCCCGGATCATGTGCATGTCCTCGGCCAGCAGAACCCTGATCACGCCGCGCTCCCTCACCTTGGTCCGGAGCCCGGACAGAAATGGTATTCGCTATGGCCGGAGATCCGGGGTGGCCGGACCCGGCCGTGGCGTGAAGCGGATGACCGGCAGTGTCCGGCCCGCGCGCGACTGGTACGTGGCGAAGGCGGGGGAACGCTCGACGAAGCGGGCGAACGCCCGTTCGTGCTCCGAGCCCGTCAACTCCGCGGCGGTTACGGCAACGCGCTCGACTCCGGCGGCACCGGGAACCTCGATCTCGGCATCCGGGTCCGCACGCAGGTTGAACACCCACCCCGGATGCTTCGGCGCCCCCTTGGCGGATCCGATGACCAGCCATCCGTCGCCGTCGCGCAGGGCCAGCGCCGGGTTGACGCGCTCGCGACCGGTTTGCGCGCCCCGGCTGTGGATGAGCACCAGGTTGGAACCGAACCCGGCCGCCGATTCGACACGACCACCGTTGGCTCGGAACTCCGTGATCACTTGCTCGTTGAACGACATCGTTGATCGGCCCTCTCCGTGAGTTGGTCAGATGGTTGCCCGAACAACTAACGGAGTGGGGTCATTCCCGCCTCAATCGTCCCCGCTGCGACTCTCTTCCGAAGCGGTCAGGTTGCGCTCCAGTTCACCGAGTGCGCGCAGCACATCCTCCTGCCGGTCCTCGGCCATGTCCGCGACCGTCATCCGCTCCAGGTCCGCCCAGATCCGCTCCACGGACTGCCGCAACCCCATGCTCGCGGGGGTCGCCTCGATGATCGTCACTCGTCTGTCCGTCGGGCTGGGCGAGCGGCGCACGAACCCGGCATGTTCGAGGCGCCGCACGGAGCGGGTGACGGTCGGCGCGTCAGCATCGAGAACAGCGGCCAGGTCGGCCTGCCGCTGCGGGCCCTCGTCCCAGAGCCGCATCATCAGCAGCTCCTGACCCGGATACAGGCCCACCTCGCGCAGTAGCTGTCCGGCGAGCAGCTTATGGATGCGCGCCACCCGGAAGATCGCATGGCTCACGGGCCCCGCGCTGGAGACCCGGGCCCGCTCCGGCCCTGCTGCCGTGTCCGTACCGGCGTTGTTCGGCGTACTCACCGGTCCAGTCTAGGGCAACGGCCACAGTTGTCTAGGCAACTTTCTCCGTCAGACGGGTTGACTGGCCCTCCAAAGGGCGGCATAGTGAAGTTACTTGTTCGAGCAACCAATAAGGAGAAAAGCGTGCGAGCAACCTTCACGCCCGGCCGCGTCGGCCGGCAGGAACTGAAGAACCGGATCGTCATGTCCCCGATGACCCGCAGCAGGGCGTTCGGCCCGGAACTCGCCCCGACCGACATGATGGCCACGTACTACGCGCAGCGCGCCAGCGCCGGGCTGATCATCACCGAGGGCACCCAGCCCAGCGCCGTCGGCCAGGGCTACCCGAACACCCCGGGTCTGCACACCGGCGCTCAGATCGCCGGCTGGCGCACGGTCACGGACGCGGTGCACGCCGAGGGCGGAGTGATCTACGCCCAGTTGATGCACACCGGCCGTATCGGCCATCCGGACAACTACCGGTCCGCCCAGCAGCCCGTCGGCCCTTCCCCGGTGAAGGCGGAGGGTCAGATCTTCACCCAAGCCGGCCTCCAGGACTTCGTCGTCCCGCGAGAGCTCAGCGCGGCGGAGATCAGCCAGACGATCCGCGACTTCGCCGACGCGGCCGAGAACGCCATAACCGCCGGCTTCGACGGGGTCGAGATCCACGGAGCGAACGGCTACCTCGTCCACCAGTTCCTCTCCACCAACGCGAACCGGCGGACGGACGACTGGGGCTCCTCCCCGCGCAACAGGTCCCGCTTCGCTCTTGAGGTCGCCTCGGCCGTGGCCGAGGCGATCGGCAACGACCGCACCGCCATCCGCATCTCGCCGGCGAACCCGTTCAACGACATCGAGGAGGAGGACCTCGCGGAGACCTACCATCACCTGCTCGACGGGTTGAACGGCATCGGGCTCTCGTATCTGCACGTAATGGAGTCGCGGGCGCCCGAGTTCACCCGGGAGCTGCGCCAGGCGTTCAACGGTGCGCTGATCCTCAACCCGGCCACGCCCGGAGCGAGGACGGGGCCGGAGCACCTCGCTCTCATCGACGAGGGCGCGGCCGACCTGGTCTCGTTCGGCCAGCTCTTCCTCTCCAACCCGGATCTGCCCGAACGGCTGGCGTCGGGAACCGAGCTGGCCGAGCCGGACATGTCCAAGGTCTACGGCGGTGACGAGCGCGGCTACATCGACTACCCCACGCTGGCCGGCAGCGTGTCGCGACTCTGAAAGGGAGCAGCAATGCCCACACAGCACGAAACGAACCGCGTAGTGGTCGTCACCGGGGCTGGTGGCGGGGTCGGGGCGGAACTCGTCAAGCGGTTCCTCGCCAACGGCGACACCGTGATCGGCACCGACCTCTCATCGGACGCGTCCGAAAAGCTGGCCGACGACATCGGAAGACGGGATCGGCTGGTGACTCTCGCGGCCGACATTACCGATGAGGCCGATGTCGCCCGCCTGGCCGCGGCGGTCGAGGACAAAGGCGGGCTGGACGTGCTCGTCAACGGCGCCGGGTTCTTCCCGATCGACACGTTCGAGAACACCACGCCGGACCGCTGGCGCCAGGTGATCGACATCAACCTGACGGGGTACTTCCTGGTCACACATGCCCTGCTGCCCCTGATGAGGGGCCGCGGATGGGGCCGGATCGTGAACTTCGGCTCCGCGTCGATGTACCCGGGAGTGCCCGGGCAGGTGCACTACGTCTCCGCGAAGGCCGCAATGGTCGGCTTCACCCGCAGCCTCGCTCGCGAGGTGGGCGACGACGGCATCACCGTCAACCTCGTCACGCCCGGGCTCACCCTGACCGGTCCCGTCATCGAGAACTTCCCCGCCGAGCTCATCGAGTCGCAACGGAAGGGGCGTGCTCTCCAGCGGGACCAGTATCCGCGGGATCTGGTCGGGCCCGTGTTCTTCCTGGCGTCACCCGGTGCCGACTTCGTGTCCGGTCAGACCCTGAACGTGGACGGCGGCATGTTCATGAACTGAGCCGGCAACGTGCCGGGCCGCTGTCCTTCCCTACCGCCTCCCTACCGCCAGAACGAGCATCGCCTGGAGAGTGCCGTGCCGAATACCCAATGGACAGAGAACGTCGACGCCCCCTTCCACCGGGTCCTCGAACTGCTACGCGACAAGGTGGAAAACCCGCAGAAGTACGTGTCGGCCGTGCGGTCCAGCAGGATCCTCGAACGCGGGGAGGGCCACGTGCTGCGAGAGATGTACCAGCCGTCGCCCGGCGACCTGACCATCCGGGAACGGATCACCGAGCACGAGCTCCCGGACGGCGTCGACGTCGTCTTCGAGTACGTGGACAACCCCACCTACGTGGGCGCCTTCCACAACACGGCCGTCCGTGCCGGACGCGGCGTCGAGCTCACCTACCTCATGGACTGGAGACCCCGCCCAGGGGTCGACGATCCGATTGCCCCGGACGTGGCCGAGGCCATGATGCGCGACGGCGTCCGGCACCTCAAGCGGCTCGCGGAGACGCCGGCGCAAGGGCATTGAGGCCGCCCCGGGGCGCGGGTCCGCGGACGCGCCCCCTTGATGGAGACCAGCACACCGCCGGCCGGTTACGGCTCAGGAGGCCGGGAGTGGTGGCGTGACAGCTCTTGAAGGTGGGCAACCCTGCGCTTCAGGGGCGGGTGGGTCGACCAGAGCCGGGCCATGCCGCTGCCGGCCTCGCCGCGGAACGGCAGGATCGCCAGAGCCGAAGCCCCGCTGGACGCACGCAGGTCCCGGCTCGGAATGGCGCTGGACCGGTCGCCCATGGAGACCAGAGCCGAGGCAAGTACGGTGGGCGCCCGGGTCAGCTCGGCGGCGGCGCGGTCCGCGGCGGCCTCGCGCCGGCGGGTCAGCATGGCCGTCGCCGCCACGCCGGGCACGAGGGTCACCAACCCCAGCACGAAACTCGCGACCAGTGCGACTAACGCCGCGAGTACGACAAAGCCCAGCAATGTCCGTGCCGTGCCCACCACGGCCATGACCGGCAGCCGCAACAGCACCGGAACCGTGGGCTCGGGATGCAGAGTGTCCAGCTCATCGCGCAGGTGCGGTTCGCCTGAAGGGGGCCACTGGCGCCCGCACTTGCGCGCCAGCACGCACAGGTGCCAGTCGCACCGGATCCCCAACTTCAGCACCCCGGACGGCAGGTAGCGCATCCACCCGGTGATCGCCTTGGCGAACACCAGCACCTTCTGGTCGTGGTGCACGAGATGGGCCAGCTCGTGCGCCATCACCGCCTCCAGATGCCGGTTGTCCAGCAGCTCCAGGAGCTCGATGGTCACGTAAACGGCGTTGCGGCCATCCGGGGGCGCGTAAGCCAACGAATTGGGCATGGGGTGGTCGATGAGCCACAGTTCCGGTTTGTCCTGCCCAGTCAGCGCGCACAACCGGTCGACGACCGCGTGCAGGCGCGGCGCGTCGTCCGGATCCAGAAGCGCGCTGTCCCGGATCTCCTTCGGCTCTTCCTGGAACGCCAGCACGCAGGCTTCGGCCGCGACCACCGTGACGAGTATCGGCACCGGTCCCCACCACCAGGGCAGGGAGAGCAGCACGGCGGCCACGGAACACAGGACGGCGTAGAACACCACGATCGCCAGGACCAGCAGCCAGGCACTGACCATCGGCCACGAAGACCGGATCCGGTGCCGTCGCCGGTTCATGGCGCCGGGGCGGGAATGGGAACGGGCATCGGGAACTCCATTCAGTCGGCGCGCATGTGCTCCGGAAGCGATGTTCGCGCATTCCGACGGGCGGCGGAAGTACCGGGTTCCCGATTTCCGGGCGGCGGCCGTGGCGCGGGCGACTCGTGCGGCGTGTTCGGCGGTCTGCCGTCGGCGCTGGCCGGCTCACGTCACGATGATCACGCCGCCTTGGTCCTGGTTTGGTTCCAATGGGAACGAATGAACAGTATCAGCGATACTATCGTTGGTCTAGTAGAGGTACTATCATTGATTCATGTCTAGAGAGACCAGGGATGACGCAACACCCGCGACTGCGTCAGAGGCCGCGGCCGGCGGGCGCGAGAGCGTCCGCGAGCGTGTGGTCGAGGCCGCCGCGGACCTTCTCGCGCGCGAAGGCCGCGACGCGGTCACCACCCGCGCGGTCGCGGCGGCGGCCGGAGTGCAGCCTCCCGCGATCTATCGCTACTTCGAGGACATGGACGGGCTGCTTGAGGCCGTGGCCGAGCACGGCTACGCCAAGTTCCTCGCGGCCAAGCACGTCGACCCCGATCCGCACGACCCGATCGCGGATCTGCGCGCGGGCTGGGACCTCGCCGTGGAGTTCGGGCTCGCCAACCCCGCGCTGTACGCGCTGATGTACGGCGAGCCCCGGCGTGGCACGACGTCGGCCGCCTTCCAGGCCGGAATGGAGATCCTGGTGGGGCGCATTCGCCGGCTCGCCGCCGGCGGCTGGCTCCGCGTCGACGAGCAGCTCGCGGCCGCCCTCATCCACGCGACGGCGCGCGGCGCCGTGCTTACGTGGCTGTCACAGCCCGAGGAGCAGCGGGACCCCGCCCTGCTGACCGCCATGCGGGAGTCGATGGTCGCCGCTGTCACCAACGAGGAGCCCGTGGTGCAAGACGTGGGCCGGGGCCCTGCCGGCGCGGCCCGCGCCCTGCGCGCCGCACTGCCCGAGCAGACAACGCTGAGCAGCGGTGAGCAGCATCTCCTCAGCGAATGGCTCGACCGCCTCGCCGCCGACGGGTAACGCGAAACGGCCTGCTGGCGGACACCGGGGATGAACCACGGCGCACGAGCCCGGCTACCAGTGGGAGGGCCGGGCCAGGGCCCGGGGGATCCTGGTCGCCCCGTCTCCCTTGGCCGCGTTGAGCTGTACCTGGGTGAGGAAGAGACTGCCGGAGAGGTCGGTCCCGCGGACATCGGCATCGCGCAGGTCCGCCCCGGTCAGGTCCGCGCACCTCAGGTCGGCGGCACGGAGGTCGGCCGCGATGAGGAGGGCGCCGCGCAGGTTCGCCCCGCGTAGCTGGGCCCCTCGGAGCCGCGAGCCCATGAGGTCGGCGCCCCGGTGGTTCCTCCTTTGCCCGGGAACCGTGCTCCGTACCAGCTCGCTGGCGTGTTGCAGCAGAGGGTTCACGTCACCGCGGACCCGGTCCACGTCCACGTCGAGGAGCGCCTCGGCGCTGCCGCGGGTGAGCTGTTCGACCTCGTCCACCGACCGCTGGAGAGCGGCGTGTACGGGGCGGGCCTCCGGCATCCGCAGGGCCTCGGCCAGGTACCAGAGCAGCTCGTGCAACTGCCGCATGACCGGGAAGACCTCGAACATCGTTCCCGCGGTGTCGGGAGCCTCCCGCCAGCTCCTGCCGGCGAAGGTCACCCGGGAGACCTTCTGGCCCGCGCCGAAGCACTCGAAGACGGCGCAGCCGGGGAAACCCCGTTCCCGGAGCTGTGCGTGGATGCCGCAGCGAAAGTCCTCCTGCAGGTGCGTGCAGGGCTCGCCCGCCTTCTTGTCGACCGCGAAATCCGCGGACCTGGCGAAGGGAAGGGCGACGCAGCACAGGCCGAAGCAGTTCGTACAGTCCGCTTGCAGGTCGAGTCGCGGATCGTCCGGAGCCGTGGGCCCGCCGTCCTGTGCCAAGGCATACGTCCTTTCTGCACCGGGGGAGGTCAGGGGCACCGTTACTCTACGGCAAGCGCGTCCCTTCACCGGTGCCGCGGGCCACCTCCACCAGCCGAGGCGCTCCAGGACCGAGCGAGGTCCCGGATCTTTGTGCCATGGGCCCGGCGGCCCGGGGCGCTAGCCGGTATGTAGGGAGGGTTCGCGAAGGCCGGGACCCCGCTCACACGTTGTCGTGGGTCGCCGACCAGGCAGAACCTGGACGGTAGTGCCTATCGCTGAACCGGCGCTGCAGGCGGTCTTCGAGGCCGCAGCGGGTTCTCGGGAGAGTAGCGCCGTTCCGCTTCAGCACGCCGCGTCGTTGCCGTCGTCTGTTTCGGCCGCGGGATCGAGGCGGGCCCAGATGTCGACGAGCCAGCGGAGGTGCTCGTCGTCAAGCCGGCTGAAGAAGAGTGTGTGCAGATCGCTGTAATGCTGGCGCCGCGCCTGGTGCAGACACTTCTCTCCGTTGCCGGTCAGGATCGCGTCGAAGCTGCGGCCGTCGACGGCTGACCGATGCCGCTCGATCAGCCCGCGGTTCTCCAGCCGGTCGGCGAGGCGGGTGAACCCACCGGTGGACATCAGGCGGTTCTGGGCGAGATCCGACATCCGCATGCCGTCCGGCCCGGCGGCGTCGAGCATGGCCAACACGTCGTACTCGGCCATGCTCACGTTCAGGGGAGCGAGTCTTGCCTCCAGCGCGCGCCAGAGCCGCTCATGGGTGAGCAGGAACCCTCGCCACGCTTCCTGCTCAAGGTCTCGCAGACCGTCGGTCTCCATGGGGGCATGCTATCCGGATTGCGTGTCCGGAAGGAACCAATTATTAATCTGCGCAGGCAGTAAACTCAGGCCTGGTTGAAGAAGCCTTCCTCACTCAGCTTCTCCTGCGGGATGTGAATGGTCGTGTCGGCAGGCAGGAGCAGGAAGATGCGCCGGGAAAGCCGCTCGATCTCGCCGCGGCGGCCGAGGATGAGCCCGGAGGCGAAATCGATGATGCGGCGGGCGTCCCCGTCCTCCATGTCCTCCAGATTGATGATCACGGGAACGTCCTGGCGGAAGTACTCACCGACGGTGTTCGCGTCGCGAAAGTTGCGCGGCCGCACCATGGCGATCTGGAAGTTGTTGCCCCGTGCGACTTGACCGCTGGGAGTTTCGTCGTCGAGCGGTTCCGCGGCGGTCTCCTCGTAGGCATATCTGTCGGACAGGAGAGCGTCGTCGCCTTCCCCGGCGAGACCGAGCCAGGCACCGGCCTTACGAAACCCCACGGGACCTCCACCGGCGGCATCGGAGTGCAGTCAAAGTATTGCATCTCCGTGCGGAGGGCACACCCGCACGCGGGTGCCGCGCTCTTCAGCGAGCCCGCCAAAGAGAGCACGCCCCACCTGGCAGAAGACCTACGGCCACGACCCGCTGCTCGCCTTTCCCGACCGCGGCAAAGCAGGGGCCGGCGAGCCCCTGGCCGCGCTGCTGCGCCGGGCCGACACGGTCGCTGACCACGTCGCCGGCACCGCTCCACGCCCTGACACAGCTGCCAGGACGCACCTGGTGCGCACCCCCTTCTCGGACATCACGCGTCTAGCGCGGCGCGGGGGAGAGGTCGGCCGGTTCGGCGGGAGCGGGTTCGGCGGCGACGCGGGTGAAGACGGTGGCGGCCAGGACGGCCGCGGCAACGCCGCCTGCGGCCAGGAAGCCCGTTGTGTAGGAGGTCGCGGCGACGAGCGGGCCGACCAGCAGCGGGGAGACGAACTGGCCGGTGAACATCGCGGTGCCTTGGAGAGAGGTGGCGCGCCCGCGCAGCGCGACGGGGGCGTGGTCGGCGATCAGCACGGTCAGCGCGGGCATGGCCAGCGCGTTGCCCACCCCGGCCAGTGCCGGGGCCAGCAGCAATGGGACCGGATGGTTCACGGTGCCGTAGATCAGGAAGGCGACCCCCCATGATGCGGCCGCGAGGCGGAGGATCGCGGCGTGGCTGAGCCGGGCGCGCACCCGGGCGTAGACCAGTCCGACCATGCTGGCGGTGACCGCCGCGAGGGTCACGCCGTAGACGGCCACGAGGAAGGGGGCGGTGATCCCGATCTCCTCCAGCCGCTTGGGCAGGAACACGGCGGGGACGTACATCATCGCGCCGCTGGCCAGCATGATGCCGGCCAACCCGATCAGGACGGGGCTGGTGCGCAGCAGGCCGAGCAGGCTGCCGGACGTCTTACCGGAGTCGGAGCCGGAGGAGGCTCCTTTGGGCAGGGTGAGCAGCGCCGCCACCCCCAGCGGGACGCCGACCAGGTAGATCCCGAACGCGGCGTGCCAGGACACCCCGCCCAGGACGCCGGCCAGTAGCGGCCACAGGACGCCGCCGGCGGTTGTGGCCGTGGTGCGCCAGCCCATGACCCGGTCGCGCATCGGTCCCTGGTAGAGGGCGAGCAGCGCGACGGTGGTGCCGGTGAACACCACGGAGGCGCCCAGCCCCAGTGCGAACCGGCTGGCGATAAGGCTCGGATAGTCCGGGGCGACCAGGCCCGCGCCGCCCCCGAGGCCGTAGAGCACCAGGCCGGCGCCGAGCGGGACGCGCACGCCCCACCGGTCGATCGCGCGCCCGACGAGGGGACTGGTGATCGCGATGGTCAAACCGTGCGTGGTGATGATGAACCCGGCGGCCGTGCCCGAGACGCCCAGGTCGTTCTGGATGAGGGCCAGGACCGGGGCGACGGTGGCGCCCGCCATCACACCCAGGGTCGAGGCGAGTAGGAGCACCCACAGTGCGAGGTGGCGGTGCCAAAATGTGCCAGTCATGAGCACTAAACTATGATTGGCGAAAGCTTATGACAAGTATTTTATTGTGACTGGCATCTTGGTAGGATCGGGTGGATGGAGATGGCATCCGCGGAACGCGCGCTCCCGCTGCGCGAGCGCAAGAAGCGCCGAGTCCGCAGCGCGCTGACCGAGACGGCGCTGCGGCTGTTCGCTGAGCACGGTTTCCACCAGACAACCCTGGAACGCCTGGTCGACGAGGCCGAGGTGTCGATGCGGACGTTCTTCCGGTATTTCTCCTCCAAGGAGGCCGTCGCCATGGCGGCTGAGGACGAGCTGTGGAGCGCCTACCTCGCCCGGATCTCCGACCACGAGTTCACCGGCACGGTCCTGGACGGGCTGCGGGGTGCCCTGGTCGACGCGCTGGTGGCCATGGACGCTGACTGGGAGCGCCGGTTCATCGCCGCCCGCGGGCTGGCCGCCCGAACCCCCGAGCTGCGCGAGTACAGCGCGCTGACCACCATCCGGGTACAGGAGGAGCTGGCCGGGGAGGTTGAGGCCAGGCTCGGTATCGACGGCCGGGAAGACGTGCGGCTGCGGCTGGCCTGCGAGTTCGCGCTTAGCGCCTGGCGCTGCGGGGCGAAGAACTGGGTTCGCGGCAACCGCCACCGCAGCGAACCGGAAGGTCGCGCGGCGCTGGTCACGCATGTGGAGGAAGCCTTCGACGCGATCCCGGGAACACTCGCGCTGGCCGCGCCGCCGTCCGGTGAATGACGGCTTGCGCTCGTGTTCGTAGCGCCTGAGCAGGGCGCCCGAAACCCGGAAACGCCTGCCCGCGCCGCAGCGCCCCGCACGGTAGGTAGATGAAGGCCGTACTCGGCGGGGCGCCTGCGACCGGCCGCCGCAGGGCGACCGGCGCAGAGCCGGTCCGACCGGATTAACCGGTTCCGGTTCGCTCGGCTCGACCTCCCCGCCCCGCTGCGGGGTCCGAGGTCGCCAACGCGTCCGCGGCGGACGAGCGCGGCAGTGCCCGCTCTAGGGCCGGGCTCCGAAAGGGCTGAAGGCCAGGGCTGGCCGCCCGGAACTCATGCGCTGCGGGGCACCTCCGGCAGGTGTCCCCACAGGCTGCGCAGCGTCGAGAAAGGTCCCTCGGGAAGGCGGTCCAGTGTGGAGAGCACCTCCTGCCGCGCTCCCCCCAGCTCGGCCGCGGTGATGAGCTCCCCGCGCCGGCGCGGCCCTTCGCCGAATGTGGTTTCCAGGCACTCGGCGATCTCCAGGCGTGTGACGTCCATACATCCTCCGTAGCTGGTCAGCCGGCCGCAAGGCCGTGGGCAGTGGAACGGTCCCGGCGGGGCCTCGGGCAGCTCCGGTTCGTGGGAGATGGGCGGGCAGGCACGAGGGGAGCAGAGTCGCCGCGCTCCGCGGGAGCCGAGTAGCCCCAAGGCCGCTGCTCGACCGGTCGGACCGGAGCACACAGTCGGAGTGAGAAGTGAGAGCTGAAACCTGATCACCAGCCACACCAAAACCTATTCTAACGCAAAGGAAATGTTGTGCACGGTGCGGGGTGGTCGAAACGGACGAGACGGTTGGCGTGCTCTGCGCCGGAACGGATGTCCGGGCGCGGGACCGCGGCGCAACGCTACCCTTACGTAACTGAAGCCTTAGGGCTCCGGCGCTCTGCGGCACGTGCCGGGAGTTCACGCTTGGCTCTTAGGGGAGAGGCGAGATCGCTGATGTGGCGGTGAGGTCGTCCCCGACATCGCCGCGGGAGGAGAGTTGCTATGCCCCGCCAGATGACGTGCCCCTCCTGCGGAGAAGCCGAGAACCTCGAAGGGCGGCGCAGCGACGCGGGCATCGTGGTCACGTGCGGTTCCTGCCACGCGCAGTGGCCGCGCGATATCCCCTACACCTGCGCGACCTGCGGGGGCACCGACATTCACCCGCGCCCGCAGGCGCTCACCCAGTACTCCCGGGGCACGCAGCTCTCGATCGTGGGTCTGCACTGGGTCCCCCTCTGCGCAGCGTGCGACGCGGACATGCTCGCCCGCGCCAACCAAAAGAAACCCGTGCCGGGGCAGTACAAGCCCGCGGCTGTGCGCAAGCGCCGCGACGACGGCGACGACGCGGCAAACACGCTGATCCTTCCGCGCTGAGGCGGAGACGGACGCCCGGTTCCGGCGGCCGCGGCCGCCGGAACCGGCGAAGAAGACTCAGTGGACGGTGTTGAGGGTGCCCGAGAGGTCCTTGTGCAGCTCCTCGCTGGGGACGTTCAGGCCGGTGATCTCGGCCGTGATGCCGTGCTTGGCGAACTTGTCGACCGCGTGGTCCAGCGCCGCCACCGCCGAGGAGTCCCACATGTGGGCGCGCGAGAGGTCGATGACCACCTTGTCGACTCCCTTCTCGCCGTAGCTGAACTCGGCGGTCAGTTCGTTGCTGGAGGCGAAGAAGAGGTCGCCGCGCACGGAGTAGACCCGCACCCCGCCCTCGGGGTCGAGCACACTGGTCACCCCGGAGAGGTCGGCCACGCCGCGAGCGAAGACGACTGTTGAGGTGAGCACTCCGACGATCACGCCGATCGCGAGGTTGTGCGTGGCCACCACCACCGCGACGGTGACCACCATGACCGCCGTCTCGGTCCAGGGCATGCGCCGCAGCGTGGTGGGCGCGATGCTGTGCCAGTCCATGGTGGCGATCGCCACGAACACCATCACCGCGACCAGGGCGGCCATGGGGATCACGGCGACGATGTCACCCAGTACCACCACCAGGACCAGCAGGAACACTCCGGCCAGGAACGTGGACAGCCGGGTGCGGGCGCCCGAGCGCACGTTGATCATGGTCTGGCCGATCATGGCGCAGGAGGCCATGCCGCCGAACAGGCCGGTGACGACGTTGGCCCAGCCCTGGCCGCGGGCCTCGCGGCCCTTGGCCGAGCGGGTCTCGGTGATGTCGTCGACCAGCTTGGCGGTCATCAGCGACTCCATCAGCCCCACCAGTGCGAGGGTCAGGGAGTAGGGGGCGATGGTGCGCAGCGTCTCCATGGTCAGCGGGACGTCGGGCAGGAAGGGGATGGGGAAGCTGGAGGGCAGCTCGCCCATGTCGCCGACAGTGGGCACCTTGGCCCCCGAGACAACGGCGATGCCGGTGAGCACGACGATGGCCACCAGCGGTGCCGGCACCGCCGTGGTCAGCCGCGGCAGCAGGAAGATGATCGCCAGTCCGCCCGCGATGAGGGCGTAGACCGGCCAGCCCTCACCGGCGAAGTGCGGCACCTGCGCCAGGAAGATGAGGATGGCCAGGGCGTTGACGAACCCGGTCATGACGCTGGGCGGCACGAACCGCATCAGCTTGGCCACCCCCAGCAGCCCCAGGGCCACCTGGAAGACCCCGGCCAGGATCGTCGCGGCCAGCAGGTAGTCCACACCGTGCTCGTGCGCCAGCGGTGCCACGACCAGCGCCATTGCCCCGGTCGCCGCCGAGATCATGGCCGGGCGCCCGCCGAGGAAGGCGATGGAGACCGCCATCGTGAATGAGGCGAACAGCCCGACGCGGGGATCGACGCCGGCGAGGATCGAGAAGGAGATCGCCTCGGGGATGAGCGCGAGCGCGACGACGAGGCCGGCCAGCATCTCGGTTCGCAGCATCGGTACGGACAGGGACGGAAGCGCACGGCGTCTGCGGGTGGTCTGCTGAGCGGACATGAAGCCAATCTTGTGCTGGGCGCGTACGCGAAGCGTGACTAGGCGGAGGCGCTGTGCCCCCGTCCCGGACACGCCGCGGCGCGCGATGGGCGGATGCCGATGGATCGGGATCGGCTCCTCGACTCCCCGGGGGCCGCACAGGAATGCGGGCCGCTCCTCGTCAGCGGCACCATTGCCGCGGGCCCGCGGCAGCAAAGCGCCACAGGACAGGGATATCGAGGCGAAGAGGGGCGCAAGCCGCAATGGGCTCGACGCACGATAAGCCTACAGTTACGTGAAGGTCGTGATCACTCTTCGCGTACGAGAGCCTGCCCACATCCCCGCCGGTCGGACACGGCTGCCGATGGTGGCCGCGGGAGAAGGCCGCCTCGGACCGCTCGCGTGAACAGCGGACGGGAGCGGGTGGACACGAGGTGGAACGCGGTTCCCGCGGGCGCGGCTTTCGGGTGCTGGCACCGGGGCGGGTGGGAAACCGGGCCGCGGAGACGGCCCCGAGCGCCTACCGCTGCTCCGCCCGACCGGGGAGCACTGGCACGACGGCCGTTCGCCGCCCGGGCGCGTTCTGGCACCTCAAGACCCGCGGCATACGCGGCACATCCCGTGGCTGGCCTCCACGGTGCGCTCGTCCCGGCATCTGGACCGACCTGGCCTACCGCCTACGGCGACGCCGCTCCGCCGCCATGGGGACACCCTTTTAGATAGTTACTATCTTCTAGGTACCTACTATACCTGTGCTGTTAGCGTCGCCGTCATCGCGAGAAACCACAAGAGATGGGAACTGATCATGATCGTGGTGACGGGTGCCACCGGGAATGTCGGGCGGCCGCTGGTGCAGGCCCTGGCGGAAGCCGGGAAACCGGTGAGGGCGGTGTCGAGGGGCGTCGCCCCGGTCGACCCGCCGAGCGGGATCAAACACCTGCGCGCTGACCTCGGCGCGCCGGAAACCCTGCGTCCCGCCCTCGACGGTGCCGAGGCATTATTCCTGCACGACGGCGGCGCGGGCGGCTTTGGGTTCGACCCGCGGGCGATCTTGGACGTGGCCGCGGGCGCTGGGGTCCGGCAGGTGGTGCTGCTCTCCTCACAGGGCGTGGTGACCAGGCCGGAGTCGCCTTCGCACGGAGGCATCGGGCGGGCGATCGAGGGAGCGGTGCGCGAGTCGGGTCTGGCCTGGACGATACTGCGGCCGGGCGGCTTCGCATCCAACGCCTACGCCTGGGCGGAGTCCATACGCGCCGAGCGGTTCGTGGCCGCACCGTTCGGTGACGTCGGGCTCCCGGTGATCGATCCGGCGGACATTGCGGAGGTCGCGGCCGTGGCCCTGCGCAAGGACGAACACGCGGGTCATGTCTACGAGTTGAACGGGCCGGCGGCCGTCACCCCCAGGCAGCAGGCCGCGGCGATCGGCGCGGCGCTCGGCGAGCCGGTGCGGTTCGTGGAATTGTCCCGAGCCGAGGCGCACGCACGGATGGCCGCGTTCATGCCGGAGCCGGTCGTGGAGACCACGCTGGCCGTCCTCGGCGAGCCCAACGCCGCCGAGCTGCAGCTCAGCCCGGACGTCGAGCGAGTGCTCGGCCGCGCGCCCCACTCCTTCACCAAGTGGGCCGGCCGAAACGTCGAAGCCTTCCGGTAAGGCCCTGTCGCCTTCCGGTAAGGTTCTGTCCGAAAACCCGGAGGGCGCCTTCACGCTGCAACGGATCCAGTTGCGCGCCGCCGTCGGGGATGGCTGTCTCCACGCTCACCGCGTAACCCACACCGCCATGATGTCGTCATACACGCCCGGGAGACGATAAAACGAACGGCTTGGTCCCGCTTTCGCTGTCTGCGGCCGTCGTACTCAACGCTGCTTTGTGTTCCTCACCTGTTGCGACTGGGGTGCTGTGTGCTTGGTGTGCTGGGCGCGGAGCCGGTCGGCGAACTCCTCGGCCATGGCCAACCGCTCGCGCAGGGCGCGGCATCGGGCCTCGGCGGCCTGCTCGAACATGTCCAACCGTTCCACCAGCCGGTCCCGCTGCTCGTCGGAGGCGGTCGGGTCCTCCAGCCGGTCCAGAGCCTCCAGCAGGTCGCGGGTCTCCTCCAGGCTGAAGTCGAGCGGTTTCATCCGCTTGATCAGCAGCAGTCGGTCGACGTCGGCCTCGGTGTAGAGCCGGAACCCGCCGCGGGAGCGGGCGGACGGCTCCGCCAGCCCGACCTCGCCGTAGTAGCGGATGGTCCGCAGCGACAGCCCCGTGCGTTCGGCGACCCGACCGATCTGCATGTGCTCCGCGTCCATCGAGGCACCTCCAAAGAGATCCACTCTAACGAGCGAGACGGGTTGCCGGTTCAGCTTGCGGACGCGTCCGCAGGCGGCCGTGCGGGCGGGGCCGCGCCGACCGCCTCCTCCGGGCTGGCGGAGCGGTCAGTGCGGTCCGCGCGGTGCTCGTTCACGCCTGCAGCAACAGCGGGTGCACCTGGCCGTCGAGCCAGCCCCGCATCGTCTCGTTGAACAGGTCGACGTCTTCCATGTTCCAGATGTGGTGCATCCCCGGCACCAGGCGGACCTCCGCCCGTGGGGCGGCACCCCGGATGGCGTGCAATGAGTCGCGGACCGACTGGGGTTCGCGCTCGCCGACGACGGCCAACAGGGGAGCGGGGAAATCCGCCAAGCCCTTTGGGGTCCCGCCGGTGGTGACATCGTTGATTACCCGGCGCGCCGTCTCTCGGGATACGGAGAGACCGTGTGCTACGTAGGTACTTCGGGAGTCCGCGGGCAGCCCGAACGCCGCGGCCTGAGCCTTCCAGAACCAGGGGGCGTTCCACAGCGGGAGCTGGAGCTTCGCCGCCGTACGCACCACAGGTCCTGGAGGTTCCACCATCGCGCCGGTGACGAACACGGAGTGGATGGTTTCCGGATGCCGGGCTGCGAGATGCAACGCGACGATCCCTCCGAGCGAGAGCCCGACGACGTCGACGGGTGTGGTGATGTCCAGTGCGGCGAGGCGATCGGCGAGGTCGTCGGCAACGGCGGGCAGACCGGGCCAGACCTCGGGGGCGCGTGTACCGAATCCCGGGAGGTCGGGTGTCACGACCAGCCGGTCATCGAGCGCGTCGACCTGGCGTTCCCACATCCAGTTGGCGACATTGCTGCCATGCACAAGAAGCACGGGAGGAGCATCAGAGGGATCGGTTGGCCGGTGGATCTCCGCGAAGGATGTCATGCCAGCTCCTCCTGCAGCGAGGTGAGCCAATCCAGCTCCGCACGCGCGTGGGCGATGCCGTTGTCCAGCGTGGCGCGGCGCAGCCGGGCGCGCTGGTCCGCCGGCTCCGGCATCGAGACCCGCATGCGCTCCAGGGTTTCCAGTAGAGACTCGGCGGAGGCCAGCCTGGTCGCGAGCAGTTTCTCCACCTGCGGCTTGTCCAGGCTGCCGGAGAAGAAGAGCCGGGCCAGGAAGGCATTGCGCTCGGGCTGAAGGTCCAGCTCCGAGGTCAGCCAGCCATACAGGGTTTCGCGCCCCCGGTCAGTGATGTGGTGGACCTGTCGGTCCGGTGCGCCGGCACCGGGAACAGTCTCCAGGGTCGCCAGGCCGTCGTCGGTCAGTTGGGACAGCGTCCGGTAGATCTGTGCCTTGTCGGCGTACCAGAAGTGGTTGATGGTCGTATCGCAGTGGCGTTTGATCTCGTATCCGGTCATGGGGGCCAGGTCCAGAAGGCCGAGGATGATGCGCGCCAGGATCATGAGTCCAGCAAACAGCACCCTAGTCGATTTGTCTACTAGCGGGGCGTGGCGGCCACTCGCGGGGCACGCCCACCAACGCCAGCACCAAGTCGAGCAGCAGGAACAGCATGACCCGCCGTCACCCGGGTGGGCCGGCCTCACCGCGGCGTTCGACCCGGCCGGACCTTGGGTTCTGGAGGCCGCCGCACCACCCCGCCCTGCTCTCGCGGGGCGGGGTGGTGCGGCCACGGGTTCGGCCTAGCGTGCGACGAACGGCTCAGCCGCCCTCTGAGCGGGAACCTCCTGCCGGGGACCGGGGATCGTGTCGATTCCCTCCATGCCCTTGGTGAACTCGACGGGCTCGTCGTCCATGAACGCGCGGGGATTGAAGGTTTCGTCGGACATGACGCCATGCACCCGCCGGCGCTGCATGCCGAAGTTCCCCGCGTCATACAGCGGCAGAAGCGACGCCTCCCGCAGATACCGGTGGAACCGGTTCTTCGTGTCCAGCGAGTTGACCCCAACTACCTGCATGCACTTGTACACGCAGTCGAAGAGCATTTCGGTGCAATGCACCTTGCACATGGCCCCGAGCATCTCACCGTGGTAGCCGTGCTGATCCAGGTAGTGCGCGGTCTTCCAGCAGAAGTACCTCGCGGCCTCGATCTTTGTTGCGATGTCCCCGAGCACGTACCCCGGGTACTGGTAATTGATAATGGGAGCCGGTCCGCCTCCGGTGTATGTTTTCGCCCATTGCAGCGCGTCCTCATAGGCCGAGCGGGCGATCGCCACGGCTCCGATCCCGGCCACCGGACCCGACCACGCGAAATTGCGGTTGATGACGAGATCGCCGTTCCCCTTTGTTCCCTCGATCAGGTTGCTCGCGGGAACACGGGCATTGTCGAATACGATCTCGCAGTTGGGCGCGCCGCGCTGGGCCGAGGTGCTGATGGATTCGTAGGTGATTCCCGGCGTTCCGCGTTCGATCATGATCGCGGACAGCCCGGATGTCCCTCCGGCGCTCGGGTCGGTGCGGACAATGACCAGGCTCAGGTTGGCGCCTTCGTTGTCCCAGCCGCCCACGTTGCATGGCCAGTACTTCCGGCCGTTGAGGACGTAATCGTCCCCGTCCAGTGTCGCGGTGACCTGCATTCCCGCTCCGCCGGCCGCGGGAGCGTCGAAGTTCGCCGTTCCGCCGGGCGTTCCGGGAGGCTCGCTCGCGGCGTATCCGACGATGAACTCGCCACTCTGGTCGGAGGTCGCCGTGCTGATGAAACGCTGCTTCTGTTCCTCGGTGCCGTAGTACCAGACGGGCATCAGCCCGAGCCCGTTGACCAGAACG
This sequence comes from Lipingzhangella halophila, assembly GCF_014203805.1. Lineage (GTDB taxonomy): Bacteria > Actinomycetota > Actinomycetes > Streptosporangiales > Streptosporangiaceae > Lipingzhangella > Lipingzhangella halophila. The sequence continues at coordinate 84,778 of NZ_JACHJT010000002.1, read as the reverse complement.
GTGGTACCGAAGCCGGGGTCGACCGCCTGTATCTCCTCGGCGGCGATAACGAAGTCCACGTTCGACAGGCCGCCACCGCCGAACTCCGTTGGAAGCATGGAGAAGGCGATGCCCTCATTGCAGGCCTCCGCATACGCGGGTTTCGCGAGCTGGAAGGCGCGTAGCGGGTCGGGCTCCTGGTCAATCTGGTCCGTTACTGGAGCGAGTGCGTTCTGCGCGAAATTCCGCGCGGTTGTTTGCAGGTTCCGCTGGTCGTCGGTGAGTGTGAAGTCGATAGCCATTGAATGCCCCAAAACTTAAAAATGAGTTGTCGCTGGATTCAGCGAGCACATCCAGCACATCCCGTGTGTGTCATATTTCACTCTAACCTGCGGTGCGTATGTCCACCCCTTGGTCGTCCCCAGCGTCCGAAATCCCGGAAGTAAAAATCGGTTTACGTGGGAAAGAGGTCTTACCGACCCTTTCGGGAGGCGTGGTTAAAACCTTCGTCTATGGCGGAACATGAATCAGTCAACCGCGTCGTAGTGCCCGGGCGCGGAGCCATTCGCAACCCGCGGATCCGCCAGAGCCGGCGCGTACGGGAACCCGCGTGCCCGACCTCCCTGTGGGAAGGTCGAATGGCGAAACCGGCCGCGGAAACGGACACCCGGGTGCGGGACCGCACCCGGTCGGGACGCTGCGCTCGGCCATCAAGGTGCGGGGGTACGCGCGGCTGCGCGCCGGCCGCGCCATACGACCGGCAAGACCGGTTAGCCCGGCTTGACGTTGTGGTTGCGGTGGAAGACGTTGTCCGGGTCGTAGCGCCGCTTGACAGCGGCCAGGCGCCGGTAGTTGTCCGCGCCGAGTCCGGCGACGATCCGCTCCGTCCCCTCGTTGCCGATGAAGTTCAGGTACACCGCGCCGGTCGACCACGGGAGCATGTCCGCCCGGATGTCGCGCGCCCACTGCCTGCCGCGTTCGTCATCCGCCGGGTCCTCCCACAACCCGAAGGGGTGCACGCACCAGGGGGCCCTGCGCCACGGCACCGGGTAGTCGGTGTCCGACCGGGAGACCGCGCCTCCCTGCGGGAACAGGACGTGCTGCGACGCCGAGGGAACGATCATCTGGCTGGCGCGGGCGCAGAAGAGGTCCACCGCCTCGTCGGGGAACTCGCCGAGATATTCCGCGGACCAGTAGTTGCGCAGGCCCGGCGGGTCGTCGAGCATGCACTGCAGCTCGGCGTAGGGCACCTCGACGATCAGCTCGCCCGCGTGGCCGAGCTCCAGCATCGGCCGCATGGCGTCGCGCGCGGTCTGCCCCCCGCCCGCGTAGGTCACCAGGGCGGCGCACGTCAGGGTCCCGACCAACTGTTCGGGCACGAACTCCTCAGGGGGCCCGGTGAGGTACAGGACGCCCCCGCCCACCTCGTCCGGTGCCTGTTCCATGAAGGACCGGAAGGCGCGCACCACCTCCGGCCCGGCGTCGGCGTCCCACAGCAGCAGAGCCGCGGTAACCGCGGGCAGCGGGTGCAGCCGGAGGGTGAGCGAGGTGGCCACCCCGAAGTTGCCGCCGCCTCCATGCAGCGCCCAGAACAGTTCGGGATTCTCGTCGGCCGACGCCCGCACCAGCGCACCGTCCGCGGTCACGAGCTCGGCCGAGACCAGGTTGTCGCAGGCGAGCCCGAACTTGCGGTCGAGCCACCCCGTTCCGCCACCCAGCACGAACCCGCCGACCCCGGTCGTGGACACCCGGCCGCCCGTGGTCGCCAGGCCGAAAGGCTCGGTCGCACGGTCGAGGTGGCTCATCGTGGCGCCGCCCGCCACCCGCGCGGTCATCGCGTCGGGATCGACACCTACCGTGTTCATCCGCCGCAGGTCGACGACGAGGCCGCCGCTGGTCACTCCCATACCGGCGACGCTGTGGCCGCCACCGCGCACGGCAATCTCCAAGTTGTGCTCACGCCCGAACCCAACCGCGCGGACCACGTCCTCGACCGTCTCACACTGGGCGATGACACCGGGGCGCTCCTCGATCATCGCATTGAAGACGGTGCGTGCCTCCTCGTAGTACGGACTTGCGGCTTCGATAACACTGCCCGTGAACCCCTCCCGAAGATGGGACAGCTCCGTGTCGGACACCGAGGCGCTGTTGATCTGGGGCATGGGGACCTCCCATCGTCAGCCGGGCCGGACCGGAGCCGCACGGTCCGCACCCCTCGACGGGGCCCTCCTCCGCTCACGGCCCCCGCCGCCATACGCGGAACCCGGTCCACGAAGACTAGAATCCCCGGGCAGACGATTAAACCGGATTGCACATTTCGTGCGAGAACTTGACCGGGAGCTTTCCGAAGTCCGGGCGCGCCGCGCGTTCCTGGACAGCCAGGCCACACACGCCCCGCCCGCGAGGGCGGTCACGGTGGTGCCGACCGCGGAGCCGCGCGGGCGCCCCCTCTCCTCACGGCTGAAGTACGACCTTGACGCAGCCGTCCTCCTTGTTGTTGAAGACGGAGTAGCCCAGTGGCGCCTGCTCCAGCGGGAGCATGTGAGTGGTGAGGTCCTCGACCCCCAGCGGGTCGCTCGTACCGGTCAGCGCCGGCATGATGTCATCCACCCAGCGTTTGACGTTGGCCTGGCCCATCCGGATGGTCAGGCCCTTGTCGAACAGGTCCATCATCGGCAGCGGGTCGGCCTGGCCGCCGTAGACACCGGACAGGGAGACCGTCCCGCCCCTGCGGACCGCGTAGAAGGCCGTTTCCATCGCGGCCGTCCGGTCGACGCCGAACTTCTCCATCGCGCTCTGGGCCACCGAGTCGGGCAGCAGCCCCGCCGCCTTCTGCGCTGTCTCTCGCACCGGCGTGCCGTGGGCCTCCATCCCGACCGCGTCGACGACACCGTCGGCGCCGCGGCCATTGGTCATGTCCCGGATCGCGGCGGGCACGTCGTCGACCTGGTCGCTGTTGAGTACGTCGACACCCTGGCGGCGGGCCATCTCCACCCGCTCGGGAACCCGGTCCACGCCGATGACGCGCTCGGCACCGAGATGCTTCGCCACCCGGGTGCAGAACTGCCCGACCGGGCCCAGTCCGAGCACCGCGCAGGTGCTGCCCGCACCGACATCGGCGTAGCGAACCGCCTGCCAGGCCGTGGGCAGGATGTCCGAGAGGAACAGGAAGCGCTCGTCGGGACCCTCCGCGGGAACCTTGATCGGCCCGTAGTGCGCCTGCGGTACCCGCAGGTACTGTGCCTGCGCGCCGGGCACCGAGCCGTACAGCGACGTGTAGCCGAACAGCGCGGCTCCCTTGCCCTGGTCGCGTACCTGGGTCGTCTCGCACTGCGCCATGAGGCCGCGTTCGCACATCCAGCAGTTCCCGCACGAGATGTTGAACGGGACCACCACCCGGTCACCGGCCGCGACGTGGTTGACTCCGGAGCCGGCCTCCTCCACGATGCCGATCGACTCGTGGCCGAGGATGTCACCGGGCTGCAGGAACATGCCCAGCACGTTGTACAGGTGCAGATCCGAGCCGCAGATCGCGGTGGAGGTGACCCTGACGATCGCGTCGGTCGGTTCCTCGATCCGCGGGTCGCCGACCTCCTCGACCCGGACGTCCTGGTTGCCGTGCCATGTCAGCGCTCTCATCTCGCTCCTTAGCGGGTGGCTGCCACTGGTGCGCACACCGGTGTCCGTGCGCGCCCGGCTACCCACCGCAACGAAAGGAGAACCGCCCTACTTGCGCAGGCCCGCCGACCTGGCGTGTCGGCCCGAAGGAGGTGTTTCGGCGCCGCCGCGGTTCCTGATCCGACAGCGAGGACACGGGGCAGTACCCCGGTCAGGACCGGATGACCGGCGTCACGGCCCGGATCCCGCTGGAACCGGCGCGGTTGTTCCAGGGCTCCGGCGGGTAGCCGCGAGCGGGAGACAACCAGCGCGGACGTGACACGGAAAGTGGGGGTGTTCACCATGACATCCGCGGACCAGCGCCGAGTCCGCAAAGCCCTGCAGGGAAAGGACTTTCCCGCGGGCGGCCCGGAACTCCTCGCCTACGCCCGGGATCGGGGCTCGGACAACGCGACCCTGGAGGCGATCCGGAGCCTGCCTGAGAGGGAGTACCACGACGCCGCTGACGTGGAGAACTCCCTGCCGCAGCAACCCTTCGAGGCGAAGGCGCCCAGCCCTGCCGCGGACAAGCCGCAGCAACCCGCCAGGGAGGAGCAGTAACCCTGGATGGGATGTCCGGGGATGTCGCGCGGAGGCGTCGGAGCCCCGCTCACACCCATCGCCCCCAGGGGCGGTCAGGTCGGGCGGTGGGCCGACTACTGCCGAACCCGAGCAACTCCAAGGCCACCATCGACCAGCCCGTGCAGGTTCATCGGCGCCGAGGGCTGGGAACCGGTCGCGATCGGTACCACTCTCGGTGGGCAGGCCGTACAGTACGGGCTGTAGTGTCCGTGCTGGTGTTAGTCCAGCAGCCCTCGGGCCACGACCTGCTGGGTGAGGGATTCCAGTAGCTCCTCGGACTCACCGCGGTGGCCGGGGTGCCCGGTGCGGCTGCGCAGCTCCCAGCGCAGGGCCTGCTGCACGGCGTCGCTGCGCAGCGCGTCGGCCAGTGGCGCCGGTTCGCAGTTGCGGCGCCAGTCGGCGAGCCGCTGCAGGCGGCCGTGCTCGATGGCTTCCTGGGTGAGGTAGAACAGGGCGTCCAGTGCCGCGGGGAAGGCGTCCTCCTCCTCACCGTGGGCGTTGGCCAGGTCCACGTCGATCACACGGACCGGGCGCCTCGGCGCGTCGGCCCCCATGTCCCGCAGGTGGTACGCCTGCCAGATCCGCGCGTTGGTGAGGAAGATCCACTCCGCGCCCTCGCGGGCCGCCAACCGGCGCGCCTGCTGCAGGTTGCGCACGTCGAGCGTTTGGCCGCACGCCCGCACCTCGACGGGGGCGAAGAGGCGGCCGTGGCGCCGAATGGCGTAGTCGATGGACGCTCCACCGGTGCGGTACTCGGTGGTCAGCTCGCTGTGCTTGCTGAAGTTGAAGCCGTAGGTCAGGAAGTCGAGCACCCAGAGCCGGGTGTCTCCCTGGTTGGCGTCCCGAGCCGTCAGCTCGGCCAGCGGCCCGGAGAACCGGTCCATGGCCGCCGCGAGGCGTTCGCATGTCTGCCGCTCCCAGTCCGCGGTGACGTTGAACTCCCCGGTCCGGCTCATCACGTGCGTGGACTTGTCGTTGGCCGCGACCTGTTCAGCCTCGAACGAGGCGGTGAAGTCCGCTCCCATCGCCAGTACCCAATCTTTCGGCCTCGCAGGGCGCCCGCCGTCCCGATCCGGACGACTGTTGGATGATATCGATGCACGGCCTCCCGAGCCCAGTGGGAGGGCGCTGGTTGGGGGAGGGGGGGACGCGGTGACGCTATGAAACCCCTTGCCGTACGTCACCAGCGCGCCCCCTCGCTGCGGTGCCGTCCCTTATGCTCCGATCTGCCGGTGGCTTACGAGGATGGTGTGGAGCGCTTCCGCGTTTCCCAACGCGTCGTTGACCGGGTTGTGGTCATGGACGGTGCGGCGGTGCTTCTTCCATTCCGAGGTGTTCTTCCACTTCCCCGACAGGCCGGCGGCCAGGTCGCCGATGCGGCGTGCGGAGTGGCCGAACGGGTTCGGCAGGCCGGCGCGGTCGAACCCCTCGGCCATCCACATGACGTCGTAGCCCGGGTTGTCGGAGACGAACACGGGGCGGTCATCGTGTTCGGCTAGCTGGGCCATCCACTCCTGGAGAGAGGTGAATACCTCCCGGGCCGTCTCGACGTTGTGCCGGGACAGATCGCTCCTGGTCCAACCGGGAGCTTCCCGTTCCGCGACCGGCCGAGCCGGAACCTCCGGATCGGGGTGGAACTCCCACAGATGGCCGTGGAACCACTCCCGGGTCTCGAAGTCGACGACCCCGAACTCGGTCATCACACCGCTGTACGGAGTCGGCGCACTCGCCTCGACATCGACGAGGAACAGTCGCTGGGCCATAAGTCGCTCTCCTTGGGTAGCGGGGCGCGCCGCTCGCGCCGCCGGCAGGCTCGCGTACCACGTTCTCGCCACTTGCTACCGCGACCCTGTGAGGCGCAACACGCCGGTCGGGGCCAAGGCCACTCGTCGGTGTACCCAGTGGAGTCCAGCCAGGAATCGCGGGCGGTGACCACAACCCGGTCCGCCGCTCGCCGAGCACAGACACCGCGAAGGGCAGGAGCGTGCGCCGGTTATCCGAGAGGGGGGTGTTCCGGATGAGTTCCGGGCAGGAAGGCGGCGTTGATGAAGGTCTCGACGTGGTGGAGGATCTCTTCGCGGGCTGTGGTGCGTTCGTGCGCGGTGGCCTCGGCGTGCAGGTGCAGTATGCGGTTGAGGCCGATGGGTCCGGTGAAGGACAGTGCGAGTTCGTGCGGGGTGCCGAGGTCTGCTCGCAGGTGACCGGTGGTGATCCACCGGTCGAACATCTCGCCCGCCGCGTCTCTGGTCGCGGTCAGTGCCTGCTGTAGCGCGGGACCGTGTAGGAGACCGTCTCGCGCCATCAGGCTGATCAGCAGTCGTGCGTCGTAGCGGTCCCAGTCGTCGAGGAAGGCGCGCACGAGCTGTCGCAGGTAGGCAGGGGGATCTGACTCGGCGAGGCCGGCATCGACGCCCGCTGCCGCGTCGAGCGGTCGCTGGGGGCCGTGCTCGGCCAGTATGGCGTCGAAGATCGCCTGCTTGCTGGCGAAGTGGGCATAGAGCACGCTCTCGCTGAGTTCGACCTCGCGGGCGATCGCCCGGATCGAGGTGCCGGCGTAGCCGTTTCGCGCGAACAATCGCAATGCGGCCTGCTGCAGCGCGCCCTTGGTGTTTCCCGCCTCGGTCTTGCGCGGGCGTCCGGGACCTCGCTTCTGCGGTGTGTGCTCGTTCATGCCGGTCATTGGGTGCCTACTCCTCCCACGGGCGTCACGATGATAGATTAAATAATCGTTCGATCTATTATTTTCAGCGGCAGTGTCCCGGAGTGCTCGCGACAGGCGGTTTCGCATACCTGTCTACTCGTGATTGGAGAAGGAAGCATGGACACCAGCGCCCAGGACCGGAAGTACGCCCAGGCCCCGTTCGTCGAGCCGATGCCTTACGGCTACATCTACCTCGGCTGGCGGATTGAGCCACCAGCCCGTGTTCCTTTCGTGCGTGCGAGCAGGCCGCGCGCGGAGACAGTGGAGCACTGCAGGGATCTGGTTGGTGAACTGGAGAATCTTACCGAGGTGGTCGCGACCACGGTCTATGAGGCCGTGTTCCTTCCACCGGTTGCGGGCAGCCCTCGCTTCGACGTCATGGTCCTGATCCAGACAACCGATCCGGAATCAATCCCCGCCGTCGAAGCCACGGAGGCATACCGCCAGCTCGACGCCGACTTCGCCATGCCGGCGCGCAACATCCGACGTATCGGTGACGTGGACGCCCCGCCGCGCTCCGGCCCGTTCCTGTTCAACCACTTCACGGCCCAGGACTCCCAGGCAGCGGTGCGCACATTCGAGAACATCGCCGGATGGTTCACGTTCAAGGCCCAAGCGCGCGACTCGGCCCTGCTGCAACCCATCGGCGAGTCCCGCTACGTGTTCGTCAACCACGTACGCCTACCCTGCGGCCCCCTCCGGTTCCTCCTTCGCTTCGCCAAGCCGAGCTTCCGGAAGTACGTGGCGGCAGTCCTGAACGCGAACCAGATCGCGAACGCGCCGGTCTTCTGCAAGCCCGTGTGAAATCCAAACGTCGCGTCGAACCGGATGTGGCGGCGAGGCCAGCGCGGGGACAGGGCGCTGCCCAGCGGGCGCGGGGCCGCCGTGCGGTTCGACCGGAAGGCGCGGGCCGGCCTCTCGCGGCCGCTAGAGGAGGGTGATCGGCTCGCGATAACGGACCCGTTTACGTTGGGGCCATGGCGAATTACGCGTGGATGTACCGTCTCGGTATCACTCCGTGGGAGCGCTACGGTGCCGCGGGTGGGGCCCAGCTCGGTACCCTGCTCGACCGCGAGGCGGACGAGCGTTCACCCGGCAGCGGGCGGGCGTTCTTGCTGACCGAGCCCGACGGCACCTCACACATCAGCGCCGAAGACCTCTCCGTCGCCGCACTCGACGAGATCGAGAACCCCGACGGCGACCGGCACTTCACCGTCGCACACAACCCTGTCGGACGAACCGCGACGTAGACCTGCGCTCCCTCGACGCCCACGGCGGGAGCGCTTCGACCAGGCCGGGGTGTCCACGCTCGCGCTGTCCGAGTCGGCGTCTCAGCTCAGAACGCAGCGGTCCGTCCCGACCCGGCGGACCGGACGGCAGCGCCCCCGCAGGCTTTCTCGCCTTCTCGTCCACGGACGTCCGCGAGAGCAGGTCCCGGGCGCGCCGGTCCGGGCTGTCGCCACGAGCGGTCGGGGATCTGCGCCGTTCGGCGCCAGGTCCCCCGCCGCTCGGCGAGCGGGACTCACGGCGGAAACGGTGCAGTGGTTCCCTCCGGGGCCGGGCTTTCCGGTACCGGCCCCGCGGCCCAGTGGCGCCCTTGCACCGAGAGGTCGCTGAGCATGGTGGCCACCTGGTCGGCCGTGTATCCGGTGGTGCCTTGGAGCCACCACACCAGCGTCCCGATCAGCTCGCCCGCCCACGCCCGTGCGACGAGCTCCACCGGGATGCGGGGGGTGTGGCCGGACTGTTGCGCACGTGCCCGGAACAGCGCCTCGGCTTCTTCGCTGGTGCGTTCGTAGAACTCGCGCAACGGTCGGCCATCGCCGGCGCCTTGGAGGATCACCCGGTAAACCGCTGCGTTGTTCTCGGCGTGCGCGAAGATGCTGCGCAAGGGGTGACCGGTGAAGCCGTCGGGGTGCTGGGCCTCGTAACCGGCCATCCACGCGGCCCTGTCCTCGGTGAGTGAGTGGACGATGTCGACGAGGACATCCTCCTTGGTTCGGTAGTGGGCGTAGAAGGTCGCCCTCGCCACATCCGCCCGGCGCAGGATGTCCTCGACGGTGAGCGAACCGAAGCGCTGTTCGGCGCACAGTTCGACGAGCGCCTCGCGGATCGCCCGGCGAGTACGGCGCACTCGCCGGTCGCCTCCCGACTGCGCCGGCATGGTGCGGCTCCTTCCCATCGCGTCTTCGATTCGGCGTCTCGGCTTCATGGATTCGGCCGCCCGGGGGCGGCGGTGCCGAGTCCGCACGGCCGCGCTGCTACGGCCCCCGCGAGCGACCGTATGCGGAACGGCCCGGCCCGCGGCGGCGGAAGCGCATTGACGGCCGATATCCCCCACTCTACAATAATGAACAATCTGTTCATAAATGAACAAATCATTCGAAATGGAGTTGCCTGTGGAGACCGCTGCGGACGGTTCTTCGACCACGGCCGCGCCGGCTGAACGCTTCACCGCCGGGGGAACGGCGCTGCTGCCGGAGCTCGTGGCGCTTCGGCGGGCGATCCACGCCGAGCCCGAGGTGGGCCTGCGGCTGCCGGAGACGCAGCGGAAGGTGCTTGCGGCGCTCGCCCCCCTCGACCTGGAGCTGCACACTGGAACAGCGCTGAGTTCGGTGGTCGCGGTCCTCCGGGGCGCTCGTCCGGGCCCGACCGTGCTGCTGCGCGCCGACATGGACGCCCTGCCGCTGCAGGAGGCGACCTCCGTGCCCTTCCGGTCGACCAACGGCGCCATGCACGCCTGCGGCCACGACCTCCACACGGCCGGGCTCGTGGGGGCCGCCCACCTGCTGCACGCGCACCGCGACGAGCTCGCCGGCGACGTCGTGTTCATGTTCCAGCCCGGCGAGGAAGGGTTCGGCGGAGCTCCGCTCATGCTGGAGGAAGGCGTACTCGACGTGACGGGCGAACGCCCGGTCGCCGCCTACGCCGCCCATGTCGGCCCCGGCCCGCGCGGCACCTTCCTCACCAGGACCGGCACGGTCACCGCGAGTTCGACCACGTTCGCGGTCGAGGTGAGCGGACGCGGAGGCCACGGCTCGCGGCCGCACGAAGCCCTGGACCCGGTGCCGGTGCTGGCCGAGATCGTACTGGGGTTGCAGACCTTCGCCACCCGCCGGTTCGACGCCTTCGACCCGGTGGTGCTGTCGGTGACCAACCTCGCCGCGGGAACGGGCGCCGACAACATCATCCCCGGCTCCGCCCGCCTGAGCGGGACCGTGCGGACCACGTCCCCCCAGGCGCTGGCCAAGGTCGAGGCGGAGCTGCCTTCGGTCGCGACCGGGATCGCCGAGGCACACGCGGCCACCGCGACCACCGAGGTCGCCACCGGTTATCCGAGCGTCGTCAACGACCCGGCGACCACCGGAGCCGCTCTGGAAGTCCTGCGCGAGGCGTTCGGCGCCCGGGTCGCCGAGGCCCCGCGCCCGACCATGGGCGCCGAGGACTTCTCCTATGTCGCCCAGCAGGTGCCGGCCACGATGCTGATGCTGCTGGCGAGCCCACCCGACCTCGACGGGGATCCCGCGCCGAACCACTCTCCGCACGCCGTGTTCGACGACGCTGTCCTCGGCGACCAGGCCGCCGCGCTGGCGCTCCTCGCCGCGCGGGCCCTCACGGCGCACGCACCCGCAGCCGGCTGATGCTCCCGGGCGTTCCGATGAGGTGTCCGCGGACCCGGTCCGATCCCTGCGCCGCAGCGCCCCCGGGGGCGCTGCGGCGCAGGGTTTACGGTGCCTCCATCGATTCCAGGATCTTCGCGATTCCGTTGCGCTGGATCTCCGAGGTTCCGGTGAGCACGCGGAACATGCGCACCTTGCGCCAGAGGTACTCCACCTCGCTGTCCTGCACCATGCCGTCCTTGCCGTGGATCTGCACGGCCTCGTCGAGGATGCGGAACGCGGTCTCGGCCACGAACAGCTTGGCCATGAACGCCTCCATCGGCACCCGGGTGCCCCGGTCGTAGGCGGCGAGCGCGGTGTAGGTCATCGAGCGCGCCGCGTAGTACTCGGTGGCCATGTCGGCGATTCTGTGCCGGATCGCCTGCAGGTTGATCAGCGGGCCTCCGGAGACGACCCGGGTCTTCGCCCGGTGCAGCGTCAGGCCGATCGCGCGGCGGGCCATGCCGAGCAGAGTGGGGCAGTGCAGCAGCCGGTTCGCGGTCACCCGGCCGAGCCCGATCCGCATGCCCTCGCCTTCGGCGCCGAGCAGGTTCGCTGCGGGAACGTAGCAGTCGGACAGCACGATGTCGGCTTCGATGTTCTCCCCCGACATGGGCGTGGCGCCCTCCTCGACGCGGCAGCCGGGGCTGTCCAGGTCCACGATGAACGCCGAGAAGGACTTCTCATCGCCCTCGGCCATGGCGGCCACGACGATGGCGAAGTCGGCGAAGGTGCCTGCGGTGCTGAAGACCTTGTGGCCGGTGAGCCGGTAGCCGTCGCCGTCGCGCTCGGCGGTGGTGTCCATCGCGAAGACGTTGGACCCGGCGTCCGCTTCGGTCAGCGAGAAGCAGCAGGCCCGCTCGCCGCGCATCACCGGAAGGAAGTATCCGTCGAGCTGGTGGGCGGTGGCATGGCGGTAGACGTCGCCGGCGCGCAGCGGCCCGCCCATCTCGCCGAGCACGCTGTGGCCGAGGATGCGGCCGCCGGCCCCGATCTCCTCCTTGAGCGCCCCCAGCTGGCCGGCCGTGAGTCCCTGCCCCCCGAACTCGGGCGGCAGGTGGATTCCGTAGAAGCCGAGTTCCCTGCTGCGCTTCCAGACCGGTTCCAGCATGGCGCGGGTGAGGGGCGTTCGCCGGTCGATGCCGTGCTCGCGTTCGTAGTCGGCGAGCTCGCCGGACAGGTAGGCGCGCAGCCGCTGCACGAGCGTGTCCAGCGCGGGGTCGTCCGCATAGGCAGGTTGCAGCGAGAAGCTCATCAGCCCACCTTCCTCTCGGCCCCGGCCCAGTACGGGGCGCGCACGGCCTTGCGGTCGACCTTGCCGTTGCGGTTGTAGGGCAGGGAGGTCGCGAACTCCACCGACCGCGGCTTCTTGAACCGGTCGAGGCGTTCGGCGCAGAAGGCGATGAGCTCCTCCGCGGACACCTCGCCGCGGAGGACCACGACCGCCGTGACCGCTTCTCCCCAGTGCTCGTCGGGGGTACCCACCACGCACGCCTCACGGACCGCGGGGTGCTCGTAGAGCGCGGCCTCGACCTCCATGGAGTAGATGTTGAAACCGCCGGAGATGATCATGTCCTTCTTCCGGTCGACGATGAACAGGTAACCGTCCTCCCGCATCCACCCCAAGTCGCCGGTGTGCACCCAGCCGCCCTTGAACGTCTCCGCGGACAGCTCGGGCTCCTTCCAGTACTCGGAGACGCAGTCGGGGCCGCGGACGATCACCTCGCCGACCTGCCGCGACGGCAGCTCGGCCCCTTCCGCGTCGACGACGCGGATCTCGCTGTCGTAGACGGCACGGCCGCAGGAGGCCAGCAGCTCGGGGTCGTTGGCAACGGCGTCCGCGATCTGCCGGCTGCTCAGGCCGGCGACCACGCTCGTAGTCTCGCCGAGCCCGTAGCCTTGGGCGACGATCGGCCCGAACACCTCGATCGCCTGCCGCAGCCGTTGCGGGGAGATCGGCGCGCCGCCGACCCGAAGACTCGTGAGGCTGGACAGGTCGCGCTCGGCCACGCCCGGATGGGCGAGCGTCATGTTGAGCATGGCCGGAACCATGAACGTGGCGGTGATGCGCTCGCGCTCGACGGTGTCGAGGAACGACTCGACGTCCCAGGCGGGCAGGATGTGGGCGGTGGCGCCGCCGAAGACTCCGGCGAGTAGGTTCATCCCCCCGGCGTGCGTGATGGGCCCGCAGGCCAGGTACCGGGCGCCGGGGTGAGGGCGGGAGTCGTCGGCCATTAGCTGCTTGCGCATGTTGGCCCGCCGGTTGCCGAAGGTCTGCGTGGCGGCCTTGAGCGCGCCGGTGGATCCGGAGGTGAAGTTCAGCACGCACGGATCGTCCTCGCCGACCTCGACGCTGACCGGTCCGGCTTCGCCTTCCGCGAGCAGTCCGCGGTAGGTCTGCGCGCCGGGGAGGCCGGCGTCGTCGAAGACGACGGGCAGGCAGTTGGCGCCTGCCGCGTCCGCCGCGGCGGACGCGTCCTCGCCGTGGGCGGCGTCGAAGAACAGGGCCCGCACCGATGCGTAGCCCAGGATGTGCTCGACCTCGCCCCGCCCGAGCCGCGCGTTGATGGGGGCGCGCAGCAGTCCGGCCTTGTACAGGGCGAACTCCACCACGACGAGCTCGCCCCGGTTCCACGCGAGGGTCGCCACGGTGTCTCCCGCTCGCAGCCCCCGGCCCATCAGCGCCGATGCGAGCCGGTTGGCCTCCTCCTCCAGCCCGCGAAAGGTCCACGTGCGGTCGGCGCAGACCACCGCCGGTTCGTCCGGCCAGTACATGGCGCTGCGGGCGAGGTAGTTGCCGAGGTTCATCGGTCGACTCCGTTTCATACACTTTGTTCGTTAATGAATAGCTTGTCTGTTAATGAATATGGCGTCAAGATCGCCGTAGCAGGCGGCCATGGAGCGGGAGGGGAGGGGCGGACCGGCGTGCGCGGCGCTTATCGCGGGGGCCGCGAGTACGCGTACCGGCGACCGCCTGCGACATCGCCGCGGGCGGCGCCGGCCGCGCCGGCGCCGCCCGGGCAGCGCACGAGACTGCTCGGCGCGTCGGGCCTGCGCGGGCCCGGGCGGGCCCGCGCGGCGGCTACGGAGTGACGACGGGGAAATCGCGCCGCGGCTTGTCCAGCAGGCCGAGCAGGCGGTCGAGCAGTCCGGGGTCGCCCTCGGTCCGCAGCTCGTGTGCGCCGCGGCCGCCGAGCACGGCCGGTAGCTGGGCCCTGGTCAGCGTGAGGGTCAGGTCGGCGGCCTCGCGGTCCGGCCGGGTCCGCACGAGGACGCCGTTGGCCAGGCGGAGCCGGATCGTGCGGCCGAGGTCGGTGAGGCGCCAGTCGATGGCGAACCGCTCCTGCCACGCCCTGGGGCCGTTGAGCCGGACCGCCATACCGTCGAAGATCTGCTCCGCGGTCAGTGCCGTCGCGAGTGCCGCGTCCGATCCGCCGCCGCGCCGCTCCGCCTTGGGGACACCGCCGCGCAGCTCAGCGGCCCCCTGAAGGTAGAAGTTGCGCCAAGGCCCGTTCTCCGCGCCGAAGCCGAGGCGTTCATAGACCCCGGCGAGCTGCTCCCGGGCTTCCCCGTTGCGGGGGTCCGCGAAGACGACGTGGTTGAGCAGGGTCGCTGCGAACCGCAGGTCGCCCTGGTCGGCGTAGGCGCGGGCCTTGTCCTGGACCGCGGACGCGCCGCCTATGCACTCGACGTACCGGTCGGCCAACTCGGCGGGCGGGTGCTCCCAGAGGTGGGCGGGGTTGCCGTCGAACCAACCCATGTAGCGCTGGTAGATCGCCTTGACGTTGTGGCTCACCGAGCCGTAGTAGCCCTTGGCGTGCCATGCTTTCTCCAGGCGCGGCGGCAGCTCGATCATCTCGGCGATCTCGGTGCCGGTGTGGCCCTGGTTGATCAGCCGCAGCGTCTGGTCGTGCAGGTAGGCGTAGAGGTCGCGCTGCTCGGTGAGGAACCTCGTGAGCTCGGCCCGGCCGAAGGTCGGCCAGTGGTGCGAGGCGAACAGGGTGTCGGCGCGGTCGGCGAACAGCTCTATGGCCTCGGTGAGGTAATCCGACCATGTGCGCGGGTCGCGCACCGGGGCGCCGCGCAGGGTGAGCAGATTGTGCAGGTTGTGCGTGGCGTTCTCCGCCATGCACAGCACCCGGCGGTCGGCCAGCAGGAAGTTCATCTCTGCGGGAGCCTCGGTGCCCGGGGTGAGCTGGAAGGTGAACCGCACACCGTCGAGCGTCTCCTCCTGACCGGTGCGGGTGACGTCGCGGGTGGGCGGCAGCAGCGAGACCGTGCCCGTCGAGGTGGTCTGCCCGAGTCCGCATCCGACCTGGCCCCGGGGGCCCTTCGGCAGCGCCGAGCCGTACATGAGGATCGAGCGCCGCGCCATCGCCGGGCCGGCGTAGACGTTCTCGCTGACCGCGTGCTCCAGGAAACCGGCGGGTGCGAGGATCGGGACGCCGGTATCGCGGCCGACCACGCCCAGCACGCCGCCGAAGTGGTCCACGTGGCTGTGGGTGTAGAGGATCGCGGTCACCGGCCGGTCGCCGCGGTGCTCGCGATACAGCGCAAGCGCCGCGGCGGCGGTCTCGGTCGAGATCAGCGGGTCGACGACGATGACGCCGGAGTCGCCCTCGATGAACGAGATGTTCGACAGGTCGAGGCCGCGGACCTGGTAGACGCCGGGTGCGACCTCGTAGAGCCCCTGCTTGGCGGTCAGGCGCGACTGGCGCCACAGGCTCGCGTTCACGGTCTCCGGGCGCCCGCCGTCGAGAAACGCGTAGGCGTCGCCGCTCCAGACTTCGCGCCCGTCCGCGGCGTAGACGTTCCCGGAGGCGAGCGCGCCGAGGAAGCCGCGCTCGGCGGCCTCGAAGTCGTCCATGGCCGACATGATCATCCTTCCCTGCTGCGGGCGTCGTCGAGTACACGCTGGGCATCGCGTCCGAACGTCCAGCGTGCGGCGATCAGGGGCAGGCCGGCGAGGGCCATTGGCACGGTGAGTACGAGGAACGCGGTGACCAGGGAGCCGCTGTAGTCGGAGACGGCACCCGTCGCCATCGGCCCGAAGGCCGCCCCGGCGGTGAGTAGCAGCTGCGGGAACGCGAACCCCAGGCCCCGCGACTCGGCTCCGACCACGTCGGCGATGCTGGCGAAGTTGTTCGGGATCGCCGTGGACATCAGCATCACGGCGACCAGCAGTCCGGCGGCGAACGCCGGAAGGGCCTGCTGGGACAGCGCGAACATGAGAACCAGGGCTCCCGCCGTCACCCCGGTCCCGGCGACGGCCATGCGGCCGCCCCGGAAGGCGGCGTCGGCCCGGCGCCCCAGCCACGAGCCGAGCAGCGTGCCGAGGAGGACCCCGGAGATGGTGACGGTTCCGGTGACCGTGCCGGCGACGCCGGCACCGGTGTCGAAGGTCCGGTAGATCATGCTGGGCATCCAGAAGAAGATCCCCTGCAGGCCGAAGGTCAGCAGGCAGACGCCCGCCGCGACCAGAACCAGCGTGGGGGTGGTGAGGACTCTCCGCAGCTGCCTGCCGAACCGGAGCGGGACGCGCACCGTCGGCGCCGCGCCGGGGGAGTCGCGGGTCGGCGCCCCCGCCTCCTCGGCGTCGAGGGCGCCGCGGGCCGGCTCGCGCAGCCACCAGCACAGCAGTCCGATGAGCAGCCCGGGAACCGCCATGAAGAGGAAGACCGCACGCCAGCCGAACGCCTCCCCGATGAGGCCCGCGAGCACGGCCCCGAAGCCGCCGAGGTATTCGGTCACCCGCGTCCAGCCGTAGATCTTGGGGCGCGTCCGCACCGGGTAGTAGTCGGCGATCAGGCTCCCGGCCGCCGGGTTGTCGAGCTCCTGGGCGGCGGACAGCAGCACCCGCAGGGCGTAGAACACGGCGAACCCGGTCGCCAGGCCGGAGCCGAGCGTGACCAGGGCCCAGCACATCACGACGACGCCGATGATGCGGGTCCGCGGGTAGCGGTCGGTCAGATATCCGGCGGGCAGGACGACCAGCACCGACGCCACGGCCCCCGCTGTCGCGATGGAGCCGGCGGCGGTGTCGCTGAACCCCCAGTCGGCCTGGATCAGCGGCAGGGCTCCGCTCATCAGCTGGTGTTCGATCCGGTCGACCAGTCCGACCAGGAACAGCACGACGAACGGTGCCCAGCCGTGGGGAGCGGCCGGCTTCGCCTTCGCGGGCGCTCGGAGCTCGCCCAGCATGGCACCTCCAGACCAGAATGTTTTCTAGAATAGATTCTAATATTGCAGAGTTGCACAGGTCACAAGAGTCGTCCAGACATCAAATGTCACATCCGTGTAACGGCGTTTCAGGGGGTCGGACGTGTCAATAGGCTGACGGAGGAGTCGGCTGGGTGCCGGCCGTAGTCGGCAGGAGGGCACAGTGGCGCGCATGGCGAGAGGTTCCGGCGCCTGGCAATGGAGCCGTACTGTCGAGACGCGCGAGGTATTCCTCGATGCGGCCCGCGAGGTCTTCGGAGAGAAGGGCTTCACCGAGGCCTCCGTGGCCGACGTGGTGGAGCGAACGGGCCTCAGCGTCGGCAGCCTCTACCACCATTTCGGTGCCAAGGGCGAACTCTTCCTCGCGCTGTACGAACGGCACCATGCCGAGCAGGAGGAACACGCCTCCCGCGCCGTGGCCGAGACCCGGGCGCAGGGCGAGGAGAGCCGGTTGGAGCTGTTCCTCGCCGGAGCACGGGCCTACCTGGACGGCGCATGGCAGCGGCGTGACCTGATGCGGCTCTTCAGGGAGGGCGATGCACCCCCGGGGTTCGAGGGGGCCCGGCACGCCCGGATCCGCGAATGGATCTGGCGAAGTGCGGCCCTGCTGAACACCACTGACGACGCCCTGGGGCGGCTGACTGTCTCCACCCTCACCTCCCTGATCAGCGAGGCCGCCCAGGAGGTCGCGGCCAGCGAGGACAGGAAAGCCAAGGATGCGGTCGTCGAGGCGACGGAAACCCTCATTCGCCGGCTGGCCCCCTTCTCCCCGAGCTGAACACGCTCGGTATGCGGCGACCACCACCGCCGAAGAGCGGGGGAACACCCGGGGCGCGCGAACGCCCCCGCGCTCGTGCACCCGGCTCAGGCAGTCGAGGGCGCATTCCGTGCACGGGTAAGGGGCCGAACGCGGCGCCACGGCGCTGCTGGGCGCGGGCCAACCGCCGCGCGGACGGCTCCCTCCCCACCGACCGCGAGATCGCCGCCCAGCTCGACCAGAAAGGACCGCTGGGGACGGTTGATCAAGCAGTGGGGACAGCAGGGACACTTCGATCGGGCTACGATGTCCACACTCGCGCTGGAGTGGCCGGTACTGGCTTCAGGGCTGGGCGGACTCGTATTGCTGTGAGGCTTTTGTCGGTTTCTCATGAAGTGAATGAGATGGGCCTATAGGGTTAGCGAAGACGCAGGTCATTCACTGTGCTCCCCGCGCACGCGGGGATGGTCCCGGCAATGCAAGTTTCCTCGCAGACAAGCATGTGTGCTCCCCGCGCACGCGGGGATGGTCCCCAATCTTTACGCCACGGAATCCACGTTCAATAGTGCTCCCCGCGCACGCGGGGATGGTCCCCCAATCGTCGAAGGCTTCTGAAGCGCCTTCGGGTGCTCCCCGCGCACGCGGGGATGGTCCCTCGAAGCCAAGCTCGCCCGCGTCCGGGCCGACGTGCTCCCCGCGCACGCGGGGATGGTCCCGTCGCGCATCAACTTGTGCCAGCTGGTGGTGCGTGCTCCCCGCGCACGCGGGGATGGTCCCACGTAACCAAGATGGCTACCAACGCGCGCGGCGTGCTCCCCGCGCACGCGGGGATGGTCCCCGCGCACGCGGGGATGGTCCCCGCAGCACGCTGCGGCCCGGACCGTCATGGCTTGTGCTCCCCGCGCACGCGGGGATGGTCCCAGCTCCCGCCATTCGTCGCGGGACAGGGCCCGGTGCTCCCCGCGCACGCGGGGATGGTCCCGCGCCAAGCCACGCCCATTCGACGGGGGATATGTGCTCCCCGCGCACGCGGGGATGGTCCCGACCACCTGACACACAACCGGCGCCCCCGCGAGGTCCGCCGACTCGCCCCCACCGACACCGCCAGCGCTGAAACCGTGCACCCCGACGCGGACACCACCGAAACCCGGCAACCCCCGCCTGAGAACGCCGCAGTCGCGCTCAACGCGGCCCCCGAACAAGAACTCACCACGCGTTCCGCCACCATCACCGGAGACCACGGTGTCGTCGCACTTCGCACCACCTACACCACCGACACCGGACCAATCCCCGAACCGACCGAGGCAACCACCCAGACCTACGCACGCCCCCTCAACCACGCAGAAGCCGCCCAACTCCAGGCCCCACCCGGCGTTGTCGCCCTGGTCCAAGACGAAACCGCCTACCGCCACGGCCGCGCCACCGCCTTCACCACCACCGTGTACCGCTCCGACGCCATAAGCCTCACCGACCACTACACCCCACACCCAGCGCACACGTGACCCAGCCCAAGGCGCGAACGTGCCTTGCCGATACGGCGGGATGGCCGTTCGCGGCCGAACCCCTGACACACCGCAGCCCCCGCGTTACCGTCGCACCATGGCAACGCCCGGTCCTGACGACCTCGCCCACCTGTTCAGCCCTGAATGGGCCACCGCGATGCGGGCAGCACCCCGGGAGCACTTCATTCCCGACGCCGCACGTGCCACCCCGATGGGGGACACGCCAGGGAATTGGATCGACCGCGCGACTGATCCCGCGGCATGGCGCGAGGCGGTCTATAGCGACACCACGATCCTCACCCAGATCGACGACGGTGACACCGACCTCACCGCCGAGACCGCCCAGAGGGGAACCCCGTCGAGTTCCAACACCGCTCCGAGTCTCGTCGCGGAGTTCCTTGAACTACTGGACCCCTACTTGGGCGATCGGGTGTTGGAAGTCGGCACCGGTACCGGATGGACTGCCGCACTTCTCTCCGTACGGGTCGGCGCCGAGAACGTGACGACGGTCGAGGTTGACCCAGCCGTCGCCGAACAGGCACAGGCCAACCTCAAGCGCGCCGGATACGCCCCGCATGTGGTGGTGACTGACGGCGCCCAAGGCCATGCCCGCGGCGCGCCTTATGACCGGGTACATGTGACGTGCGGTGTGCGCGAGATTCCGTATGCCTGGGTCGAGCAGACCCGCCCAGGAGGGGTCATCGTCACCCCGTGGATGCCCGCCAATATGGCGGGACACCAGCTCCGGATCGTTGTTACCGGCGACGTAGGAGTCGGCCGCATCTGCGGGGAAGCCTCGTTCATGATGCTGCGCGAGCAACGGTTTCGACCACCAGACGCCGCACCTGATGCGCGGATATCGGAGTCTCGCGTCGATCCACGCCGTGTCAGCTACGCCGGATCCGGGCTACGTGTGGCGTTGGCTGGGCTGATTCCGGGAGTCAGCTTCAGCGGACTTGACCGCCCGGACGGTCTTCACCAGGTGGCAGTGCGGCATGGCGGGTCCGGGTCCGATGCGGTGTGCCGAGCAACACCCGGTGAACCCGCCGAGGTGAAGCAGTACGGCCCGCGCTCCCTGTGGGACGAACTGGAGCTTGCCTACCTGGCATGGGTCAGCTGGGGCGAGCCCCAGTGGGACCGGTTTGGCGTAACGGTCGACGCCGATGGCCAGCATGTCTGGCTCGACAGTCCGACGAACCGCATAGCGGAGGTACAGCGCTGATGGGGAAGCACGGCAAGGAAGTCGAATGCAGGAACTGTCACGGGTCTGGCCAGGTCGAGGAATCTCAAGACGGCAAGATCGTCTGGGTAACCTGCAAGATCTGCCACGGAAGCGGCAAGGTCTAGAGCGGTGACCAGGGGCGCCGGAGGTGACTGAACGCCCCAGACGTGACCAGCCGCACCGTATCCCATGGGGAACACCGACCACACTCGATGGGTCCGGACGCTGTGTGGTGAGCGCTTCGCGATGTGGTCGAGCCGAGAGCCGCTAGGCAGCGCTTAGAATCTCCCGAACTTCGGGCACGTCTCGGAACGGTTCTAAAGACATCCGTACGACCTGCGCGCGTTCGGCTGTGCGGTCACTTCCCAGGTCCGTCGACATGTCCAGCATTCGCCGAGCCACGTTCGCCGCTTGTTCTGGTTCGTTCGCATCCGCGTAGGCGACGGCCAGCCACGAAAGGTAGAGCGCCATCTCACGTGCGTGTGTGGCGTCGTAGCGGGAAAGCACATCGTTGAGCAGGGGAACCGCGCGG
The DNA here is from genome assembly GCF_014203805.1 of Lipingzhangella halophila. Taxonomy (GTDB): domain Bacteria; phylum Actinomycetota; class Actinomycetes; order Streptosporangiales; family Streptosporangiaceae; genus Lipingzhangella; species Lipingzhangella halophila. The sequence goes on along the minus strand of NZ_JACHJT010000002.1, from coordinate 63,968 downwards.
AGCGGGCGCCGGAGTTCGGTGAAGGAGCGGGCTTCCATCACTTGGAGTTCTCCGGCGTCGACCCAGTAGAGCCAGGTAGGTTCGTCTTCTCCACCGTGGCGGGACAGGGCTTCCGCCGCTTCCCCCAGCGCTCGCATGGCGGAGCGCGCGTTACCAGTCTTTGTGTGCGCCCACGCCACCCGGTCCCAGAACAGGGCACGGGCGCGCGGTGGCGCTTCGTCGCCCGCTTCGGTGAGTGCTGCCTCCGCGAGTTCCACACCGTCAGACTCGCGATGGGTGTTCGACCATTGGTAGGCCAGGGATCCCGCGAGTTGTCCCGCAAGAGTAGCGTCTCCCGCCTCCCGCGCCGCTGATAGGCCGAGGCGGTATGTGCGCTCCGCTTGGTCGTGCCGGCCAGCGTCAGACGCGATCCATCCGGCGATCTGGGCCAGTTCCCCAACGGCCACGCGTAGGGCCGTGCCGACCTCTTCCGTTTGCGTGCTCTCCCGCAACAGGGTGACGGCAGAGTCCAGCTCGCGAAACGCAGGACCAACAAGGTCGTGTCCGGCTAGGACGTCGTCCGCGAGCCTGAGCGCATGGACACGCGCGCTAAGCCGTTCTGCTGTCGATTGCCCGACACGGCGCCTATGTGTCGCTGACAGCTCCGCCACCGGACGTTCCCCAGGCAAGAGTTCGGCGAGCGTGGGAGGCTGCGGCACACAGGATTCCGTTATGGCGCGTTCAAGCGCTTCTCTGGTCACGCCGAGCACGTTCGCGATATGAGGAAGCCAGAACTTCGGGACGCGGCGTCCGGCTTCCCACCGGTACACCTCCTGTCGCGTCACCGTGGCACGACCCGAGTCCTGGCACAACGCGTCGGCCAATCGCTGTTGCGACCAACCTCGGTCGTTGCGACGCCCCTTCAGCATCTGAGGGAACGTCTCGGGTGTCATGAGGCCATTTTGGCCTACAGATTGGCCTACAGACAGGCCCACCACACATCTGCTCCCGCAGTGAACAGTGGTGAGACACGGGACCCCCGCGAGTGCGGCAAACACTCCGGGGGCATGGCCACCAGCCCGAGGAGCTGATGACGTTGACCAGTCTGCCACCGCGCCGGAGCGCACGAGTCCGCCCCTACTTGCTCGTGGTGGAACGCCTGCATGCCGCACAGGCCCACGCGTTCGGCCAGCTCGCGGGCTTGGCGGTCTTGATCAGTCTGGGGGTTAGCCGGTGAGCGCCCCCGAGGTGAACACCTCCTACGCACACTTGAACTTCTACGTGCTGTCCACCGGGGAGGCAGCACGGGAACTGGGCATCGACCCGTCCACGATGCGTCGGTGGGCCTACGCGGGACGCATCGCCTACGTCACCGACCCCAACGGGTGGTTCCTGTTCGGTATGGGCAGTGTCTACGCCCTGCGCGATGCCAGGAGGGAGGGGAACCAGTGAGCCTCACCCATAGGGAACTCCATACCCTCAGGGACCTCATCGACGAGCTGATCGCGGCCACCGAGGACCACACCTACTGTCTCGGCCCGGTACGCGATACCTCCCTTGAACTGCGTGAACTACTCACCAGCCACGATTCAGAATCCCTAACGGTGGAACGGGTCACCGCCAACTGGAAGTGCCCCGTCAAGGACTGCCAGTTCGCGTCGATCACCCCGATGTCCCACCCGTGCCCCCTGCGCTGAGCTGACCACAACCAAGCGGAAGACAGCCCACCAGGGACAACGTCACCGAGCACAAGACCCCCACGGCGGCCACGCCCCTTACTCCAACCGTGGTCGCCGTGGGCCACCCCCGGAAGTCATTGCATCTTGCTGGACCTAGCCGAAGAAAAGAGGGCCGGTGAACAAGAGCACCGAAACCCTACCCGTCCCGGAACTACCGGACGAGCTGATTCCGCTGCAGGAAGAGTTCCGCCACTGGTGGCACATCAGCTACGACCCACTATGTCGCACAGCCCTTTACACTGCCCACCCTCGCTTTAGCCACGGAAGAACCATCCGAACCGACACCATCCACCTACTGGACCGCATCCTGACCACCGCCACCCCCGACGAAGACGAGAAGAGCGGTTCGTAGCGCGGTTCAGATTTCCCCTACAGGGTCAAGGCTGCCCGCCCGCGCTCCGCGCGGGCGGCCATCGCTACGTGCATACAGGGACGGCCGTAGGTCGGGACGCTTGCCCGGACACGCACGCTGCGCGCCCGACTTCGTCGGGTGCTCGCACGCGGCCCGGTCCGCGCCCTCCCCGGCCTCACCGTCCGCCACGCGCTCTACCGCCGCTTCCGGCACGGTAGGCAGGCCCGCCCGCGCAGGAAGTTCCCACCCAGCACGCCCCGCTTTGCAGCGACCAGGCCGAGCACGAGCCGTACCGGAGTCCGCACCGTCGCAGTCGCCACAAGCAGCTCCGCTGGCCAAGTCGGGCGGCCGGGTCCGTACGCGTTCGCACCTCGCGGCGGGACCCGAAGGATCGGGGCCAGTCGGGAACTACGCGGTGGAGCCAGGGGCCCCGACCTCGCACAAGCTTGCGGCCCCGATCCGCCCGCCACGAGCCGCTCTGCGCGCCCGGACCCGTCCACCCTCACCACCGCGCACCGCAGACCCCCACCACAGCGGCACGAGGTCAGAATGCGGGCGCGTCACGACGAGGCATCGAGCCACGCCGAGACGCACGCCTCCACCCCACGGCCATACGCCGCACCCGAGGCACACACCCATCCTCACCGCATCGTGGCCAGCGCCGCACGAACCGGCCACCGCTGGCGCGTGCCCCGCACCCGCGTCCACCGGACAGGCGCACCGCCGCCCCGGTAGGCTCCCCGGTATGGCCGACGACGACCCCGTTCGCGACATCGCCACCGCGCCCAGCGCCCAAGCACGCGCCCAGGCCCACGCGCGCGACGCCGAAGACCACGCCCAGCGCATCGCCACCGAACTACGCCGCACCGGCGCGGTTGTGCTTGCCTGCGCCGACGACGCCGAGCGCGACCAGGCCCGCCACGCCGGACGCCGAGCAGGCGACATCATCGGACGCTCAGTGCGCACAAAGATCCTGCCTGATCAGAGCGTCGGTATCTGGGACGCGGAGCGCCAAGACAACCCCCTCCAAGCCCGCTTGGACGAACGCCGCGCAACCCGGACGATGGATCAGGCGTTCGCACGTCTGGGCCCACTCACCGGACACCACACCCCCGACGTTGGCCCGTGAGCACGGGCCACACCCAACCCAGACCCCCAAACCGCCCACACGCCAGGGCATCCAGAGCCCCATCCAGGCCCCGCAGACTGGCCCGCACAGGGCCCGCGAAGGATGAGCAACCCCGCCCACGCGTGCCCACGCGTGCGACACCACCACCGCCCCACAACACCGGAATTCGGAATCATCCCAGGTCACCGGTACCCGCCCTGACATGCGAAAGGGGCGCCACCCACTTCAGGTGACGCCCCGAACCCTGTCCCCTCACACGCGGGGATGGTCCCGAGGACCACTCACCCAGCTCATCCAGGCCCACGTGCCTCCCCGCGCACGCGGGGATGGCCTTCCTTCCGGCGGATGGTGTCGTAGAGTGATCGGGCGAGGGCGTTCAGGTCTTGTGTCACGCTTCGGCTTGAACTCCCTCGTCTCATGTTCAGGCCCGGCACCCCCTAGAGTTACTCATCTAGGCCGCGCGGCATCGTCGCACCGCCTGAGGGGCACCCCGCGCGGTATCCCCCTCCTGCACGGCGCGAGCGGGTCAGGGCGTGCTCAGGTCACCGAGGAGATCGTTGAGGACCGCCTCCTCCTCGACGCGCGTCCCCACCTCGTTCATAGCCTCGGTCAAGGTGGCGTCCCACGCCGCGGTCAATGGCGTTCCCATCAGCGGCGTGCCGGGCGCGGCCCGCACCGCGGCACGGTAGTCGGCGGCCGAATAGCGCCACGGACGCCATGGCACCCGGCGTAGCAACGTGTTGGCGATGCGGACGCCGCCCCAGTCGAAGTCGCCGTGGTAACGCAGCTCGGCACCGGCCGCGCCAAGCTGGCGGAGCAGGGTGAGGACCGCCGTCCCCGGCTGGCCCTGGGTGCACACCAGCGGGAGACAGCCCGCGCCGAGGTAGTCGGCCGCGGCGGACACGACGGCGGGGTTCTCACACACGCGGACCACGGTTCCGTTCGGCAGTGGACGTGCGGGGGTCTGGACCAACTGACGCAGCGTCAGGACGGCGGGCTGCCCGGCCTCCCGGAGCGCGGCCAGCGCCCGTCCGGTCGGTGTGGCGGTGTCCCCCGGCAGCCCGAAGGCCAGAGCGGTGCTCGACAGGTCGTCGGTGAGCAGCCCGGCCGCCGTCCACGCCTCGCGGCGCCACTCCGCTCCGCTGCCGGCCGGGACGCCGGTCAGGGCGCGAGCCGCGCCGAGAGCGAGGGTGCCCAGCGGGCGGCCGTCGTCCAGTCCGTGGGCGTCGCCGCAGACCCGCGCGGCGAAGGTGGCCAGCCCGACTCCGTCTGCCGGCAGCGCAGAGACAACGGTGGCCAGGGTCCGCAGGGTGGGGGCGGCCTCCGCGGGCGTGCCGAGGAGGCGGGGGACCAGCCCTGAGGCACGTAACCGGGCGCACCATTCCGCCAGCTCCGGGCGCCGCGCACAGGCTGTGGACAACGGCTCGTAGGCCTCGTCCCACGCGCGGGTCAGGTCCGCCTCGACCTCCGCCCGCGGCCGTACGGGTCCACCGGTCAGCTCCTCGACCGCCGCCGCAAGGCCGTCCGGACTCGCTCCCGAACGTCGCAGCACCGCGTCGACCGCGTCCAGCGACACAGTGAGGGAGCTTCCGGGACGCGGCCGCCGCCCGAGCAGCCGCTGAATGGCGTCCCGCTGCTCGGGGGTGGCCGAGGAGAGGGTGACCACGCCGGTCAGCTCCTGGCCGCGCTCTATGCGGGACCGGGCGCGGTCCACAAGCCACCGGATGTCCTCGGTGCCGAGCAGCCGCTCCAGCCGCGGCCGGTCCGCACCCTTTCCCGTGTCCCCGTTGGGGTCAGCGTCGCGGCTGGCCGACATCGTTCTCCCCACTCTTCCCGCCGGCTGCGCGGGGCCGGAGCGTCACGACCACAGCGGCTCCTGCTCGGTGTCCGCATCCGCGTGGTCAACGACCACCCCATCCGCGCCGCTGGCCGCGAACGAGGGCGGGTCGGCGACGCGGGTCCGCCGGCTGCCGTCCCACTCCCAGCGGGTCACCAGCACCGCCGGGACACCGTCGACACGGGAGAGATGGGCGATCGCCAGGCCGGGGACCTCCGGGTAGCAGCCCCACTCCCGCTCGCTGGTCATGACCACGTCCAGGTCGAACGAACGCAGCAAGCCCAGGCATTTCGCGCGGGAGTCGTCGTCCACTCCCGCGAACGCCTCGTCGAGGGTGATCAGCCGCGGCGCGTGCGGGTTGCCCGCGCTCGCGTAGTGCGAGGACGCGGCCGCGAACAATGGGACGGACACTGACAGCACCCGTTCGCCGCCGGACGCGGGACCGGTGGCGCTGTTCCACTTCCCGTTCTGGTGGCGCTCCACCGCGAACTCGTGCCACGACCGGTAGTCCAGCGCCTCGGTGAGATGCTCCAGCCATGTCCCGCCGCGCTGGTCACGTGCTCGCACCCGGTCGATGTGCGCCTGCAGGAACTCGCCGATGGCCTCGCGATCCTGTGGTGACCACGCGTCGCTGTGCTGACGTAGCAGCCGCTCCCGGGCGGCCTCCAGCCCGGTCGGGGCGTCTTTGCGGGAGGGACGCCACACCAGCCGGAGCCGCATCCCGGTGCTGGTGGGGCGGTCATCGAGCTCCGCGTTCAGCTGAGCCACCTGCCGTTCGGCGCTGCCGACCAGCTCCTGGAGGGTGCCCGCGACCTCGGTTATGAGGTGGTTCTCCAGGATCTCCCGCTCCCGCGCGGACAGGATCCGCCGACGCTCGGCGATCTCCTCGGCCAGTGCCGCGGCGAGCTCGGGCACGCCGCGTTCCCGACCCTGGAACACGACCCGCACGACGACGCCCTCCTCCAGGGACTGCGCCGACGCGGAGTGCCCGTGCTGGGACAGTACGTCGCGCAGCGTGTTCAGCTCCTCGGACAACCGTTTCTGCACCCTGTCCCAGGCGCGGTCGGAGTCGTCGGCCTCGGTGAGCCCGGCCTCGACGGCACGGGCTACCTCGACCGCGGGGCGGGCCGCCCACTCCCGGTCGACGGGCGGGGTAACCAGGTCGGGGAGCGCCACCGCCAGCAGCCCCGTGCCGGTGAACCGCCGCAGCGCGGCGATCGCCTCGGCGCGGCTCGCGGCCGCGGCGTCGATGTCGGTACGCAACTGCTCGATACGTCCGTCGGCGTGGCCTCGCTGCTCGACCGCGCCCTCCTGGTCGCGGCGCGCTTGCCGCTGCCGCTCCTCGCAGTCCTCCCGTGCGCGCTGGTTCTCGGCGAGGCGGCGCTCCAGCTCGGCCACGGCGGCGCCGACGGTTTCCCGGAGGGTGGAGTGCCGCTGCTCCGCGGTCGCGGCCGTGGCCGCCTCGTAGGCAGCGCGTTCGGCCAGCTCCTCGTGGTGGGCGCGGAGCCGGGCCGTGTCGTCGCGGTCGGCGCGAGCCGCCTGCCCGGCGTCGTGTAGTTGGCGCAGGGCGGGCCACAGGTCGGCGAGGGCCAACCGGTAGTCGGTGAGTGCGGTGCGCAATCCGCGCAGCGCCTCGGTGCCGGCGGGGACGCGCAGCTCCTCCGCCGCCTGGTGGAGGGTGTCGGCGGCCTGGCGGGCGGCGTTGGCGGCGACGCCGGCCTTGCGTGCCAGCTCCTCGTGGTGCTCGCGTGCCTCGGTGAGCTGCCGGCTGGCCTCGACCAGTGTGGCGTGCGCGGCGCGCAGGTCCTCGTCGGTGGGCAGGGCGGCCAGCTCGGAGTCCAGGGCGGTGCGGCGTGCCTCGATGGCGGCGACGCGTTCCTCCAGAGCGGAGATCTCGGCAGCGAGGTCGCCGCGCTCTGCCTCCACCGCGGCGATCCGCGCCCGGCGGGCCGCCTCGCGCGCCCCCTCCCCGACGTACTCGGCGTGCTCCTTGGCCCAGCGGCCGGTCAGCGCGCCGACCCGGAACCGGCCGTCCGCGGACACCCAGGTGGTGGCGGGATGGTCGGCGCCGAGGCCGATCGCGGCGAGCACCCGGGCGACTGTGTCGGTGCCGACGGCCGCCGCTCGCGGGTCGCCCGCGTCCACGGCGGGGCGCAGCGCGTTGGCGAGGGTCGCGCCCGGCACGGCGGCGCCGGCGGTGAGCAGTACGTCGTGGGTGCTGGCGTCCAGCACCGTGCCGTCCGGGGCGATCCAGGCGTCGAGCAGCCCGGACACCTCCAATGCGGCCTCCAGCCCTGCGTTGGACCCGGAGCGCTCGGCCCCATCGTCGGCGAAGTCGACCAGCTTCCACAGCGGGGCGCCTGGACGGTCGGTGCGGGCGTCCGGGCTTCGGGTGTGGGGCTGGCGCGGGGCGTGCTGTCCGCCGGCGCGGAGACCTTCCAGCTCGGCGCGAAGCTCCTCGTCGGCGCGGGCGCGGTCCTCGCGCCGCACGCCCAGCGCTGCGGATTCCTCCGCGAAGGCGGCGGCGGACGCGCGGGCCGCTGCCTCCGCCTCGGCGCGGGCCGGGTTCGGGCCGGACAGGTGGGTAGCCCAGTCCTGGAGCCGGTCGAGCAGGCCCTCCTGGTCGGCCGGGCGTAGCTCCGCGCAGCCCGCGAGGTGGGTGCGGACCGCGTCGAGGTGTGCCCGCGCCGTGTCGGCGACAGCGTCCTGGGCCTGGCCGGCGCGCTCGGCGCGGGCGGTCAGCCCGCTCTCGGCGTCGGCGAGTCGCTCCTCCGCACGCCCGCGGCTCTGCTCGGCGTCGGCCGACTCCCGCGCCAATGACTCGACGTGCTCGACGGCTCGCTCGCGGCGGGCGGCCAGTGCCTCGACGGCCGCCCGGAGGGCATCCGATTCGGCGTTTTGCCCGCTGTCCTCGTCGGTTCCGGCACTCGCTCCACCAGCCTGCCCCCTCGACGGCCCTGCCTCCTCGCCCGCGATCCCGGCCAGTGCCGCCAGCGCGGCCGTCTCGCGCGCGTGTTCCCGGCCGATGCCGGCGGTCTCCGCCCGCTCGGCCGTGGTCTCCAGGCCGGTGCGCAGCGCGTCGGAGGCGGCGGTGAGCCGCTGTTCGGTCTCGGCCAGGCGGCGCTCGGCGCGGTCGCGGTCCCCGGCGGCGCGGTCGCGGTCCCCGGTCGCCGACCGGGCCTGCTGGGCGGTGCGGCGCGCCTCCTCGGCGGCCAACTCCAGTTCACGGGCGTTGCGCATCTCCGGTCCGGCGCGCAGTGCCCGCTCCTCGGCGGTGAGCCGGGTGTGGCGCTCCTCCTGGCGCGCCAGTTCGGATTCGGCGGTCTCGATCGTCTCCTGGGCCTGGTGCCGCCGCGCTTCGGTCTCGCCTAGGGCACTGCGAAGCGACTCGTACTCGCGGTTCCGTTCGCGGGGCAGGCGGGCCCGGCGGCGCGCCGCGACCTGTGCGTAGCGCCGGTAGTGCTCCAGGAAGGCCGAGGCGGCGCGTTCCGCGTCGACCATGGAGTCGAGCTGTGCGCGGTCCTCGTCGAGGCTGCGGAACGCCTCGGCGACGTCGGCGATGACGGCCTGGTCCATCGGTGGCAGTGCCTCGGTGAGCGCGCGGGACAGCGCGGACTCGTTGGGCCGCTTGGACAGCTGCGGCTGGCGGAGCTGGATCAGCAGGTCGACCAGGGCCGAGTAGCGTTGCTCGCCGAGCCCGAACAAATGTTCGTCGACCGCCCGCCGGTAGGTGCGCGCCGTGTCGTAGACCATCCCGCGTCCCCTAAGCGCCTCCTCCAACCGGTCCCGGGACAGGGCGGTGCCGGTCGCGTCGAGCAGGCGTACTCCGTCCGTGCCGGGGAGACCGACCCGCTGGTCGGTGACGAAGAACCAGTGGCGGGCGATGCCGCGGCCGCGCACCGCCTTCATCCCGCATCCGAGTGTGCGGAACTCGGACGTACCGTCCTCGGCGGCCCGGCCGAACTCCATCCAGGTGTAGCCGAGGCGCTCGGGGTGCGGGTGCTCGTCGCCGAGCAGCAGGTTCCACTCCATGCGCTTCTTGGGGTCGCCGTCGGGCTCGACCCGGTGCGCCGAGAGGTCGCCGTCGAGCAGGAACGGCAGCGTGAGCGCGAGCACCTTGGACTTGCCGGTGCCGTTGTTGCCGCGCAGCAGCAACCGCCCGTCGCGGAAGTGGAACTCCTCGACGTCGTAGTAGAACATGTCGATGACGCCGACGCGTGTCGGCTGCCACCTGGCCTGACCGGGAACGGGCAGTGAGGCTCCCGTGGTGTCGGTGCGCGGCTCGGTCATGTCCTCGCCTTCCTCCGGGGCGTGCGCCTGCTTGTTTTCGGTGCCCGTTCGCCGGGCTCGCGCACGATCGCCTCACCCACGGCGTAGCGGGCCAGCGCGGGGAGCCGTTCCGCGGTCCGACCGCCCGTCGCGGCGTCCACGCCGGTCCGTACCAGGGACAGCGCTTCCAACTTGACCAGGGCGCGTGCGACCAGGTCGGTCTCGGCGCCGGGTTCGCGGGCGGTCTTGGACCAGTGCCGCGCGTGCTCCGCGGTGAGTTCGCGGACGTGCGCCTCCAGGCGCGCCACAGGGACTTCTCCCTCGGTGCCGGCCAGGTACTCGGCGAGGAGCAGGGTGACGTGGCCGTGCGTGCCCTGCTCGGGCATGCGCACATCGGTCAGGTCGTCGTCGGGGTCAACCATCGCGATCCCCTCAGCGCGTACCTCCGCGACCAGGCCGGTCAGTTCGGTGATGCGGCGGGTGATGGCGCCGCGCTGGCTGCTGAGATAGGCGGTCTCGGCCTCGGTGAGGGAGTCGCGGTAGACCACGGGCTCGTCGAGCAGCCGGCGGGTGAGGGCGTGCCGCAGCTTGCGGTTGCGCAGGTCGTCGCTGTCCATGCCGTCAAGCGCGGGGTCGGCCGCCAGGGCGGCCAGGCGCTCCTCGAAAGGGGCCGCGTCGACCATCGACGGGCCGACCCGCCCGGTGAGCAGGCCCGCGAGCACCCGCCGCTCCACGTCGTAGAGGACGTCTCCGGCGGACTTGAGATAGGCGTCCTCGTCGCCGGCGACCCGGGTGAGGGCGCCGTACCCCAGCAGCAGCCGCACCACCGCGACCAGGTCGCTGCGCTCTTCGCGGTTGTCCAGGGTGAAGGCGATCCCGGTGGCGACCAGCCGCGGCTCCGCGGCCTCCAGCACCACCTGCTCGGCGAGCCGGCCCAGCGCGATCTGGGTGTCGGAGCGCTCCAGCACCGCCAGAGCCAGGCAGAACAGCACGTAGCGGCGGCGGGTGAAGGGCAGCCGGGCGCCGGTCGTCTCTCGGGCGGGGTGGGTGGGGTCGGCCGAATCGCCGGGGAGCTTGCGCAGCCGCGCGGTCTCGGCGTCGACGTGCAGCGACCAGCCGGTGTTGCGGTCGAACCACTCACGCAGCTCCGGTGCCTGCTGCCGGACCAGTCGGAAGTCGTCGACGGTCCGACCCTGATTGCGCAGCAGCGGCTCGCGCAGGAGGGCGCGCGCGGCCCGGCGGATCTCGGCGTCGCGTTGCTCACGGGTGTGGTCCCTCAGAGTCATCCGGTGGCCTCCCGCCCGGCCAGGTCGACGATTTCGACGGTGTGGTCGGGCCCGCGGAACACGCCGTCGGGGGTGTGGATCTCGGCGGCGCCGCCGCCCGGGATCACCCGCATCCGGATCTCCATGGCGCCGTCGTTTCCGGTGGCGACGATCTCGGTGCCGCCGGGCCGCCAGGACCCGAGCGCGTCTGAGAGCAACTGCAGGAACAGGCCGAACGCAGAGGGGTCCAGCTCCCCGAGGTCGGAGAGCCGCACGGGCCCGCCGGTGTCCAGGCGGGCGCGGGCCGCCGCGATCTCCTCGGCCTGCTTGCGGGCGACCTCGGCGAGGTAGCGGCGCTCCTCGCTGCGGTCGGCGACGCGGCGCGGCTTGCCGCGCCGCTCGTAGTGGCCGGTGCGGCGCAGTTGCGGACTGATCCGCACGGGGTCCGCTTCGGCCCAGGGAGTGTCGGCCGGCACCGGGTCGCGCTCGCGCGCGTCGAGGGTGTCGGCGTTCATGGTGAGGTGCCGGGCGGGGTAGAGACCGAACGCGGTACGCCACAGCCGGTGCCGGGCGGCGTCATCGGGCGCTTCGGCGAACCAGCGGGCCAGCACCCGGAAGTCGGCCGAGCGGTCGGAGCGGCCCGCGCGGCGCTCGTTCAGCGTCGAGACAACCGTGAGGAGCTGCGGGATCGCGCTGCGCGCGGCCGAGCGCAGCAGCTTGGCCTGGGCCGGATGGTCCGCGGAGCTGAGGAACCAGCCGCGCAGCCCGGCCCAGCGGTCCCGCCATCCCCCCAGAGCTGTGGCGAGCGCCGCGCCGTCGGGTTCCTCGGTGGCGCCGGGAGCGGCGTCCGCGGCGTCGCGTTCGGCGGCGAGGCGGAGCAGGCGCTCCACGGCGGGCTCGCCCGCGGGGTCGGGCCGCTCCAGGTCCGCGAGCAGGCGGGCGATCTCGGCGCCGGTGGTGATGAGGTCGGCGATGAAGCGTTCGAGGTAGTCGATCAGCCGATCCTTGTAAGCGAGAAACGCGTCCACGTCGGCGTCGTGCAGGTCGATGGTGCGTTGCAGCGACCCCATGAAGGCGCGGGCGTTGTCGGCGAGGTCGGTGAACCGGCCAACCAGGTCGCGCAGCGCCAGGTGCGCCATCGCCGGGTCGGGTGCCGCCTTGCCGGCGTGGGCCAGCAGCTCACGCAGCCGGGCAGCGATGTCGGCCAGCGCCACGGCCTGGAGCGAGCCCTGGCGGCCCAGCGCGGCGTCGTAGGCGGCCAGCGCCTCCTCAGCGGCTTCCCCCGCGCGGGTGAGCTGGTAGATGAACCGGCGCCGGTAGAAGTCCTCGACGGCGGTGACCCGCGTGGTGTCGGGGTCGGGCCGCAGGTTGCCCCACGCGGCGAGCGCGTCCAGCGCCTTGACGACGGTGTCGATGTCGGTGGGGCGCCGCTCGGCCGGAAGAGCGGTGAACACATCCTCGGGCCGCAGGTGGACGGTGAAGCGCTCCTTGGCACGCACGAAAACACCCATGACCGCCCGGTACAGCTCCCCGTTGGGCGCGTTCAGGTGGGCGAACGGCTGATGGTGCGACGAAGCCTCCGCCTTCAGTGCCGACGGAGGGGACGCCTCCACGGAGGGGGCGCGTTCGCTGGAGGGAGACATCACCACCCATTGTCACCGACACGGGGCGCCGGTTTCAGTCGGATTGTCGAGTCCGGAAGGTCGCGATGGACAGGCAGCGGATTGGGGAGAGGCCACTCCGGAATCGGAGCCTTCCTGCCGCGAAGTACTTTCCAACGCTATACAACGCAGTACTTTTGTGCGGCCGCGTTCCCCGCCGTGCAGACCCTGGGGCCCGAAAGAAGCCCATCCAGCCCCACTGCCCCTGGAAGAACGGCAAAGTGGAGCACTACAACACCACCTGGGCCCACACCGCACTCGGAGGCCAGCCACCGATCAGCCGCCTGTCACCAACCTCCTGGCCAAGTACAGTCAGTCGCCGACGCCAGGCGGTCCGTCGAGCACTGTGGGCACGTACTCAAGCAACTGAAGCCGACCGTCGAATGTGCGGCTGTCGACCAAGTCGAGGGTGATGTCGGGATACGCGTCGAAGACGCGGTCCCTCCCGGTGGCGCCGGTGATTACCGGGAAGACAACCACGCGGAAGCGATCCACCACGCCGGCTTCGAGTAGCGAGCGGCACAGGCTGAGACTGCCGATGGTGCGCAGCGGTCGCGAGTCGCGCCGTTTCATCTCCTGCACAGCCCCGACCGCGTCCCCGGCGACCAACTCAGTGTTGCCCCACGACAATGGTGTCTCCAAGGTCGAGGAGAACACCATCTTGGGGATCGCGGTCAATGCGGCGAGGCCGGGATCATCGGGCATCTCAGAGGCGAACCCGGACATCAGCCGGTACGTCGTCGCACCCATGAGGGCGACGTGCTCATGTTCGGCGGATTTCTCGATCCAGGCGAGATACTCAGGCCCCTCCATGCCCCAGTAGCCGGGCCAGCCCTCCGCGGCCCCGTAACCATCGAGCGAAATGATGAAATCCACTATCAGGTTTGACATTGGCCTTCCCTTTTGTCGGCGACGGTGTTGTGCTCTGAGCGCCCTGGGCGAGCCACATCGGCTGACGGGCGCGACAGTGGTGACTGGCCGCAAAACAGAAACTCATCGTTCCGGATCCACACAGCTATACGAGCGCTGCGGGCGCCACACATTCCGCAAACGGAACGACTGCCGACGGTTCACGACGCGCTGACAGCCTCTCGGGCCCGCTGCCGCTCTGGCTGGGCAGCGCCGGTATCGCGGCCCCGCTGGTCGGCGCGCTGCTGACGATGCTCGCGGCGTCATCGATCCTGTCGCGCCTGATCGGGGAACGCCTCATACGCCGCCGGTCCCCGTGTGTGCTCCTACTGGTTGCGGCGTCGAGCGATGGGAGGTCGGCTGCTCACCGGTCTCCTGCCGCACCGGCCGCCTCATCGGAAAGGCGGCCGAGTCCGGGCAGGAACCGGCCGGTGCGCACGGCATAGGTGCGGTACGCGTGGCCGTGGGTGCGCAGCAGGTAGGGCTCCTCGATCGTGCGGACCTGGAGCTGTACGGCCGCGATCAACGCGGCGAGCGCGGCCGCCGCGCCGCCGAGGCCATAGGCGGAGCCCAGCCGTCCCACGTGAGGAGTATTGGGCGCGCCACCGCTGAAGTAGGCGATTGTCACCGACGCGAACGCGCAAGCGTCCACGCGATCGTTGCCGCACGACGGCAGCATCCGCTCAGCACCCCTGCGAAACACGACTTGGAGGGATCGACTGTGAATGACCGATTCGATGCCGATGCCATCGTCATCGGTAGCGGGTTCGGCGGTGCGGTAGCCGCGGCCCGCCTCGCGCAGGCGGGATTCTCGGTCATCGTCCTCGAACGCGGCCGGCGATGGGAGCCCGGCGAGTTCCCCCGTCGACCCAGTCTGGACGACGGCTGGTTGTGGGAGGTCGACCAAGGGCTCTACGACATCCGCTGGCTCGACCGCATGGGCAGTGTCCAAGCGGCCGGCTGGGGCGGTGGATCACTCGCGTACGCGAACGTGTTCGCCCGGCCCTACGAGGGAGCGCTGGACGAGCGCTGGCCCGCCCATCTGCGACGTGAAGAGCTGGACCCGTACTACGACCTCGCGGCGACCATGATGGGTGTCGCGCCGGCGGGTGATGACCCTCGTACCGGGCGGCCCTCGCCCCGCACGAAGCTCATCGAACGACTCACCCAGGAGATGACCATCTCCGACGCCACCGTGCGGCCCAACCTGGCGGTGACGTTCGGCGACCCGGACACCTGGCGGCCGAACGCGCACGGCGTACCGCGCCGAGGATGCGCGTTCGTCGGTGAATGCGTCATCGGCTGCAACCATGGAGCGAAGAACACGCTGGACAACACCTATCTCGCCGTGGCGGAGCGCTCCGGCGCACGTGCCGTCACCGACGCGGAGGTCCACCGCATCGAGCCGCGGGGCGGTGGTTACGCGGTGACCGCCTCGACCCCCTCCGAACCCGACGCGTCCCCGCGCGAGTGGGTCGCTCCCCGGGTCGTGGTGGCCGCCGGGGCGGTGGCCACCAATGAACTCCTGCTTCGGTGCCGAGATGTGCACGACACCCTGCCCGACCTGTCACAGCAGCTCGGCCGGGGGTTCTCAGGCAACGGTGACTTCCTCACCCTGGCCGAGCTCCGCGGGACACAGGACGACATGACGACCGGACCCACCATCACAACCACCACCGTGCTGGACGTGCCCGAAGGACGACGGCCGGTGTGGTACCAAGTGCAGGACGGCGCCTTCCCCCCGCCCCTGAACACCCTGTTCGACACCCTCCTGCCCGCTCCGAGGGCGCGCGGATGGTGGCGGCGGAAAGTCAGAGGTACAACCCCGCGTCAGATCTTCGCTGTGCTCGCGATGGGGAGAGACTCCAGTAACGGGACACTACGGCTGAACGCCTCGGGAAGAGCCACGTTGTCCTGGCGAAACCGTTGGCAGAGGCACCTGTACCGGTCCCAGCTCCGCTTGGGTCCGTTGCTCGCGCGGTTCCTCGACGCACGCCTTTACAACCCTTTCACCTGGTCTCTTCTGCGCCGAACCATCACCGTCCACGCGCTGGGCGGGGTACGCCCCGGCCCCGACACCACCACCGGTGTCGTCGACGAGGCCGGAGAGGTTCACGGTTACCCGGGCCTATACGTCATGGACGGTTCGGTGCTTCCCGCGGCGATCGGAGTGAACCCCTCAGCCACGATCGCCGCCGCCGCGGAACGGTCGATCGAGACGGTGATCCGCCGCTCGGGGCATCACGGGTGGTGTGCCCCCGAGTGGAGCTCTGTGGCTCCCACCGCCGTTCCCGAGGACGCCGCATTCGCGTTTATGTCCGAGCGCCACGCCTCGACCATGGGCGACGGCCTCGTCTTCCGAGAGCGAATGGCCACGCGCCGCCGAGAGCGCCCGAGGGCGGTCATGTCCTTGAAGGCGGAGATCCCCAGCATGGACCGGTTCTTCGCCGACGCGGCACACACGGTACAGATACGGGGCGTGATCGATGTCGAGGGCGTTGCCTCGCAGGCGGACATCACGGGAACGCTTTTGTTGTTCCCCGAGGGGAGGCACGAGGCGATGTCGTACACGCTGCGATTCCACGCTAACGACGGACGGGCGTGGCGGCTGTCGGGTGTCAAGACAGTGCGTTCCCGCACTCCGGTGGCGCTCCTGACCGGACTGACCAATCTCCATACCGAGATCTCCCCTTCCGACGCCGCGTCCGGTGAGGGCAAGCGTTTCGTACTCTCAATCGGTGCCCCCGACCTGGTTGGGCTTGGAACCTCGCTCACCGGCATGGGGTTCACCCGCGCACGCCGAATGCGTGCGGTCGCGCGTTTCGTGTCCTACTTCGCCACCTCCGCACTGCGGCGCCGATCGGCAGCGGCCCGGCAGCCGGGACGTTTCAGGAGCTGATGGCGCTGGTCGCAGCCGGCCGGGATGGCTGCGCCGTCGTAGCTCACAGCTCGCTACCATCCCCCGAACCGACGTGTGCTCATCCCGACCTCCACACCTGGCCGCGGGTGAACCCGTTCGTTCCGCTCCTGGGCGGTGTGCTGTGGGGATCGACTGCTCTGTCCTTTCGGCGGCGGTCACCGATGTCCGACCCAGACATCTCCGACGTCTCCCTGGCGGGCCCGGATGTCGCGGGCATGGCACCGGCGCACGTGGGCGATTGTCGCCGACACGAATGCGGGCGCGCCCACGTGATCGTTGCCGCATGACGGCAGCAGTCGACCGCAAGGCGCCGAACCCCCTCGCACGCGGCACGGTTCTCGCCTCGGCGGCTCTGACGATCATGGCTCCGGCGATCATCGCCCCCAGCCTTCCAACGATGGACTCGCTCATGATCGCCGTCAGCGCCCCAGTGTCCGGCATGATCGCCGACCGTGTGGGGCGCCGCCCGCTGCTCGTATCCGGCCCCAGTCGCGTCGGGGCGGGGCATATTAGGCTGAGAGCATGATCGAGGTCGGTTCTTACCAGCTGAACGACGGCAACTCGCTGCCCTTGGTGGGTTTCGGTACGGTTTCGCTGCGGGGTGAAGACGGGGTGGCGGTGATGCGCGCCGCCCTGGAGTCGGGCTACCGCCTGCTCGACAGTGCCGTCAACTACGGTAACGAGGAGGAGGTCGGTCAGGCGGTGCGCGCCTCCGGCCTGGCACGGGAGGACGTGCTTCTCACCACGAAGATCCCGGGTCGGCACCACGAGTACGACCTGGCCGTGGAATCGGTCGAAGAGTCCCTGCGCAGGATCGGTTCCGACTACCTCGATCTGTGCCTGATCCACTGGCCCAATCCGAGTGTCGGCAGGTACGTCGAAGCGTGGCGCGCCCTGGTCGACCTGCGTGAGCGGGGCCTGGTGCGGTCCATCGGCGTCAGTAACTTCACCGAGCAGCACCTGCGCGTCGTTATTGACGACAGCGGCGTCACACCCGCGGTCAATCAGATCGAGCTGCACCCGTACTTCCCGCAGGCAGCGATGCGCCAAGTTAACGCCGGGCTGGGCATCCAGACGCAGTCGTGGAGCCCGTTGGGTAAACGCAGCGCCCCATTTGCCGAGCGGCCGGTGTCCCAAGCCGCGGCCGCGCACGGCGTCACCCCGGCGCAGGTAGTCCTGCGGTGGCAGCTGCAGCTTGGTGCGCTGCCCATTCCGAAGTCGGCGGACGCGCAGCGGCAGCGGGAGAATCTCGACCTTTTCGGCTTCGAGCTCACCGATGCCGAAGCCATGGCGATCAGTGGGCTGGCCCGGGATGACGGGCGCCTGTTCGGCGGGGACCCGGACGTCCACGAGGAGATGTAGCCGCCGCAGGGCGCAGGGCAGCTCGTCGGGGAACCGGTTTTCGGTTCCGCGGCTCCACGTCGGGCCGGAGCGTAGTGAGCATGAGGCTGGGCGGCGCTCTCCTCGGTCGGTTGTCCGCCCTCGAAGTCGGCGGTCAGATCCGTATCGGTTGCCCGGTTGGCGCCAGTCGTCGCGACCGCGGGCGTGCTGGATGTGGGCTAAACCAGCCCGAGCTCTCTGGCGCGTAGGCCGGCCTGGAACCGGGACCCGGTGCCAAGGGCGTCCATCAGCTCGGCGACCCGGCGGCGGTACGTGCGTACGCCGAGTCCCAGTGCCCGGGCCGCCGTCTCGTCCTTGACACCCTGGCCGAGGAGGTCCAGCACCTGGGGCGCGATCTGCCGGATCTCGGTGACCTGCGCGTCGTAGACGTCCAACTCCGTGGCCGACCGCCACGCCACCTCGAACAGCGAGCTCACGCCCTGCACGGTCTCGGGCTGGCTGATGAGGCTGTAGCTGCGCTCACCGGCCTGCTGGTCCCCTGCGAGGATCGCCACCCGCCCGTCGAGGATGATCGTCTCGTTCATCTCCTCGGTGGTGACGCGGACCTGGGCGCCGTGGCGGTCGCGAGCCGTGGCTATCCGCTGCGCCCACGTGGGGTCCAGGAGCATGCCGGACTGGTAGACCTTGCGGACGCGCAGCCCTTCGCGCCGCGGCTCCTGGCTGGCGGTGAGACCGCCCTGCGCGCGCACCCACGTCCAGGTGGCGAAGTTGTTCGCAGCACATCTGATGTCGGTAGCGGTCGCGAACAGGTGCGCGGTGCGTATGAATACCTCGTCCTCACCACGCACGACTTGGACAGTATCTGTGGTCCGCATAGCACCACTGTGCCGCACGGGCCGGAACCCGGCCAGTACTGGCAGCAAGTTGCCAAAAGCGGCGGTGTTGCCCCTCGCCGCGCCAGGCTGGTGGCATGACAACCACGACGAACACCACGACCGACGCCCCGAGCGCGGACGCCGCGGGTACGTGGCAGCTCGGCGACCGCACCGTCAACCGGATCGGTTTCGGCGCGATGCGCCTGACCGGCATGCCCTGGGACCCGGCGCCAAGGGACCGGGCCGACGCGATCGCCGTCCTGCGTCGCGCCGTCGAACTCGGCGTCAACCACATCGACACGGCCGCCTTCTACTTCCTGGCGACCCGCTCGGCCAACGAGCTGATCAGTACCGCGCTCCAGCCCTATCCCGACGCCCTGGTGATCACCACGAAGGTCGGCCCGAACCGTTCCGGCGAGGGTGAGGTCGAGCCCTACGCACGCCCCGACCAGCTGCGCGCACAGGTCGAGTTGAACATCCGCCAGCTCGGCCGCGACCACCTCGACATCGTGAACCTGCGCTGGGGCAGCGGTCTCGACAAAGAGCCCGGGTCCCTCGCCGAGCACGTCGGCGCCCTCGCCGACCTGCGCGAGGCGGGCCTGATCCGCCACATCGGCGTCTCCAACATCACCGCCGATCAGCTCACCGAGGCGATGGCGGTCACACCGGTGGTGTGCGTGCAGAACCAGTACGGCCTCACCGAACGCACCGACGACGACCTGGTCACCCTGACCCGCGAGCACGACATCGCGTTCGTTCCGTTCTTCGCCGTGGGCGGCTCCGCGCACGGCGTCTCCGAAGAGGCGGGCCAAGCGGAGGTCGCCGCCGTCGCCGAGGCCCACGGCGCCACCCCAGCACAGGTCCGGCTGGCCTGGACACTGCACCGCGGCCCGCACGTGCTGGCCATCCCGGGAACCGGCGACCCGGCGCACCTGGACGAGAACATCGCCGCCGGCGCCCTCCAGTTCAGCGACGACGAACTGGCCCGGCTCGACGGTGTCGCCCCTGCGGTATAGCGACGGCCGGGCCGCCACCACCGGGAACGCGCCGGTCCGGCCCGGCCCTCCGGTGCCGGCCCGGCGCTCAGGCGGCGGATCCCGCGTCGTCCCGCGCGGGCTCGCCGAAGGCGACCAGGATGAGCGTGCGTATCGGCAGGGCGAGCTGCGACAAGCCGAAGTGTTCGAAGAGCCACAACGCGAGGGTCAGGGCGGGGTGGATCGACAGCCACATGACGAACACCTGACCCAGGCGATGAGGACCGTGACCGCCGGTGGTCATGTCGGGCCTGGCGAGCTGTGCTCCGACTTCCCGAGCACGTCAGGCTCCACGAGAGGACTCAGCCTGGGCATCCCAGACTCCGGTAGTAGCGGTTTCACGGGCATACTCCGTGAAGTCGCGGGGTGGGCGGCCGAGAACGCGCTCGACGGTGTCGGTCACGTGGGCCCTGCGGCCGTCGAAGACCTCGACCATGAGGCCGGCCAGTTGCGTCGCGTACTCGGCCGGCACACCTCGTCCGGTCAGCGACAAGACGAACTGCTCGGACGTGACCGGCAGATAACGAACCTCCCTGCGGGTCACCCTCGCTATCTCGCCGACGGCATCGGCGAAGGTGAGCAGTCGTGGTCCGGTTACTTCGTGGATCCGGCCGGCATGGCCGCTCTCGGTCAGCGCCGCGACGGCGACATCCGCGATGTCCTCTGCGTCGGTGAACGGCTCGGCGACGTCGCCGGCCGGAAGCGCGACCACACCGGCCCGGACCAGCTCTACGAGGAACGCCTCGCTGAAGTTCTGCGTGATGAACCCTGCCCGCACGATGGTCCACTCCGCACCCGAGTCCCGCACCGCCTGTTCGCACCGCTCGGCCTCGGCAGAACCGCGGTCAGCCAGCAGGACGAGGTGCCGGACGCCGCAGGCTGCCGCGAGGTCCGCGAAGGACCCCATGGCCCTAGCTGCACCGGGGAACGCCGCATCGGGATAGAAGGCCACATAAGCTGCGTCCATGCCTCGCAGCGCGGGTTCCCATGTGGTGTCGTCCTGCCAGTCGAAAGGCGGCTCAGCACGCCGTGAGCCAACCCGTACCGGCACGTCACGCGCTACGAGCCCGGACACGACCCGGCGTCCGGTTTTGCCTGTCCCCGCGAGGACTAACGTTTTCGGTCCAGTCGCTGTCATGATCCACAGTCAACCGGAATGCCGGGCTACGGGCCATAGTCGAGGCTCGCAGGCCCATAATGGTGCGTCTTATACTGCGCTGATGGACCCCTTGTCGATCCTGCTCGACCGAGCCAGGGGCAGGGATGCGTTCGTGCTGCGGTCCATCCTGAACCCACCGTGGTCGGTGCAGGTACGGGACAGGGCGCCGCTCAACGTAGTGGCCATCCTGCGAGGGACGCCCTGGGTCGTCCCCAGCACTGGCGATGCGGTGCGAGTGGACGCAGGTGACATCGCGGTGATGCGTGGCCCGGACACGTTCACCTTTGCCGATAATCCCCGCACGCCGACCCAGGTGGTCGTGCAGCCCGGCCCCCGACGGACGACCGCAGCGGGCGCGGAGCTGCGCGAGGTCGCGGACATGGGTGTGCGCACCTGGGTCAACGGCACGCGAACCTGCGACGACGGCGCGGACGACTCCTCGGTGCTGCAGATCGGCAAGTACCGGGGACTGGGCGAGATCGCCACGCGCCTGCTCAGCGCGTTGCCGCCGCTTCTGGTCATCCCCGGTACCGTCCACGTCGAATCCGCGCTGGTGTCGCTACTCGCCGAGGAGACCGTGCGAAACGAGCCGGGCCAAGATCTCGTGCTCGAACGGCTTCTGGATCTCCTGCTGGTCGCCATCCTCCGCGAATGGTTCACCAGGCCCGATACCGACGCACCGGCCTGGTACCGAGCCAACGGGGATCCCGTCGTCGGGCCCGTCCTACGACTCATCCACAGCGACCCGGCCCATCCCTGGACGGTGGCCGCGCTCGCCCGGCGGACCGGGGTGTCCCGAGCGACGTTGGCCCGCCGCTTCACCGACCTCGTCGGCATGCCACCAATGGCATACCTCACCGGGTGGCGAATCGACCTGGCCGCCGAGCTCCTCGTGGAGTCGGACGCCACGATTGACACCGTAGCCCGTCAGGTCGGTTATGGCAGCGCGTTCGCGCTCAGCGCCGCTTTCAAACGAGCCCGCGGGATCAGTCCACAACGCCACCGTGACCGGACATGACCGCCGGTCTTGGGGCGAAACCACGATCATAGGCGCCAACCGCGTGCTTCCGGTGTTCCGACCGTCTCGCCCCCACGCCTCCAGTGCCACAGGACACGATGAAATGGCCCCCGCCCAGGGGAAACCACAGGCCACAGTCCCTTTGCGCTTCCCCGGGAGTACGCCCTGGCGAACAAGATCGAGCACCCGCGCAACGTCTACCTGCGCGAAGACCTACTGGTGCCCGAGCTGGACCCCTGGCTGGCGCGCGAGTTCGCCCCGGCCCGGCTCAACGCGACGATCGCCGCGATGGCGGCCAACCAGGGCGGCGACCAGCACGCAGCGGAGGAGCAGCGGATCCGCGCCGAGATCAAGGAGTGCGAACGCAAGCTACGCCAGTACCGCGAGGCGCTGGACGGGGGCACTGCGGCCTCGGCCGTCACCGAGTGGATCACCGAGGCGGAGAACCAGCGCCAAGCCGCCCAAACCCGACTCAGCCGGCTCCAAACCCCCAGCGACCGCCTGGACGAGGCCACCATCGCCCGGATGGTGCACGAGCTCGGCGACATCGTCCGGGTCCTCAACGAAGCCGACCCCAATGACAAAGCCGAGCTGTACCAACAGCTCGGCCTGAAGCTCACCTACGAACCCGATGAGCAGGAAGTGGAGGCCGAAGTGGCCCTCAGCCCACAGCTCATAGGAAATTCGAAAGTGTCCGAGGGGGGACTCGAACCATCCCCCCACAGGGCCCGGGCGGGCTGACCCTGTCCACGTCCATCGCGCTGGACGGGCGGTGACCTGGCATGGATACTTCCCGCTGGTCCCGCTGGACAACTATCGCCGCGGTGCTTCTTCTGGCCACGATCGCGGCCGTCGTCTCCTACTCCCACATGTACGACCTGGCGCTGCGCCACGGCGAACCCGAATGCCGGGCTGCATTGTTTCCACTGTCTGTGGACGGGACGGTGGTCGCGGCGTCGATGACGTTATTGTCCGACGCCCGGCAAGGACGCCGGGGAGGGTTCCTGCCGTGGAGCCTGCTGATCCTGGGCAGTCTCGCATCCCTCGCGGCCAACATCGCCGTGGCCGAGCCGACCGCGTGGTCGCGCATCATCCACGCCTGGCCATCGTTCGCGCTGATCGGGAGCTACGAACTCTTGATGTGCCAGTTCCGGGCGAGCTCCACTTGCGTACGCAACGCACACGCAGTGCGTACGCAGACCGAGGATGACCAGGCCGAGGAGGACCACCTCGCGAACTCGACCCCGGAGCCCGAGGACGCTACCGGTGCAGAGGAGTGGCCCGCACTGCGAGTGGTTCCGGCGCAGGGGGCCTCCTCGATGGCAGAGATCGTTGAGCCCGTCGCCACGGAGGTTGCACTGCCCAAGGTTCAGTGCGATGCCTGGGCATGGGCGCTGGCCCACCGCCGCGAGGACGGGTCTCTTCCCACAGGTGAGGAGTTGGCAGCTCAGTTCGGCCGTAAACCCAGGTGGGGCCGACTTGTCAAACAGAGGGGCGAACAGGGGCTCCTGACAACCACCGATGCGATGGCGGGGGAGCCCGACGGAGGTCTGGTGGTGACTTCTACCGTGTCAAGGTAGTTCGGCGCTTCAGCCGACCTGGGCGAATTCGCGTAGCCGCAGGTCAGAGACTCTCGTTGGGAGCCGTTCGACGCCGTTGAGCCCTCTTGAGACATCTTCCTGTCTCCATTTCGTCTCCACGTCGCCGGCGCGCCGGGACCGTCTCCACGATCGGCCGATTCCTGCGTCGGGGGTAGTGCTCACCGGCGCCGGGCTCCCGCGTGGCTGACGACCTGCGAGGGAATGCGAGTACCGATGTCCAGTCCGGTGTGGTCGCGCTGGCTCACCACCGCCACCGTCCTGCTGCTGGCCGCCAACGTCGCGGTGGCCGACCCGACCTCCTCCTGGCACACGTCCCCGGTAACACCTGGCGCCTCTACAAACTCCCTGCGTCGGCCACCCCGAGTCGCGCCTCGCCACCGGCGAAGGCATCACCCAGATCGGTATGGTCGACAGCGTTCGTCTCGGCCGGGTGCCCCCGGAGTCCGTTCAGCGCCTCTTGGCGGAAGCCGGCATGGACCATGTCACTCTGCTCCAGAGGCTGACCGCAAGCCATTGACCCCTCTGGAACCCGGTCCCATGCGCCTCACCGGTCGGATCTGTATATCGACCTTCGATTCGAAGACGCGAGGTCGGGGCGCGCGGACACAAGAGCCACGCGGGTGCGGGCCATGGCCTCGTCGCTGTGTTCAAGGATCGAAGCAGGCCGGGGTGGAAGAAGCAGATCAACTCCGAGCATGCCAAGCTCCGTGGTCCCTTGCGAAGGGACCAAAATGTCTGCACGATGCCCGTCCTTCACAAGCGCGAAGCCGGCGAAAAAGCATCTCGAGGATTACCAGGACACTTGGGTATCTCGTTTCCCATCAGCCCAGCGACTCACCTACCTCGTCAAACGGCGCAGGGGGTGTAACTCGCAGTGGTTAACAGAACTCGCAGTTTTATCTTCATGAACGTGGATCGCGCTTAAGGAGGTATGTCTAACCGGTGTGCCCGTTGACGTGTGGTGCTCATCGATTTCTCCTTGAAGTGTATGTCTGCATACATTTTGGGGAGTCGGTGCTGTGGTTGCTTTCTCGGATTCGGAAGATCCTATCGGCCTTCCTCGCACGTCTCGGAGTAGAGCTCCTGATGCGGTAGCGACGGTTGTTGAGCGATTCGGGCGAGAGGTTTCTGCGAAACTGGGGGCGGATGGTCAGGATGAGGACCAGCTGCGGGCCCCCTTCGAGAAATTACTCGAAGCGATGGCCGAACGGGTTGGCCTGAGTATTACCTGCCATGGTGAGGTGCGACTGAAAGGGCTGCGGGCGCGGCCCGACTACGGGATCGACGTAGGCCAAGCCTCCCCGGGCGAGGGGGCCAGGGTGGGCTATGTGGAGCTGAAAGCGCCATCGAAGCCGATTCCCCCCAGCCCGTTCCTCGCCGAGCATGACAAGGAACAGTGGCAGAAGTTCCAGCGGCTGCCCAATGTGCTCTACTGCAATGGCCTGCAATGGGCGCTTTTCCACTTTGGGAAACAGGCCGGGGAAACGGTCGAATTCAGCGGGGGATTCGGTAGGCGCCAGCGCCTGCGCGCGGCCGGTGACGCCTTCGAGCGGTTGGTCACCGAGTTTCTGCTCTGGGAGCCCGACCCCTTCTACACTTTGGACCAGCTCATCGGTGTCCTGGCCGGTCTGTGCCGCTCGTTGCGCGCGGAGGTCGCCGAGATCATCGAGATGGAGTCGCAACTCGATCCGTCCCGCCCGTTCACCCGGCTCGCCGAGGACTGGCGCGAGCTCCTTTTCCCTACTCTCGATCCCGGCCCCAGGTTCGCTGATGCCTATGCCCAAACGGTCACTTTTGCGTTGCTTTTGGCCCGCGAAGCGGGTGTGGAGTTCAGCGGACGTACCCCGCGCCAGATCGCGGAACTGCTCAGCAAGCACCACCCGCTGCTCGGCCAGGCCCTCGACGCGCTGACCCATCCGGGCACCATCAAGAACCTGACCGTTCTGCCGACCATCATCCAGGTGCTCACCCCCATCGACTGGCAGCACTTGATGGCCGGCCACCGTCACGCCCACATCGACCTCTACGAGACGTTCCTGGAGCGCTACGACCCGGAGCTGAGAAAGCAGAGCGGTGCCTACTACACCCCCGAACCCGCCGCGCGCTTCATCGCCGAGTTCGTCGATGAGGTGCTGAAGACCCGCCTGAACAAGAGGACCGGCCTTGCGGATGACTCCGTAACCACGTTGGATCCTGCGATGGGCACCGGAACCTTCCTGGCTTCGGTGACGAGAACGGCGGCACAGACCCTCACACACGAGCACGGCGAGGTGCACGCCCTCACCCACCTCAAAGAGCTGTACCGGCAGCGGCTGGTGGGGTTCGAGCGCAGCGCCGCCCCGTTCGCCGTCGCCGAACTGCGCCTGCACCAGCAGCTCAAGGAAACCTATGGGGCCGAGGTTCCTGAGGAGCATCGACGGTTTCTGATCAACACCCTGGACGACCCCTACTACCAGCACGCCCGCCTGGGCGCTGCCTACTCCGAGATCGCCGAATCGCGCAACCACGCCAACGCGGTGAAAAGCAGCGAACCGGTGATGGTGGTCCTGGGCAACCCGCCCTACATCGACCGCGCCAAGCAACGCGACGCCGCCCCATGGATCGAAAAGCGCCGCAACACAGTGGAGGCCGACCCGTTATGCCTGCGGCCCTCGATGGATGAGTTCCGCGAGGCCGGGCAAGGGCGACTCGACTACAAACTGGCCGGTGTCAGCACCTACTTCTGGCGCTGGGCCACCTGGAAGGTGTTCGACGCCCACCCGCAGCAGCCGGTCGGCATCGTCGCGTTCGTCAGCACCTCCTCTTATCTGACCCAGGCCGCGTTCGCCGGGATGCGCCGCTACCTGCGCGCGACCGCCGATGAAGGATGGATCATCGACCTCACCCCCGAGGGTCACCAGCCGGGTGTAGCCACGCGGCTGTTTCCCGGGGTGCAGCAACCGATCTGCATCGGGATCTTCGCCCGTTACGGCCCCCCGAACCCCGAGACCCCCGCGCGTATCCACCATGCCCAGCTCACCGGAAGCCGCGCCGCGAAACTCGCCGACCTCACCACCGATCCCGGGCTCCGATTGTCCGGTGAGCGGTGGCGGGCATGCGCCACCGGATGGACCAGCCCTTTTAGGCCGCAGGAAACCAACTGGCTGGCGCACCCCGCTCTCGGTGACCTGCTGCCCTGGCGGCAATCCGGCGTCGCACCCAACCGGACTTGGGTATATGCGCCCACACACGAGACACTGATGGCCCGCTGGAACCGGCTCTCCAGCGCCGACCCCGCTTCCAAAGACCACCTATTCAAAGCCACCACGGACCGAGACACCTCAACACAGCTCTCCGGCCTTGCGCCGATTCACCGCGAAAGGCAGGCTCCTGACAGCGTTTCCGTCTTGTTCCGCAGCTTCGACAGACAGCAGCTCATACACGACCCGCGCTTCGTGGACCGTCCACGCCCTGCTCTCTGGGACGTGCGGGGCGAACGTCAGGTCTTCGTCGTAGAGCAGCACGCTAACGCGATCTCCTCAGGCCCGGCTCTGCACTTCAGCGCTCTCGTCCCGGACGTAGATTGCTTCAAAGGACGTGGGGGACGGGTTCTTCCGCTGTACAGGGATCCCGACCATTTGGCCCCGAACCTCGCCCCCGGCCTGCTCGCCACGTTGCGTGACCGGATAGGCGCGCCGGTGACCGCCGGCGACCTCCTCGCCTACATCGCAGCCCTGGTCGCCCACCCCGGCTACACGCGGAAGTTCAGCGAACAACTCCGGGTCCCCGGAGTCCGCGTCCCGCTCACCAGCGACGCCAACCTATGGCGCTCAGCGGCCGAACTCGGCCGCGAAATCGTCTGGCTGCACACCTTCGGCGAGCGTTTCAGCGACCCGGCCGCCGGGCGCCCACCAGGCCCGCCCCGGCTGCCCCCCGCCCGCAGACCCCAGGTCCACGTCGAGATCCCCGATTCCCCCACCCGACTACCGGACCACATCACCCACGACATCGACCACGGCAACGCCGGCCAGCGCCTCTACGTCGGCCACGGCATCATAGACCCGGTGTCTCCCCAGGTGTGGGCCTACGACATCGGCGGCATGCGGGTGGTCCGCAAATGGTTCACCGCACGCCAGGCCACCCCACGACACAAACGCCGCAGCTCCCCACTAGACGACATCCGACACGACCGCTGGACACCCCAATTCACCGACGAGCTGATCGAGCTGCTCACCGTGCTCACCCGGCTGATCGACCACGAGCCAAGCCAGGCCCGACTACTCCAGGACGTGTGCGCAGGACCGCAGATCACCGTAGCCGACTTGGAAGAACACGGCGTCCTCCCCCCAGACCCGGGCTGTCGAAAACCTCCGCGCGGCTCAGGACAAGGCGAACTCCCCCTGCAATAGCAGCACACTGCCATAGAGAAAGGGGGACTTCTCCTGAATGGGAGACTTGGCAACAAGTGATTGGCCGGCTACGTGTCTACTTGGGACTAAGTATGGATATTGGCGAGTCGTGGGCCTACCGGGCTCGCAGAGCGGATCCGCTTGTTGAGGTCCGGGTGCTGAAGGTTGGCACCAAGAAGCCGGCGCGGGTCTTGGTCCGCTTCCTCGGCGAGGAGTTCGAAGGGCGCGAGGAGTGGGTCCCGCCGGCGCGGCTGAAGACACCGTGGGCATCAGTTGACGAATTCACCGCCCGGGAGGAGCGCTGGGACGCAGTTTGTTCGGCTTCTCCTGTCCGGGACACGGCGGCGGAAGGCGCTTCCGTCTCCCTGTTCGAAGAGCTGATCGATGACGACCTGGCGTCATTCGGTTTCAACAGCACGGCGGGTGTGACCACGATCCGTGATCCCGAAGGTCTGGCGCGTTTCCTGGGCCTCGGTGTTGAAGAGTTGCGTGCCGACCCGCTGTCCTTCGAGGAGAACGGTGCGCTCATCGTTCCGTGGTCGGTCACCGAGGTTATCTCCAAACAGGCTGCTCAACAGTACGCCGACCGCATCCTGCGCATGGTCGATGAAGAGGAGGAGCAGCAGCGGCAGGAGCGCATTCATGGGCGCTGGTATCCAGGGCGAGGAAGGAGCGAAGGCTCGTATATACCGCCGGAGATTCGCGCCGAAGTCGATGACGAAATCGGCAGACCACGCCGGGAGTTGCTACGTCATTGGTGTGGAGCCGAGGCTGCGGATCGCATGGAGGAGGTGAAGGAATTGCGGGCAGAGGTGCGCAGACTGGGAGGGCTGATCGAAGAAGCCGTCCGCGTGCTGCATCGGATCGGCGCCCCTGAGGCGGGTCGGATTGAGCGCGATCTGGGTGTGCCCGTTGAACAGTTGGCTACGGCGAGGCAACATCACCAGATTAAGCGATTCGCCCGAGGCGGGTGACGTGCTGTCAGGCCACGCGGCATGAACGGGTCGAGGTCCTCGGCGGCGATGGTGTCAGGAGTGAGGAACCCAAGCTCGTCGAGTTCTTTGAGAGGATCGATTTCCTCCGCCTCGTGCTGGGCCCAGTCTGCCCAATCGCCGATGCGTCGGCGGGTGGTCGCGTCGGTTTCCTCGTCGGCGTGATTGCGGAGTCCGGCAGCGTAGCTGCGCAGGTCGTGGGCGCGCCGCCAGGCTTCCGCCTGGTCGCGCACCCGGTTGCGGTTGAGCTCGGTCAGGTAGCGGCCTCGGGCATCGGCAACGGCTGACTTCCACTGATCGTGGAGTCGGCGTTCCTCTTCTTGGCGCCGGTGCCGTTCTTCCCGTGCCGTGTGGGCGGCGTCCTCGATTCTTCGGAAGACCTCGGGCAGCTTGTCGATCAACGTCCATCGCGTGCGATCGGCCCATCGTGAGGCGCCGCGCACGGTTCCGCGTTGGAGCTGGATCGCGAGGCGGCCAGAGGGAAGCGCGGTAGTCCGAGGGCTGACCCGCTGCCACGGGTACTTCTTCGTCCCTACTTCCTCATCGGGGTAGTGCTCGACATGGTCGTATTCCTCGTAGACGGTGAAGTCGTAGTGATCCTCGCCGATGCTGATGCGAAAGCCGGGGTGGGAGTCGGGGCGCAGACCGAACCCATGTCCGCGTCGACCGGCTTCTTCGGCGATCCCTTGCACGATCCGCAGTGCGCGAGTCCGCGCGGAAGCCGACACGTCGAGCCGCGACTCCTGCTCCAGCCGGGCGGCCGCGTCGTTGTTGCCGTCTACGGCATCGGGAATCGGCACTGTGGCCGACCGCTCGCGTCGCTGAGGACGGTCCTTGGACGCGACGAGGCGAATGGTCAGATCTCCGCGGTCGCGGCCGGTGTACTGCAGCAGGTACCCCTGCGGGACTTCACCGGTGGCGATGGCGTGATTGATGGCGCGCCGATAGGCGGCCCGAAGCTCGATGCTGGGGTCCTCAACCCGCAGGGCGCCACCAGTGATCTGAACTCGCTCGATGAGATCGTTGATCTCGACTTTCGCTCGGGGTAATGCGGTGGGCGAGTCGGCTGTGGTGGATGCCGAAGTCGCGGCCTTCCGGGATCGTCGTTCGATGTGGTCGGAGTATCGACCGTGGTCGAGGTAGTAGCGCCCGTCGTCGGTGATCGCGGCCGACCAGGTGCCGCCCTTCTTGGAAACCTTGACCAGTCCCCGTCCCTGTAGCGCCAAGGCGGAGGACTTGTGGGTGTGATCCGGCCAGTCCCGCTGTGGGTAGCCCTGCGCGATCCAGCGGAGAACCTCGAGCTGCTTTTCGTTGAGAGGGCTGTAGCGCGACACATCGACTCCGTCGGATCCCCGGGGCTTCCTAAGCTGAAGGTTCCCACGAGGCCGTGTGCGCATTCCAGGTCCCAGCAGCGGTCCGGTTCAGCAGCGGGTCAAGGAAGGGTTTCGCGAGGGCGAGTGCTTCGTCGAGCGTGGTGGCCGGGATGGCGTGGGCGCGGCGGGCTTCGGCGGGGTAGCCGCGTTCCCAGAGTTCCCTGTCGGGGACGGCGAACCGGGCGGGAAGGCTGAGTCCTCGGCGCCGGGCCTCGGAGTGTAGGGCCGTGGTCTGGGGGTGGGCGGGGATGGGGGTCTGGGTGATGACGGCGACGAGGTCGACCAGGTCCTTGAAACGGGTGGAGGGGCGGCGCTGGGGGCCGTGGGGTTCGAGGATGGCGCAGGTCTTGTCGGCGAGGTGGTCGACGAGGGGGTAGGCCTGGTAGCCGGGTCGGTCCAGGCCGGGGAGGTCGAGGGGGAGCAGGGCGGGGACCGCATCGGGAGTTCCGGTCATGCGGATGTTCTCGGCGACGAGGTCGACGTGGAAGCTGCTCCAGGTGGTGGTGCCGAGTCGAGCGGTGACCGAGATGCGCAGGCCGGTGGTGCCGTCGGCGACGGGGGTGGCGCGGCCGGTCTCGAAGCCGAACCAGTCGCCGAGGTCCAGCGCGGCGGCCTCACGCAGGGCCTGCTCGGCCTGGCTGGCGGTTGTGGCGCGGTAGAGGTCGATGTCGACGGTGCGCCGGACCGCGAGTTCGCGGGCGAGAAGTGCGGTTGCGCCTTTGACGATCCACTCGGAGTCGTGCTGATACAGCCGGGCGAGCAGGCGGTCATAGGCAAACTGGCGTTGCAGTTCGGCCAGGGGCCAGGGGCCGCGGGGGTGGGCGACTGCGCGCAGGCGGTCGGTGAGGGCGCGGCGAAACGCCGGTGGGGTGGTGTAGGGGAGGGTCACGGCGACGATGTGCTGCTTTCCTGGTCGATTGCTTCGTCAAGCCACTGGTGGCGTTCGGGGGTGCCGGTGAGGTCGAGGAGCCAGCGCAGTAGGGCAGGGCCGTCGCCGCGGCGCAGCCCGAAGCGCGCGGCGTGGAGGGTCAGAGCGTGGACGACGGTGACCGGATAGTCGTAGCCCTCCCTGAGGGCATCAGCGATGACGTGCCCGGCGGCGCCGGGGTCCTCGCGGTCGGTGAGCAGGTCGGCGGCGATGCGGGCGGGGCGGGTGACCGGCAGGCCGTGCAGAGTGGTCCACTCTGCCTCGGTCAGTCGGCTGCGGTGCAGGCGAAGATCGGGGCGGCGGGACTGACGGCGCGTGGGCAGGATGAACTCGTGGACATCGGCGGGCAGGTGCCCCAGCCCGTAGAGGGCGGCGGCTGAACGATGGGAGACGACACCGGTGTCGGGTGTGCGTTCCCACGCCGGGGTGTCGGGGGCGAGCTGGAGCCAGGCAGCGCGTAGGTCGAGGTGGTCGACGGGAGGTGCGCCGCGTAGCCGGTAGACGCCGTGGGCGATGCGTTCAACGGTGGCCCCGTCACTGGCGAGGCGGGCCAGGGTGCTCCAGGCCAGCCCGGTGGCCTCGGCCTGGCGTCGGGTGAACAGCCCCCACTGTTCCTCGGCGAGATCGGCGAGAGTGGCCATAGTCGTCGAACGGGACATGGCTGCATTTTATAGCGTTTAAGCAATAGAACGCAGCACTGCTTCAGCAGTCCTACTGCGAAGTGTCCATAAACGCTATACAGTGCAGTGTCGCAGCGTGGAAGCGTGCTATCGCAGCGGAAGCCAGGTCGTTCCTCTGATCGCTGTGCCCCAGAGCCGCTGCTTACTGAGCATCTCGTGGGCGCAGCATCCTCGCGCTGTCGCTTCTCTCTGGAAGTAGGCGGTGGAAAGACGCTGAAAGGGAAGGGCGTTCGGGCAGGTCAAAGGGGAGTCATGATTCGGTTTGCGTTTGTGGGGCGGGTGTCGACGGAGGATCTGCAGGATCCGGCCTCTTCGCGGCAGTGGCAGCGGCGTCGCGCTGAGCATCTGGTCGCGGGACACGGCAGCATCGTTGCTGAGTTCTTTGATGTGGGCCAGTCGCGGGCGGTGGCCTGGCCGCGGGGTCCGGAGTCGGCGCGGTTGCTGGCTGCGCTTGAGGATCCGGGCCGGGGGTTCGAGGTGGTGGTGGTCGGCGAGCCCCAGCGGGTGTTCTACGACAACCAGTATGGGCTGACGTTTCCACTGTTCGTGCACTTCGGCGTGCCGCTGTGGGTGCCGGAGGTGGGTGGGGCGATCGATCCGGACTCCGAGGCCCACATGTTGATCATGGCGGCGTATGCGGCGATGTCCAAGGCCGAGCGTCGGCGTATTCAGATCCGAGTGCATGCGGCCATGGCGGCCCAGGCCGAGCTGGAAGGGCGGTTTCTTGGCGGGCGTCCGCCGTACGGCTACCGGTTGGTCGACGCCGGTCCGCATCCGCGCCCGGATATGGCCGCACTGGGAGCGAGAACTCACCGCCTTGAGCTGGATCCGGTTACCGCTCCGGTGGTGCGGCGCATCTTCGAGTTGCGGCTGGCCGGTGATGGAGCCAAGCGGATCGCTACCGTGTTGAACGCCGAGGGCGTGCCCTGCCCGGCGGCGCAGGATCCGGCGCGCAACTGGCACCGCACCGGTCAGGGCTGGGAGCCGGGGACGGTGCTGGCGCTGCTGTCCAACCCGCGCTACACCGGCCACCAGGTCTGGAACAGGCAGTCCAAGGCCGAGCGGCTGCTCGATGTGCACAACGTGGGGTTGGGCACGCGCACCGTGCTGCGCTGGAATCCGAGCGAGAAGTGGGTCTACTCCGAGCGAAAGGCCCATCCGGCGATCGGGAGCAGGGCCGAGTTCCGCGCCGCGCAGACCACACCCGCCGTCCGTGGACGGCCGCGCACCTACCTGCTACGAGGGCTGCTGCGCTGCGGGCTGTGCGGGCGCGCGATGGAAGGGGCCTGGAACAACGGACGGGCCAACTACCGCTGCACCGCCCGACGTGCCCCAGAGCACCTGGTCGAGGGGACGACGCGCAACGTCTACGTGCGTGAGGACGCCGTCACCACCCACCTCGGCGCGCTGCTGATTCGCGCTACGGCACCGCCGGGCGTCCCCTTCGACCAGGCCGACATCCCCGCGACGCGCCCGCGCAGGTCGCCGCCTGCCGTGCGGCCGGACTGCGACTCGACTACGACCCGGTCCGCCGCTCACTGAGCACAGGCACGGAGGAGGACCAGATCGTGCTCCGGCTGTGACCCCCGCTACCCGGCAGCCCCATATGCGACCCACCGAGCCGAACCTCCACGGAGGGTTATGCAGCACACCTGAGTACTGAACGCGCACTGCTCGCGGCAACACATGAAAAATCCCAGGGCGCCAGGCCCTGGGGTCGAGATATCCTGTATTTCTATGCAGATTCATGCATAGTTACGTGTCCGAGGGGGGACTTGAACCCCCATGCCCTTAACGGGCACTAGCACCTCAAGCTAGCGCGTCTACCTATTCCGCCACCCGGACCTGGGCGTCGGGCGCTGTTGCGCCGGACAGGGTTAACAATAGCAAAGGTCGGCGGTGCCTCGTGCATCATTTATCTGGTGGTCTCGTCCGTGGGATCGTCGATGGGAGACACGGCTACCCCCGAGAGGAGTTGGCGTAGGCATGGCGGACGTGAGTGGGTCGCTGAGTCAGGCCGAGACTGAGGTTGTGGGGTTGTGCCAGGACCTCATCGCCATGGACACCTCCAACTACGGGGACCACTCCGGGCCGGGGGAGCGGGTGGCCGCGGAGTATGTGGCGGGCAAGCTCGATGAGGTCGGGGTGGAGGCCACGATCTACGAGTCGCATCCGGGGCGGAGCAGTGTCGTCTCCCGGATCGCTGGCGCGGACCCGGGCCGGCCGCCCTTGTTGATCCATGGGCACCTGGACGTCGTTCCGGCCGACGCCGCCGACTGGACGCGCCACCCCTTCTCCGGGGAGGTCGCCGACGGATGCGTGTGGGGGCGCGGGGCCATCGACATGAAGGACATGGACGCCATGACGCTCGCGGTGCTCCGGCAACGCCTGCGCGAAGGGCGCATCCCGCCGCGGGACATCGTCCTCGCGTTCGTCGCCGACGAGGAGGCGGGGGGCGCCTGGGGCGCGCAGTGGCTGGTGTCCAACCATCCCGACCTGTTCGCGGACTGCACCGAAGCGATCAGCGAGGTGGGCGGGTTCAGCTTCACCGTCAACGACAACCGGCGCCTCTACCTCATCGAGACCGCGGAAAAGGGCATCGCGTGGATGCGGCTGCGGGCACGCGGAACCGCGGGGCACGGGTCGATGCTCAACGATGACAACGCTGTGACCGAGCTCGCCGACGCGGTCGCGCGCCTCGGTCGGCACGAGTTCCCCGTGCAGCTGACGAAGACGGTCCGGACGTTCCTGGAGGAGGTCTGCGAGGCGTTCGGCGTGGAGTTCGACGAGAACGATGCCGAGTCGACCGTCGCCCGGCTCGCCCCCATCGCCAGCATGATCGGTGCCACTCTCTACAACACGGTCAACCCGACCGCCCTGAGCGGCGGCTACAAAGCCAACGTGATCCCCGGCGCCGCCGAGGCCCAGGTCGACGGCCGGTTCCTGCCCGGCATGGAGGACGAGTTCTTCGCCGAGGTCGACCGCCTCCTCGGCCCCAAGGTCAGCCGGGAGTTCATCCGCCACCTTCCCGCGGTCGAGACGGATTTCTCGGGCGGGATCGTCGGTGCCATGGCGGATTCGCTGCGCGCCGAGGACCCGGGGGCGCACGCGGTGCCGTATTGCCTCTCGGGCGGCACCGACGCGAAGAGCTTCCAGCAGTTGGGGATCCGCAACTTCGGCTTCGCCCCTCTCAAGCTGCCGCCGGATCTCAACTTCGCCGGCATGTTCCACGGTGTCGACGAGCGCGTCCCGGTCGATGGGCTGCGTTTCGGCGTGCGGGTGCTGGACCGGTTCCTCGACATGGCCTGAGCGCGCTCCGGAAAATCCGCTCCGGCAGAGTTTCGCCGCACCCCCTATGTTGCTTAGGGTGATGATAATATAACTGTCAGTTTACGGGGGTTCTCCGTTCTGATTGAGCGGCCGCGGTGCCGCTGCCACCCACGCATCAAGCCGAAGGGGATCTGTGGTGCTCAGGAACCGGCACTGGCGGGCTCTGCCTGCTCGGGCGGTTCGGCTTCCCACGGGGCCGGCACCGCGTCGGCTCTTGGTCCTGGCAGGGCTGATGGCGGGTAGTTGGCTGCTCGGGAGCGCCGCCGGGGCGGCGGCGGAGGAGGACACCCCGGGTGTCCTTCCCGCGATCTCCGGTGTCTCGGAGGTGGTCGGCGCCGCCGACCACGGCGAGAGCGCTGGCGGCGCTGCGGAGACGACGGAAGCGGCGGATCCGGGCGCGGCCGCCGAGGAGGGCGCCGCGGAGCCGGTCGCGGACATCGGCCGGGATGCCGTTGGCACTCCCGGCCCCGATAGCCGAGACGAACGCACCGCCGCACCGGTCAGCGAGACGATCCAGCAGACCGGCACGGGCACCCAACGCGCCCTCAATGACGTGGCGCACGGCGCGGGCGAGACTGTTTCCACGACCGGCGCCGAGACGGCGGAACCCGGCCGCCCTACCCGGCAGCGGGACGATGCGGCGCAGCGCGGCACTGGACTCGTCGAACCCGTCACCGACGCTCCGCGCGAACTGGTCGGAACGCTCCGCGGGCAGGAGCAGGCCGGCGGGGATAGTGGGGAAAGCGCCGGTCCGCTGCCCGGACCGCACGTTTTCGAGGGCGGGCGCACCGAGGCCGGGAGCCGCACCGAAGGCGGCACTGGTGCGGCGGAGGGCGGCGGTCCCGAAGGGGCCGGCGACCGTTCCCAGGAGGCGGGCTCCCGGCACGGAACGGAGGACGCGGAGCTCGCGCGCAGCACCGCCGTGCTGGCAGCGGCCCGCGACTCCGGTGGGCGCGGCGAGGCCGGGCCCGGCGCTACGACCAGGTCCGCTCCGCAGGTGCACGATCAGGGGGCCGGAGGGTCCGACCCGCCCGCGACCACCTCGTCGTCCTCCTCGCTGCCGGGTCCGGCGGCGGCCGCGGGATACCTGATGTCCCGCGGCGACACCGTGCAGGCGGCCGCCCACCGGGTGGCGCTGCCGGATGATCCCTACGTGGCCGTGCGCGACACGACTGACGATCCTTCGTTCTCGCCTGACTAGTCCGTTCATGTTCCGGCATGCGCGCCCGGTGGCCTCAGATGTCCGGGTACCCGGACAGCAGCCGGAATCGCGTGCGAGCGCCACCGCGAGCGGGGATCCCGCCCGCCGCGCCTGCGCGCAGACCACCCAGTACCCCAGACCCAGGACATGCCCATGGCACGGAAATGCAGGACAGCGCGCGTGACGTTGAACGACGCTGGTCGGCGGCCCACCACGGCCACCACCGGCGCCGGCTTGGCGGCGCACGCCGGAAACCCGGTTCCCGTGACCGCCGCGGGCAGGGGCACTCTTCCGGTCGGCCCTCGCCTGTCGGCCGGCGGCTAGCACTCCTTCGGCCGCCCGGTCCCTCGCGGACCGGGGGCTGACGTGAGTCCCGCGGTGTGGCCAGGCCGCGGGACTCACGTCAGCCCCCGCTCATCCAGAGCGGGGCTGAGCGGGCGTGGGCCACGCCCGCATCCGGGCGTGGCCGTTGCGCGCCCTCGTTCCCGCCGGGACGTATCCGCCAGATGCGCCGGCGGGTGATCGCCGGCCGCGGATGCCGCCGCCCCAGCCAGGGGCGGGCGCGTCCGTAGCCCTCGCACGTACTCATCCTGTCCGCATACTCAGTCGCAAAGGACGCACATGCCTAGGTTGATCGCGCGTGCCGGGGAGGTCCAGGAGAAGCTGTCCGGCCTGCCGGCGGAGGACGCCGACCGCGACCCGGTGAGGCGGGTCGCCGAGCCCGGCGGGCTCAGCGTCGACCAGTAGGAGCGATCGCCGCGCGCCGACCGGCGCGCGGCGCGCGACCGGCGTGCGGTCCGGTGCCGCCATCTCCCGCCCTGAAAGGGATGCGGTGGACTGGCGTGGGACGGTGGGCACCGCGACCGTCACGCCGACTGGCGAGTTCTCTCGGAATAGGTCCGGGGGGACTCGCCGCTTATTGTGAGGGAAAGCGGTACCTGGTCGCCAGGTGTGTCAATCGTGGCCGTATCCGGACAGGAACCGGAGCGCCGCGGCGCACGGAATCCGCGGCGAACGCCGACGGAGTGACGTAACTCACATTGTGCGCGTCTGCCGGATGATTTTTCGCCGGAGCGTTATGCGTCGACTTCCGTTGGGGTAGAGGCGGACTCGCGCGAGTTCCCATCTCCCGTACTCAGCATGCTCGGCCAGGGCCTGGCGCGCGGCACTTCGTGAGGTACCGCGCGCGAAGCGGAGTTCCCGGTACTCGTACTCAAGCATTGCGCTTATTCTGCGTCTGCTGGCCGGGTTCGCGCCATAGCGTGCGTGCACACTGGTCAGTGGATTCGCGTTGCTGCGCACCCAGGGCATTGCCGCGAGACCGCTGAACGACGCGGTCGCCCGGGCTTGGGAAGCGGACCTCGCGGGGTTCGGTTACCGTCAGTTGCTGGGGGATCCGATGGCTCGCGGTCCGGCCGACCGGATCGCACAGACAGCACAAGGCTAGACCTAGGGGAAGAAGAGCGTGCCACCCACGAAGGGCAACGCCGGCAAGAACGGCTCGAAGGACACCGGTACCGGGTCTGGAGGTTCCGGCGGAGGCAACCGGCTTGTCATCGTCGAGTCGCCCGCCAAGGTCAAGACGATCGCTGGCTACCTCGGCCGCGGGTACATCGTGGAGTCCAGCATTGGCCATATCCGCGACCTGCCGACCAAGGCCGCCGAGATCCCGGCGCGCTACAAAGGCGAGCCGTGGGCGCGGCTGGGAGTGAACGTCGAGCGGGATTTCGAGCCGCTCTATGTCGTCAACACCGACAAGAAGCAGCACGTCAAGAAGCTCAAAGAGCTTATGGCCGAGGCCGACGAGCTCATCCTGGCCATGGACGAGGACCGTGAAGGTGAGGCGATCGCCTGGCATCTGCGCGAGGAGCTGAAGCCCAAGATCCCGGTGCGGCGCATGGTCTTCAACGAGATCACCCGCGAGGCGATCGAGCACGCCGCCCAGAATACCCGCGACCTTAACCTGCGCCTGGTCAGCGCGCAGGAGACCCGCCGGATCCTCGACCGCCTCTACGGCTACGAGGTCTCCCCGGTGCTGTGGAAGAAGGTCATGCCGAAGCTGTCGGCGGGTCGTGTGCAGTCCGTTGCCACGCGCCTGGTGGTGGAGCGCGAGCGCGAGCGGATCGCGTTCACCTCGGCCGAGTACTGGGGGCTCAAGGCCGTCTTCGACGCTTCCGGCCACGGCACGGCCGAGGACCCCGCGACCTTCGTCGCCAACCTGGTCGCCCTCGACGGCGACCGGGTGGCGGTGGGCCGCGACTTCACCTCCGACGGTGTGCTCCGCTCCAGCTCTGGAGTGCTGCATCTGGAGGAGGAGACCGCGCGTGCCCTGGCCGGCCGCCTCGCCGGAGCCGACTACGCGGTCCGCTCGGTGGAGCGCAAGCCCTATAAGCGCTCTCCCTACGCCCCGTTCCGCACCACCACGCTGCAGCAGGAGGCCTCGCGCAAGCTCGGGCTCTCCGCGAAGCAGACGATGCAGGTTGCCCAGCGGCTCTACGAGAACGGCTACATCACCTACATGCGCACCGACAGCATCACCCTGTCGGACAGCGCGATCGCGGCCGCCCGCGACCAGGCCACCCGGCTCTACGGGGCCGACTACCTGCCGTCGAAGCCGCGCGTCTACTCCAGCAAGGTCAAGAACGCCCAGGAGGCGCACGAGGCCGTCCGCCCGGCGGGCGACTCGTTCCGGACACCCGCCGAGACCGGGCTGACCGGTCCGGAGTTCCGACTGTACGAGCTGATCTGGAAGCGCACTGTCGCCTCCCAGATGAAGGACGCCGTGGGCGAGTCCGTCACGGTAAAGGTCGCCGGCACGTCCAGCGCGGGTGAGCTGGCCGAGTTCACCGCCACCGGGAAGGTCATCACCTTCCACGGGTTCCTCAAGGCCTACGTCGAGGGGGCCGACGACCCCGAGGCCGAGCTCGACGACCGCGAGCGCCGGCTGCCGCCGGTCGCCGAGGACGACCCGCTCAAGGCCGAGAGTCTCGATCCCGAGGGGCACACCACCCGTCCGCCCGCGCGCTACACCGAGGCGACTCTGGTCAAGGAGCTCGAGGACCGCGAGATCGGCCGCCCGTCGACCTACGCGTCGATCATCGGGACCATCCTGGACCGCGGGTACGTGTTCAAGAAGGGCTCGGCGCTGGTGCCGTCCTTCCTGGCGTTCGCGGTGGTGCAGCTCCTGGAGCGGCACTTCTCGAACCTGGTCGACTACGACTTCACCGCCCGCATGGAGGACGTCCTCGACGGCATCGCGCGCGGCGAGAACGAGAGCCTGCCGTGGCTGCGCCGGTTCTACTTCGGCGGCGACGACGAAACCGGGCTGCGCGACCTGGTGGGCGACAACCTCGGCGAGATCGACCCGAAGGAGGTCAGTTCCTTCCCGCTGCCCGGTACCGACATCGTCATGCGGGTGGGCCGCTACGGCCCCTACATGGAGCGCGATGGCGAGCGGGTGAACATTCCCGAGGACCTGGCCCCCGACGAGCTCACCAAGGAGAAGGCCGAGGAGATCTTCGCGCAGCCCAGCGGTGAGCGGGAGCTGGGGGCCGACCCCGAGACCGGGCGCACCGTCCTCGTCAAGGTCGGTCGCTTCGGCCCGTACGTCACCGAGGTCCTGGAGGAGCCCGAGAACGGCGCGGCTGATGCGAACACCAAGCCCAAGTCGAAGGCCAAGAGCAAGTCCGCGCCGAAGCCGCGTACGGCGTCGCTGCTGAAGTCGATGTCGGTCGACGAGATCACCCTCGACGACGCACTGCGGCTGCTGTCCCTGCCGCGCGTGGTGGGAGAGATCGACGGTGAGGAGGTCACGGCGCAGAACGGCCGGTTCGGCCCATACCTGCGCAAGGGATCCGACAGCCGTTCGCTGGAGAGTGAGGAGCAGATCTTCAGCGTCACGATTGACGAGGCCAAGGAGATCTTCGCCAAGCCGAAGCAGCGCGGCCGCCGTGCCGCCGCAGCGCCGCTGCGTGAGCTCGGTACCGATCCCGTCAGCGAGAAGCCGATGGTGATCAAGGACGGCAGGTTCGGCCCGTACGTCACCGACGGCTCCGTCAACGCCTCCCTGCGCCGGGGGGACGATGTCGAGTCCATCACCGACGAGCGGGCGGCCGAGTTGCTGGCGGAGCGCCGCGCGAAGGCACCGGAGAAGAAGCCGGCGGCCAAGAAGAGCACCGCCAAGAGCGGGAGCGGTGGCGCCGCCTCGACCAAGAGCACCGCCAAGACCAGTAAGAACGGCGCGAAAAGCACCGCCAAGAGCGGGTCCGGGGCCAGCACGTCCGGCGGTGCCAAGAAGGGCTCGAAGAGCGGCGGCACCGAGGGCGCCTGAGCCGCGCACTGGCGCCTGGTGCGTGCGCAGCGGGGGTAGCGCGGACACGCTGCGGGCAGTACAGTGCCGCGAACGCACCAAAAAGCGCGTTCGCGGCATTCGTGCTATTTGTGCAGGTCGACGACGAGCATTCGGCAGCTCGTGCCCGGTGCCACAGTCCGTACTAGGCTGGCCGTGACGCACGAGAGCGCTGATGTGTCCGCTGCGTCGTCGAATCGCATTCAGTGCCCCTCGAGACGGAAGCGTCGATACTCTTTATCGCTATGAGCAGATCTGCATCCCTAGGAGCGCCCGGTGAGGCGCGCAACGTCCTTGCGATCAAACCGTTCCGACGGCTGTGGATCTCGCTGTTGCTCTCCAGCCTCGGTGACTGGCTCGCGCTGTTCGCGCTGATCTCCCTGGCCGCGGTCCTGACGGCGGAAAGCAGCGCGATCATCCAGGCCTCCGTGATCAGCGGTGTCGTCGCGCTCAGGCTCGTGCCGCCGCTCGCCGTCGGCCCGTTCACCGGCGCGCTGACCAACCGGGTCGACAACCGCCTGACGATGGCCATCGGCGACGTGCTGCGCGCCCTCCTCTACATCTCGGTCCCCATCGTCAGCCGGATCGACTGGCTGCTCATCGCCGCCTTCCTGGTGGCGTGCGTTGTCCCGTTCCGAGAGGCCGCCAAGGACGCCAGCGTTCCGGACCTGGTCCCCACGAAGCGGATGGACCAGGCCCACCAGGTCAACATGCTCACCGGATTCGCGACCGCCCCGGTCGCGGCGGTGGTCTTCACCGTCCTGGCCGCTCTGACCACGCTGCTCGCCACCCTGGTCCCGGCGATGGGCGCGCCACAGGCCGGTATCGCGCTGTACGCCAACGGCGCCGCGTTCCTCGCTGCCGCCGTGGTCACCTGGATGCTGCCGGCGGTGAAGCCGGCCGCACCAGAACCGGCACACCCGGAGCCCCAGCCGGCCGGCGAGGTGGACAGCAACGAGCTCACCGCTCCGATGCCGCAGACCCGCGAGGTGCCCGTCGCGCAGCCGGTCCAGCGGCCGACCAGCCCCAGCACCCCCGACAGCTTCGTCCTGCGCACCCTCTGGAAGGGGATGCGGTTCGCCGGAACCACGCCGGTGGTGCGCGGACTGGTGCTGGGCATGCTCGGCTCGTTCGCGCTCGCCGGCGTGCTCCTGGGCACCGGCCGGGTGTTCGCCGACCGGTTGGGCGCCGGCAACGCCGTATTCGGCGTGCTGGTCGCCGCGTTCTCCATCGGAATGGCGCTGGGGGTCTACTTCGGACCGCGCGTACTACGCGGCCTCAGCCGCCGCCGCCTCTTCGGCCTGTGCCTCGGGGTGTCCGGTATCGCGCTGTTCCTCGCCGGCCTCATCCCGAACCTTGTCCTGGCCGCCGTTCTCGCGGTGATCGTCGGCACGGGCGCGGGCATCGCGTGGGCGGTGGGCCTCTCCCTGCTCGGCCAGGAGCTCGAGGAGGACGTCCGGGACCGCACGTTCGTCTACCTGCACGCGGCCTCGTGGACGCTGCTGCTGCTGTTCGCGGCGCTGGCGCCGCTGCTCGCCGGGGTGATCGGCGACTACCCGCTCGCGGTCCGCGACCTCTCCTACGACTTCCTGGGTTCGGGAGCGGTGCTGATGGGCACCGGCCTGCTGGGCGTCGTGCTGGCCGTGCTCGCCTACCGGCAGGTGAGCGAGCGCGCCGAGGTTTCGTTCCGGACCGAGCTGATCGCGGCGCTGCGCGGGGTCCCGGCCACACCGGCCAAGGAGGCCGAGAAGCTGCCCGGGACCTTCGTCGTCCTCGAAGGCGGCGAGGGCGCCGGGAAGTCCACACAGGTCGGGCAGTTGACGGTGTGGCTGCGCGAAGAGGGGTTCGAGGTCGTCACCACGCGCGAGCCGGGCGCCACGAAACTGGGCATGCGGTTGCGGGCGCTGCTGCTCGACAAGGACGACATGACCATCTCCGCGCGCACCGAGGCGCTGCTGTACATCGCGGACCGCGCGAACCACATCGAAGAGGTCATCCTCCCGGCGCTGCGGCGCGGGGCCATCGTCATCAGCGACCGCTATGTCGACTCCACCATCGCCTACCAGGGCGCCGGTCGGGACCTCGACAGCGCCGGGGTGGAGATGATCAACGCGTGGGCTACCGAGGACCTGATCCCGCACCTCACCGTGCTGCTGGACCTACCGGTCGAGGACGGGCTCGCGCGGGTTGGCGGGAGCACCGACCGCATGGAGTCGGAGCCCCAGGAGTTCCACACGCGCGTCCGCAAGGGCTTCCGCGATCTCGCCGAGCGCGACCCCGGCCGGTACCTGATCGTTGACGCCCGGATGTCCCAGGAAGAGGTCACCCGGGAGATCCAGCGCCGCGTGCGGCCGCTGCTTCCCGACCCCGTCCCGCAGGACGCCGAGGCGATCACCGGCATGATGCCCACCATCAAGACTGACTAGGGCCAGTTCCTCGGAGTGCTTGG
Organism: Lipingzhangella halophila; assembly: GCF_014203805.1. Classification (GTDB taxonomy): domain Bacteria; phylum Actinomycetota; class Actinomycetes; order Streptosporangiales; family Streptosporangiaceae; genus Lipingzhangella; species Lipingzhangella halophila. The sequence continues at coordinate 21,191 of NZ_JACHJT010000002.1, read as the reverse complement.
CTGCCAGGGCCGGGCAAGGAGCGCCCGCGCCTCGGGCGGTCCCGAACGTCACGGGTGTGCGGCCCGGGAGAGTGCCCCGGTCCGCACGCGCGTGTGTACGGCGGCTGGAGCCGGACAACCTGGCGCGTTCAACGCCGGATGAAGGCCCTGCTTGACGGAAGCAGGAGCAGGATGAGCACCGTCAGGCCGTAGGCGAGGCCGAGCACGCCGAAGGGATCGCCCGCGATGACCCGGTTCATCTGGTAGAACACGAGCCCCACCAGAGCGGTGACCGCGATGCCGAGAACGACACGGCCGGCGCGCGGGAGGAGAGCGGCGTAGGCCCCGCAGGCCAGGGCGAGCAGCGCCTGGAGGCTGGCCGAGCCCGCGCCGAAAGCGCCGCCGATATAGAGGATGCTTGCCAGCGCTCCCATCAGCAGGAGGACGGCCATGCCCCAGAGCATGCCGCGCGCGACGGTGAGGGGGCGGGGGACTCGGGAGGTCATGGTGGGGTCCTGTGTCGGTCTACTCGACGAACATCACGGGAAGGCCCGTGGTGTGGGTCTCGCTGTCCCCGTCGAGCGCTCCGTTGGCCGAGACCGTGCCGGTCCAGCTCCGGAGGGTGTCGCTCTCCTGGTAGTACACGGTGACGCGGTATCCGCCGTCGTCGTCCTGTTCCGCCGCGGGTTCGGCGATGACGTCGCGCGCGCCCTCCCGGGCCTTGCGGACCTCCTCCTTGACGTCGGGCAGCGGCGCGTGGTCCAGGGTGAGGTCGTCGGAGTCCTTCACGACGGCCCGGAATGTGCCGGCGTCGCGGGTCGTGAGGACGTAGAACGTGACCGCCGCGATCGCGGACTCCTCGGAGTCGACCTCGATTCCCGCTGACTCCACGAAGATGTCGTAAGCGTCGGGGTTGCCGGTGAGGGAGATGGTCGTTTCGTCGGAGTCGGTGGCGACGTAGTGGAATGCCGGGTGGTGTTCCCTGTAGCGGATGTTGAGGAGCGTCCAGCCGTCGGGAACGAAACTGTTGGCCTCCTCCTTGGCGTAGGTCGTCGCGCCATCGGCGATCTCCCGCGCGATCGTGGTTTTTCCCTCGCTCCAGAGCTCGTCCACCAGGTCCTGGCGCTCGCGCTGGTACTTCGCGGACTCGGGGACCTGGGGGGCGTCACTGGGATCGTTGCTCGGCGCCACGACGTCCTCCTGCGGGGCTCGCTCCTCGTCGCTCGACGCCGAACATGATCCGGTGGTGAGTACGACGAGGGTACACGCCGCCACCGCGATGATGCGGGTCGCTTGCTTCGGGATGGTGGTCCGCGTCGACCGGTCGTCGACTGTCGATGACATCGGTACCTCTCGGCGCGAGTCACGTGGTGGTGACGAGGCCATTGGGTACCGCGCACGGCGGCCTAGTCTCCTCTGGCCAGGTCCCATGATTCCTCGAACTGGTCACGGTAGGTTCCCCCGCCGGGCACGGGAGCATCACCGATGTACTCGGCCATGCCGTCCACGGCCTCCTCCTCGGCGCGGGCCCTGGCTTGTTCGTTGCTGAGGCCGTCGTCCCGGCTCCGCTCCAGGGCCTCCTCGTACAGCGACACGTACATGCTCTCCTGGGGGGTTTCCGGAATCCTGCGTCCTTGCGCGCGAAGTTCGTCGGCGAACGCGTAGCCGGCCGCCTGCGCTTCGGCTTCGTCGCGCAACCAGGCTGTCGTGAACTCCTCCCTGGACGCCTCGTGGACGGTCGGCAGCGAGGAGTGGTTGGTGGCGTGGTGCGCTTCGTGGGCGATGACGACCGCCGGCCACGGTGTGTCGGCGAACTCGGAGTTGATCCTGATCGTGTTGTCGCTGGAGCGGTAGAAGCCGTCAGCGCCGCCCGCGTCGTCGACGAACTCGATCTCGACCCCCAGTTCGTTCAGTTCGCGGTTGATCCGGCGCCCGTTGGGCGTGGAGATCAGCAGCTCACGTGCGCGCGCGACGGGGATGAGGGCAGCGGCATCGTCGGCGGCCCTGCGGTCCTGTTCCGCCTGCTCCTGAAGATCGTAGTCGTCGGGATTGGCTTCGGCGGCTCTCTCGGAATCCTGCGCGGCCTCCTCCGCCCGATCCGCGTGACGCTCCGCAGCGCGGAGATTACCGTTGTTGGCGGCGGTTCGAGTCCCGTTCAGGTGGGTTTGTCCTGTACCGCTCTTGGGTTTGGTGGGTAGGAACCGGGTCAGGCCCAGGCCAAAGATGGAAGCGGCGCCCAGGACCACGGTGCGGGCGGTGGACCGGTCGTCGTAGGCGTTGTTGTGGTCCTCGATGGGGCCGTCGGCCCATGACTCATAGGCGTCCTGGGCCGCGCCCCACGGGTCGGTGACGGTGGTGACGAAGGAATCGCGGACGCCGCCCCAGGTGCCCCGGAACTCTTCGTTGTTGCAGATGTGCACCAGGCACGCGGTTCCCTGTATTCCGTCCCAGGTGTCGACGACGATGTCGTTGGCCTCCGAGGCCGCGCCCTGGCCCCAGTCGCACACACGCTGCCAGGCCCCGCACTCGTAGCTCCGGCGCGGGCCGTCGTTGTCCACGTCGAAGTACTGTGTGGGCGGATCGCCGGAGGTGGTGGGGGCGGAGGGGGTGGATCCCGTCTCCGGATCGCTGCCAGGGGAGGGCTTTCCTGCCTGGTCGGTCACGCGGGGCCCACCGCAGTTGTCCGCTTTTCCGGCGACGCAGTCGAGGGCGTACGAGATGGTTCCGGCGACGCGAGTGTGCAGGCCGGTGGTGCTTACCCCGATGAGTATCGCCGCGACCAGCAGGAGTACGGCGGCATACTCCGTGAAAGAGGCTCCCCGGTCGGGAACGTGGATCCGCCGCAGCAAAGTGGTGCACCCGTTCGTGTTGTGAGAGCGCGAAAACCCCCAAGCAACTTATCGGGACTGCTGCGCGGCGAAAAGACCCAAAAAGGAACCAAATTCCGCCCCATAGTGTTGGGCCCGAGGGCCTACTGGTGCGGCGCCGCGGGCGCGCCGGGTGTCCCCGCTGGGTTCTATGCTGAACAGCGATGAGCGTCTTCGACGACCTGGTGGGCCAGGACACGGTGATCGGCCAACTGCGTTCGGCCGCGCGTGCGGCGAACGCGTGGTTGGCGGGCGGCACGGGGGAGGGGATGACGCACTCGTGGCTGTTCACCGGACCACCGGGCTCCGGCCGGTCGGAGGCCGCGCGCGCGTTCGCCGCCGCGTTGCAGTGCCCTGACGGTGGCTGCGGGCACTGCGACTCCTGCCACCAGGTGCTCAGCGGTACGCACGCCGACGTCCTGTTCGTCCGGCCCAGTGGACTCAGCTTCGGCATCGATCGCACCCGCGAGCTGGTGCTGCAGGCCGCCTCCCGCCCCACCGGAGGACGATTCCGTGTCGTGCTGTTCGAGGACGCCGACCGCGCGACGGAAGGTGCGTCGAACGCGCTGCTGAAGGCGGTCGAGGAGCCCTCCCCCCGCACGGTGTGGCTGCTGTGCACCCCCACGGCCGAGGACATGCTCGTCACCATCCGGTCCCGATGCCGCCAGGTCACCCTGCGCACCCCGACGACCCGGGCGATCGCCGAGGCGCTGGAGCGCCGCGACGGCGTCTCCTCCGAGGTCGCGGCCGAGGCGGCGCGCGCGTCGGCCGGCCAGCTCGCGCGGGCGCGGCAGCTCGCCACCGATCCCGAGACCCGCGAGCGGCGCGCGGAGGTGCTGTCGATCCCGGCGCGCCTCGACAGTCTCGGCGCCTGCGTCTCGGCCGCCGCCCGGCTGTACGAGCTCGCCGAGGCCGAGGCCAAGCTCACCACGAGCACGCTCGACGAACAGGAGCGCGACGACCTCAAGGCCGCGTTCGGCGAGGGAGGCACCGGTAAGGGCGTGGCCAAGGCCGTCCGAGGCGCCGCGGGGGCCCTGAAGGACCTGGAGCAGAGCCAGAAGCGCCGCGCCACCCGGATCAAGCGCGACACCTACGATGTCGCGCTGCTGGACCTCGCCGCGTTCTACCGCGACGTGCTCGCCGTTCAGATGGGCGCCGACGTGGAGCTGGCCACCGCGGAGCAGCAGGACGACCTGCGGCGGGTCGCCCGCGCGGGTCCCCCCGAGTCCACGCTGCGTCGCATCGACGCCATCATGGAGTGCCGCGAGCGCATCGCCGCCAACGTGCATCCCCAGATCGCTCTCGAAGCCATGACGTCCGCCCTGTACCTGGGTTGAGGCGCCGTCTACGGCAACCCGCGCCTCCGGGCCAGCGCATCACCGCTGTCAGCGCGCGGGGCGCTGGAGCCGAGAAGCCCCATGGAACGGCGGTTCCCCGAGGGCGCGACACGGATGATCGCCCCTTCTCCGGCGCGGCACCCTCGATGCCCATGGGCGCGTGCTGGCGATCGGGAGCTTCAAGGGTGGGAGCCGTCGTCCGATCGCGCCCGTCCTCGTAGGGTGGCCCTGTGGGCGTGGTCCGGAGCGGCGACCGCCCCTCGCCAGCAGAATGAGGCTGCGTGCCGCTCGGGCGCGGCCGCGGACGAGAACGGATCCCAGTGAGTAGAACCGCATGGCTGAGCACCGGAGCCGCGCTGGCGTTGCTCGCGGTGGCCGGGTGCACCAGCGTGGACAGGGCCGGCGGCGACACCGCTGGTGAAGACGCGCTGCGGGAGTTCTACCAGCAGGAGGTTACCTGGCAGGAGTGTGGCGAGGGTTTCGAGTGCGCCACGTACCAGGTCCCGCTCGACTACGCGGAGCCCGACGGGGAGCGTCTGGACATCGCCGTGCGGCGGCTGCCGGCCGCCGCGGAAGACGCGGTGGGGTCGCTCGTGGTCAATCCCGGCGGGCCGGGCGGGTCCGGGGTCGACTACGTGGGCGCCGCCGATCAGATCGTCAGTGAGGAGGTGCGCGAGCGGTTCGACATGGTCGGGTTCGACCCGCGCGGTGTCGGGCGGAGCGCGCCGGTCGAGTGCCTGGACGAGGACGGGCTCGACGACTTCTTCGGCGCCGAGGTCGACACCGAGGACGGGGACGCCGACATGACCGAGGTGACCGACTCCGGGCTGGAGGAGCTGGAGGAGCTCAACCAGGAGTTCGTCGAGGCCTGCGAGCGGAACTCCGGCGAGCTGATGATGCACCTGGAGACCGCGAACGTCGCTCGCGACATGGACGTGCTCCGCGGTGTCCTCGGCGACGACGGCCTGAGCTACCTCGGTAAGTCCTACGGAACCGCCATCGGGGCCCATTACGCCGACCAGTTCCCCGATCGGGTGCGGGCGCTGGTGCTCGACGGCGCCGTCCCGCCCGAGACGGACCCGTTGGAGATGAGCGTGCAGCAGGCCGGCGGCTTCGAGACCGCGCTGCGCGCCTTCATGGCCGACTGCCTGGGGGAGGAGAACTGCCCCCTCGGCGAGCCCGGCGACGACGTGGACGACGGGGTGGCCGAGCTCGCCGACCTTCTCGCCGACGCCGCGCGCGATCCCCTGGACAGCACGCTGGACGACGGGCGCGAAGTGAACCGGGCCCGCGCGGAGCTGGGCGTGACCGCCGCGATGTACCAGGAGGACCTCTGGCCCCGGCTCCGGACCGCTCTGGCCGACGCGTTCGACGGGGACGGTACCGGGCTGCTGGAGCTCGGCGACCGGCTCTACGACCGGCGCCCCGACGGCAACTACGAGAACATGTCGGCCGCCCTCATTTCCGTGAACTGCTCCGACTACGCCAGCCCGCGCGACATCGAGAGCTACGAGGAGGCTTCCGCCGAGGCCGCCGAGGAGTCCCCACTCTTCGGGGCCTCGTTCGCCTGGGGCGCCCTTCCCTGCGCGTATTGGCCCGAGGAGGCCGTCGCGGAGCCCGCCGAGCTGACCGGGGAGGGGGCCGATCCGGTGCTGGTGGTCGGCACCACACGCGACTCGGCGACCCCGTACGAGTGGTCGGAGGAGCTGGCGGCGCGGCTCGACTCCGGCGTGCTGCTCACCCGCGACGGCGACGGGCACACCGGCTACCAGAGGGGCAACGAGTGCGTTGACGCGGCGGTGGACGCGTACCTGCTGGAGACGGAGGTTGTCGAGGACGGCACCGTGTGCTGACGCGCCGGGTCCGGACAGCCGAACGAGAAATCATGTACTGGCCAGACCGTGAAGCACGCTAGACTAGACCCCGGTTCCGCCAGCGAGCGGAAGCCATGCCGCCTTAGCTCAGTCGGTAGAGCGATTCACTCGTAATGAATAGGTCGCCGGTTCGATTCCGGCAGGCGGCTCAGGCGAAACGCCACCCCATGACGGGGTGGCGTTTCGCGTTGGTGGCCAAAAAGGTGGCCAGTCGCCTACTCGGCGAACAGGTCGCCCATGATGTCGACCCCCTCCATGATCACCGGGTGCAGCTCTTTGCGGTAGACGAGTTCGGTCGTGTTGGTGCTGCTGTGGCCGACCAACCGCGCGATGTCTTCTAGGTGCGCGCCGTTGGCGGACATGAGCGACACGAAGCTGTGGCGCAGCTCCCGGGGTGTCCACGACCCTTCGACCCCGGCGGCTCGCACGATGGCCTGGAAGTCGCGCCGCACGTTGTTCACGTCCAGCTTCTCCCCGGTCCGGGTTCGGAACACGAGATCGGTGTCAGGCCAGCGCTTGCCGGCGGCCTCCTGTTCGGCCTCCTGCGCTTCCCGATGGGCCCTGAGCGCGGCCACCACGCGCGGCGGGAGAGCAAGCGTGCGGCGGCTCTTCTTCGTCTTGGTGTCCCCTCCCTTGCGGACGGAGTGCCAGACCGCCACGTGCGGTGGGCCTGCGGGCGGGTCGAGGTGGACGTGTGACCAGGTGAGTTCGCGGGCTTCCTCGGTGCGCACGCCGGTCAGCAAGGACAACACGAGGTAGGCGTGCAGGCGGCGCCCCTGGGCGGTCGACAGGATCGCCCTGGCCTGTTCCAGGTTCAGAGCCTTGCTGGGGCGTCCGGCACGGCCTTCCGGAACCTCCTTCACCAGCTCAGCGACATTGCGCAGGACCTTGTTGCGCCGCTGAGCGTGGGTGATCGACCGGCGTAGCAGGTCCAGGCACTGCTTAAGGGATGCCGTTGCCAGGTGTTCGGCCCGTTCGTCCAACCAGTCGTCCACGTCGTCGGCGGTCAGCTCCCGAAGCTTGGCTTTGCCCAGTTGAGGAATGACATTGTTCGCGGCCAGCGAGTGGTACTTGGTGACTGTGGCCGTGCTGCGCGCCTTGAGGCCGCGCTTGAGCCAGTCGTTCACAGTGTCGGCAACCGTGTAACCGGGGGACGGCCTGATTCCGGTCTCGTGTTCTTCGCGCAGATCTCGTAGAGCGTCAAGAACTTCGTCCTTGGTGCGGCCGTAGGCCACGGGTCGGCGCCGTTTGCCTGACGGGGTGGTCCCAAGGGAGATCTCACCCCGGTAGCACCCCTTCGCCTCATCCCAGTAGACCGTGCCCTGCCCAGCATGGCCCCTGGGTTTCCTCGGTTTGGGTTCCTTGCTCCCCATGCTTCCTAGTACTCCTGTTCTGGATCGGAAAGTCAGATGGCCGCTCCCAGCGGGAGCGGCCATGCGAGGTGTCAGGCGGCGTCGACTTCGGTCTTGAGCAGGTTGATATAGGCGTCGATGGCGTCTGCGGTCACGCGCCGGTTCTTGCCGGTACCGACGGTGGCGAGGCGTCCGGTGCGGATCTCGGCGAACAGGCGGGTCCGTCCCATTGACAGCACGTGCGCGGCCTCGGTGAGGGTGAACAGCCGCTTAGGCAGATCCTGAACCGTCATGATGATGGTGCTCCTTTGCGGGAGTTGGGGTCCCGGCGGTGTGCTTGGCGGCTACGCCGGGACGCTGATGTGTGGGTGGGTGGGTGAGGTAGGTCGGTGAGGGGGCACGTCCTCCCTTCTTTCTGGTTGAGGATGCGGGCGGCGTGTTGTTGGTGTCACATTGCTGTGGGTCGCGGACCATCGAGGACCACGTCTGTGACCTGCGGGTTTGTGAGGGTGATGTGAGGGTCATCGCGGACCATCGAGGACCAAGGGTGGTCCTCGATGGGCTAGGACTGGCCGTGAGAAAATGCCTGGTCATCGAGGGTGGTCCTCGATGGTCCGCGACCCAGACGATTGTGGGGCCACTTTTGCGAGCGTGATCCCGATGTAGACCACGACGCGTTGCCCGTCGTCGGCGCGTGGCTTGCCGCGCCGCAACTGCGGCAACACGGACTGAAGGTTGCGCCCCAGCATTTGTTTGGTGCCGGTCGGGATTCCGGAGTCTTCGGCCCACTGCCGCCATGCGTTCCACACCTCGTCCACGGATGCCTGGCAGTTGGGCCCGGTCTGGCAGCACTCGCGCACGAACGCCGAGACCGGGCTGGCGGTGTCCTGCATGGTGGTGACTGCCTCACGGGAGGATTCCGGCTGGGTTATCCGGCCGGTCTGCTCCAGTCTCGCCAGACCATCGAGGGCCCAGTTGAGGATGCCGGGCATCTCCGCAGCCAGCTTGCCTGTGAGGGCGGTGTCCTCCTTACCCAGCCACGAGGTGGTCATGGTGAGCACGATGAACCGGCGGGCGATGACCCCGGAGGAATCACCGAAGTTGGGCAGCTCGTTGGACAGCACCATCAGTCGGGTCGAGAGCTTCCCTGTCCAGGGCTGGCGGTACTTGCGGTCGATGTCGATGGTGTCCTCACCGCTAATGGTCAGCAGCCGTTCCACGACCTGGCTGTTGTCCCTTCCCGACAGGCGTGCGTCGGAGATGACCGCGAGGGGCTTGCCGACCAGCGTTGAGAGCCCGAAGTTGGTGGCGAGTCCGGCGAGAGTGGGCCCGGCCATGTTGCTGCGGCCCACCAGATCGGCCAGCACCCGCGCCAGTGTGCCCTTGCCTGAGCGCGTAGGTCCCACGGCGAGGAGGATCTTCTGCTGATCCGTGCGTCCCGAGAGCACGTAGCCGAACCACTCCTGCAGCGCGGCGATGGACTCCGGGTCTTCGGGCCACAGTTGGTGCAGGAAGCGTTCCCAGGTGGGGGCGCTGGCGTGCGGGTCGTAGCTGTAGGGCACGGAGACAAGGTTGAAGAATCCCGGGTCCAGGGGCAGCAGGGCCCGGTCCCGGATGCGCAGCAGCCCGTTCTGGCAGGCCACGATCGGGCTCCACTCCTGCTCGCCGTCCGGGGTGTCGAGCCAGGCAGGAGGGTCAACTTCGGTCGGCACCAGCATCAGCGCTCCCAGAGCATCGAGCAAGTTGGCCAGCTTCGTCCGCGTCGGCGCCCACTCGCGCACTTCGGGTTCGCCCTTAGGGTTCACTCCGGTGTAGGTGGCGTGCTCCAGCCTGCAGTACAGCTCTGCGCGGACCTGCTGTTCGTCCATCTCGCGCCAGCAGGTGCGGTCCCAGTACATCCACGATCCCCGCCAGCGGCGGCGCAGCAGGCGCCCGTGCTCGTCCTTCCAGTCGGGGGCGAGGTGCCGCGCAACAGCCATCGGGTTCGACGGCGCCGGAACCTCGTCGGATTCGAGGGTCATGCGGTGGGCTTCCCTCCGGTGTGCAGGCCATTGGTGACGGCGCGGCGGGCGTATGCCTCGGGGACGCCGACCGAGACGGCGGCCGTGACGATCTCGGCGCCGACGCGGTCCAGGCCACAGGGCCCGGGGCAGCGGACGTGCAGGCCTGCGAGGAACCGGGCGACCCCGAATGCCTGTGATGCGGCGCCGTGGTGGGTGCGCTCACGCACCATGGCCAGTCCCCGGTCGAGCCCCGTGCGTACGTAGCGGTCGGTGTGGCGGCAGCCGGTGGCCACCGTCCGGTCCCAGGTGCGGTGGGGCTCGTCCAAAGAAACCACCCCGGCGCTACGCCCCAGCGAGGTGGCTTCTTCTCCCCCCGCCAACTCCCGGACGGTGTGCGGCAGGTCTACCGGGGTTCCGGTGCCGTGTCCGCGCCAGCGGACATAGGACATGCGCGACTTGATGTCCACACCGGGCCGGACCGCGTTGGCTGAACGCATGGCGCCGCGGTAGATCCAGTGCTGTCCACGGGTGGTCGCCACCGTCTGGGTTGGAGGCAGGACGCCCTGCGCCCAGGCGATGGCGTCGGTATTGTCGAGGTCCACGACAGTCAGGGCAGCCCCGCCGGGGTGGTAGGCCACGGCCACCGCCTGGTGCCACGCCGCAGCCCAGGCGGGGGAGGTGATCACGGTGGGGTTGGTGGTCGCAGCGGCCCACCCGTGGCAGGGTGCGGGACATTGGCAGGTGCCCGCGCTCTTCATGTGGGGGCGCCCCCCGCACGCGGTCTCCTTGCAGGTCGGGCAGTTCCCGAGCGGGGTCTTGCCCGCTCGCAGCGGCAGCACGGGCACCCCCGAACTGGCCAAGGTCAACGCTGTGCTCAACACATCGGTGCTCACGCCCGCGTCGTGGTCGAGGGCGTTGTTGGGTGGGTCGGGCACGGCCGCGAGTGTCATGATGGAAGTGCTCCTTTGTGGGAGTAGGCCCCGGCGGTGTGCTTGGCGGCTACGCCGGGGCCGCGCCATGCGTGCACGAGCTAGGCGCCCGTGGGTGGGAGCCCGTTCGAGGGGCCAGGCCCGCCGGTGGACGGCCCGGCAGCGTGGGTGATGACCTCCATGTAGAGACGGACCCGCTCCGGGTTGCCCCGGCGGTTGGCATACGGCTGGGAGCAGTCCAGAACGGTGATGGCTTCCACCTGGTTGAGGACGTCGGCGAGCGCGGCAATGTCGGCGGGAAAGCCTTCCAGGCGCACCTTGACCGGCAACGGGTAGCGGGCCATGCTCACGCGGCCACCTCCAGTTCCCAGGTTTCGGGGGTGAGCCCGTAGGCGCAGTTGGGGCACTGCCCCAGCGAGGTAGGGATGCAGTAGTTGAACACCAGCCCACAGGTGGGGCAGGTGCGCCGTGCTCGCAGCGCCAACGCCACCGCGCGCTCACGCCCGGGGGTCATTGGCCGCTTGGGCTTGGCCCGGCTGATCCGGTACAGCAGCGCGGTGCGCACTCCGCTGTGGCCGGCCCGGCGGGAGCGCCACATCAGTTGCGCGGCCGCTTCCTGGCCATTGGGGCGCAACCCGAGCGCGGCAAGCTGGGTTCGGGTGGCCAGGTCCGCATCGAAGGTGAAGGCCCATCCCCAGGGGTAGGTGGGGATGCCGTAGCGCTGGCCGGTGGGGTCGAGGAACCGTGCGGGGCTCACGCCTCACCCCCGGACTGGGTCGGGTGATCTTCGTAGGTGCGGCATAGGTTGGCCAGGGCCAGCACGGCTTCTCCGCGGGCGCGGTCGCTTTCGGGGAGTTGGTAGCCGTGTTTCTCCAAGGTCTGGAAGACGTCGTGGATGAGTCCGAACGTGAACCGTGGATCGTCGGGCATCGGGATGTGCTCCTTTGTGGGAGTAGGCCCCGGCGGTGTGCGTGGCGGCTACGCCGGGGTGTTCGCGGGCCGGGTGGTCCCCCCACCACCTACCTCGGGTGCGGGTGGCAGAGGCACCGGCCGGATTTCAGGCGGCGGCCGCGGCCGGTGCGCTCAGCAGGGTCGCGGCGTGGGTGGTCAGGGTGTCGGCCAGTGCGTCGATGGCGTCCAGGTCGCGGCGCTGCTGGGGGCTCAGCGCGGCGGCGATCTCGGTCCGGGTGGCCACGAGCGTGGCCTGCCAGTGGCCGCGCCAGGGGTGGCGCATGTCCGCGGCTGAGCCGACGAGCACCCGCTCGTCGTCACTGAGCGCGATCACCACATCGGGTGGTGCGGTCTCGCTCAGGGCGGCCAGGATGTGGATCGCGGTGATCTCGGGCATGGGGTGCATGCGTTCCTCCTCGCCCCGGTGCACCCGGGGCGGTCTCGCGGGGGTGTCTGGGGGCTCCTCTAGGACGCCTATGGGTCCTAATCAGCAGGTCATGATGGGTCTACAGGGCTAGGCGCACCCCCTAGAACCTAGGCCCGAAATGTCTAGTTCTAGGGGGTCGCCAGAGGGCGGCGTAGACGCCGTGTCAGGCCCGTTCCAGGGCGGCCTGGATGTCTGAGCGGCGGTAGCCGTTGCGGTTGCGGCCGTCGATGTCGAGCTGGACCGGGGTGACTCCCAGTGGCCGCAGCGTGGTCGACAGCCGGCCTGCGTCCCAGTCGGCGTACTCGCTGGAGACCTTGGCCAGGGCGGGCAGCAGGTCGGCAGTGTGGGCACCCTTGGGGGTGTCGCCCATGGCTTCCAGTAGCGCGCTGAGCAGCCGCACCTCGGGCCGGTCGGCGGTTTTGGGCAGGGTCCCGGCCTCTTCACGCAGGGAGTGGGCGCGGTCGGCGAGCTGCTGGAGCTCGCCGCGCTCGGGGTCGATGAACGCCGCCCGTGTCTGGGTAGGCGTGCCACCTTCGGCCAGGACGTATCCAGCGCCGCGCTGGTCGGGCTCGAACAGCGCGGCGCTGTAACCACGCCCGGCCCATCCCGAGCCCAGGATGGTGTCGGATGCCATCGGGGTGGTGCAGCGCAGCGCCCACCGGATGCTCAGGATGTCGCGTAGCCGGGTGGGCACGACCTCGGCGGCCGGGCGCTGGGTGATGACGCCGGTGATGATGCCGGCGGCGCGTCCCCGGCCGACGATGTCGGCGATGAGGATCATGATCGCGTCGTTGGTCTTCTTGTCCGCCCCGGCGGTCCAGTACTGCACCTCATCGATGTGCAGGACGATCGGGTGCAGGTTGTGCTTCTTGGCGATCTGTTCGGTGATCTTGGGGACGCCCAGCTTGCGCAGCAGCGCATAGCGGCGGTCCATCTCGGTCTGGATGTGCTCCAGGTAGGCGAGCATGGCGTCCTGGCGGCGGTCGGTGAGCACCCCAGCGGCCAGGGGTTCCCACGCCATGAGATCGAAGCCGAACTTGCCATCGGCCAGGTACACCTGCACCCGGGGGTCGAGGAAGAAGAACCCCAGCACGTTGTTGGAGGCCACGGACTTGCCGCCGCCGGGTTCGCCGCCGATCAGGTAGGACCGTTCGACCATGGAGAAGGCGACTTCGCGGCCACGCGGGTCGCGCCCGGCGAAGAGCTTGTCGCGCCAGATGTCGACGCGTCCGTCGCGGGTCAGGGTGAGCGGGTTGACGATGCGCTCGCCCTGCATCGGGTCCTCGTCGGCCACCCACAGCTTGACCCGACCGTGGTGGCCCTTCACCGGGTCCAGGGCGACCTGGACTTCGTCCACGCCCATGGCGCCGGCCAGCTCCCCGCGGCGCTTGGTGGCGTGCTTGAAGGTGGTGCCCGGCGGCAGTTCGACGTTGGCCTCCCACGCGCCATCGGTGCGGGTGACCGGGCCGACGATGCGCAGGTCGTCAATGCTCTTGGCGAGCTTGGCGGAGACCAGGGCCTTCTTGACCTCCTTACCGGACGGGTTGGCCCCCAGCGTCTGGTGGCCGGCCTCGGCGGCTCCCAGGGCGCGCCGGCGGCGCTCGTCGGCCCCGGTCACCGCCAGCACCAGCAGCAGCACCAGGATCGGCACGGCCGGGGAGAGCAGCACCCACGACGCCGCACCCGCGGCCGCCGTGGCCCCGCCCACACCGGCCGCCCACATCCGGCGTGCCCTGCGGGTGTCCAGCACGAGCTTCGGGTTCGTGGCGAGCTGCTGGTCCAGCTCGCGGGCGGTCACCCAGCGCCATGCGGCCCCGGTGGCGCGGGCGGCGCCGATCCCGCCATAGACCAGCTCGTGGCGCAACACAACGCCGGCCAGGCGATCCGGACGCCGGGCCACCTGCGCGGCCCGCTGCCCCAGCACACGGGCGGACCCGGAGAACTCCGGACGCAACGCCACCGAGGGACGCGGCCGGGCATCGGTGATCTCGCCCTGGACCACCTCATCCGGTGCGGTCTCAGTGGTGGGGACCTCGGTCACCGTCGTCCCCGCGGCTCGGTGACCGCCAGGGAACGCGATCACCTCAGCCTCGCTCGTATCGTCGCGCTCCTGGTCGTAGCGCTCGGCTTCTGCGTTGGGCATGGTGGATGCACCTCCAGGTGAGGGAGCGGGCGGCGGCTGGTCTTGGCGGACGTAGGGGCCGCCGCCCGCGTGAATGGTTGGTGTTAGGCGAACTCGTCGTCGAACAGGGACGGCTGGTAGCGCATCCCGTAGTCCCGAAGCTCCCGCGGCTGGTGCCGGGTCAGGGTCGTGCTCATGCGGCCTCACCCCACCGGGCGACCAGGCCACGGCGTCGCACCACCAGGCGCACCCCGGCCTCATGCAGCGCGGCGGCATCCTGGGCCCCGGCCGCGCTCTGGGTGGCCAGGTGCCACCCACACCGGCAGGTCGCCAACCCGTGCGGGCCCCGCCCCCGCCGATGTCGCCGCGGCAGCACGTAGAAGCTCACCGCTCGGCAGGTCATCGCGCACCCCCGTCCATCTCGGAGCGGGCACGCCGCACCGTGGAGGGGTGCACACCCAACTCGGTGGCGATGTCGCTGGTGCGCGCATCAGGGGTGCGCGCCAGGATCGCGGCCACCTGCGAGCGGGTTGCCGCGCCCCGCTCACGCGCGGCCGCACTCGCGCGCTCGGTGCCACGCGCATCGCCCTGGTCGGCATCGGTTTGCGCGGGCGTGCGCGCATCCAGAACGCGCTCGGTGGAAGCCCCACCGTCCTCGGCGCGGGCGCGCGCCGCACCGTGCGGACCGTCGTGCGCGGGTCCGAGGCGCACCGGCGCGGCGCCACCCTCGGGGCCCTCGCCGCGCTCGGCCAACCACTGCTCGATCTGACTCGCGGCGTCTTCGGCCTGGGTGCGCACCCAGGCCTCCGGGCTGGACGCCTGCGCGTGCTCGTCGGCGAAGGGATCGCCTTCCGTGGCGACCTGACGCAGCTCGTCCTCGTCGCTGTCGTTGACCGCAGCCGCGTTGGTGCGGACCGCCCGGCTGCTCACGTCGGAGACCAAGAAGGCGAAGGCCCCGGCCGCGCCCGCGCCTAGCGCGCACAGCGCATTGATCGGACTCACGGCGGCCCCGGCGACCCACCCAGCGAGGTTGGCCACTATCGAGGTCGCCAGCGGCGCCACCACCAGGGCCAGCAGCACCCGATGGCGCCACCCCTCCCACGTGGGGGCGTCCGCGTTTTCCTCGGCTGCACTGGCCTGGTCGATGTGGCTCCGGTAGAGGATCGCCACCGTGGTCATCACGGTCAGGCACACCTCCGCGAGGTAGCCCGCCAACGCCGGGCCACCGGTGTGCACGCTGACCGCCGCCAGCCCCATCGCGGACCCGGCACTCAACGCCACCGAGGCGGCCAGGGCGCCACCGAGGAACCGGCGCCGCCCCTGCTGCAGGGTCGTGACCGCCCGCGCCGGGGAGATGCTCTCCCGCGCGGCGGCGATGGCCTCCAAGGTGCGCTCAGCGTGTGCGGCACGCCGGTCAGCAACCCGGCCCCGGCGCACCGCGCGCCGGTGCGCCGCCTCCAGTTCGTCGCGCTGCTGGGCATCCCGAAGCGTGTCGTGGTGGGCCCGCACCGCAGGGTTGGTGCGCGGATCGGCCAACAGGTCCTGATACTCGGTGGCCGCCAGAGCCGCGGCCTGCTGGGTCTGAGCGGCCACGTCAGTGACCACGCTGGGCTCACGACGTCGACGGAACATCGCCCCTCACCTCCTCGCGGATCGTGGTCACTGCACGCTCAGCGCGGTCCCGGACCCGCTCAGCCTCCCGCAGGGCCTCCAGCTCGTCGCGGGTCTCGCACAGCCACTCGTGCAGCATCGTCGGGTCCACCGCGGCCAGGTCGGCCAGCTCCTCAGCACTGCGATCGGTCAGCGTGACCAGAGTGCCCAGCGCGCGGTTCAACAGGACGTTCATGCGCCACCACCCCCTTGGAAGGTGGCGCTGGGCAGTGCCAGCGGACGCGCGGCCAGATCAGCCAACGCATCCAGCGCCAGCGCCGCGGCGGCCAGCGGCAGCGCCACCAGCCGCAGCACGGTCACGATCAGGGTCAGCAGCAGCGCTACCAGCAGCGTGACCGCGCCGGCGCGCTGGATCAGGGAGGTGGTGCTCACGCCAGACCACTCCCTTCTGGGCCGTCCAGGTCATCGAGGCGTTCGGCCTCCTCGGGGGTTTCACCGAGATCGGCCAGCGGCACCCAGTGGGCCGCGGGCACCCAGCCCGCGTGCTCCTCATCGAGGGGGGCCACGCACACCCACGTCATGGACAGATCGGGCGTGCGGTCCAGCCGTGCGACCTCGCAGCGCCCCAGCTCGGGGTGGTAGACCTCGCTGCCTGGGGCGAACCACACGGGGAACACCCGGATGATGCGCGGCCAGAACCGCCACGGCATGACCATGACCGCGTAGCGGTCACCCGCGGCGGTCGCCACCACGTGCGCCAGCAGGCCGGTCCCCAGCGCGGCCAGGCCCAGCACGACGACATTCAGCGGGCTCAGCTCAGCCATTGCTGGGCACATCCCCGGGCATGGCGTCACCGTCGGCGCGCCGGTCGTCGCTGGCGAAGGTCTCAATGGCGCGGTTCTGCAGCACCGCGGGCGTGGTGACCGCGCTCGGGTGCTCACGCGGGTCGGTCTCGAAGAACGGGTCACCGCCCCCGGCGATGGCCATGTCACGGAAGCGGTCCCCGGCCTCGTCAATCGCGGGCAGGATCGGTGCGTTCTCGGTCATGAAGTGCTCCTTTGTGGGAGTAGGCCCCGGCGGTGTGCGTGGCGGCTACGCCGGGGCCGCGCTGGTGTGGTGGTCGGGGCAGGAAACGACTGTGCTGGTTCCTGGCCCGCCCCGGCTCATGCTCGGGGCGGGGGGCGGGACGGCAATCTGGGTGGTGAGAACGGACCAGACGGTCCCCCCCCCGCCCACGGGTGCAGCTCGCTCCCGCGGGCAGAGGCGCCGACCGGGTGCGAACACAAGCGCCCCCGGGGATCAGGCGCGGCTGGTCCCCAGGGGGCGCGGTTCGGTCGGTGTCAGTGGTTCTTGTGCTCAGCCCATTCCGCCGGGCTGGCGGGGTTGTACCACCCGCCGCACCGGCAATACGTCAGCCCAGGCATCTGGGCCACCGTGGTGGTGACGATGGTGTAGGCGGTGGCGCACAGCGCGTACAGCATGGTCGTCACCCCCGCACGTGGGTCGGATCCACCTGGCAGATCCACCCGCCGGCAGCGCCGATGCTAGTGCCGGGCAGCATGGGCTGGCCGCAACAGGTCGGGGCCGAGTGGATGATCGGGGAGAGCAGGGCTCGTAGCATGGGGGCGCATCCTTTCTGGGGTGCGGCCCCGCCGGCGGTTGTCCAGACGTACCGGCGGGGCCTTGTCATGTCGGACCGGGCGGTCCCCCCACCACCCCGCGTTCCGGCGGGGTGATAGAGGCGCCGGCCGGTCAGCGGGTGGGGATCAGATCCCGTGTGAGTCGTAGTGCTTGCCGAGCAAGATCGTTGGCACCTCAGCACCGCAGATCGAGCACGTCGTAGTCCTGGACCAGGTCACGTGCAGCTGGAGCATGGAGAGCATGGTTGTGTCCTTTCGTAGGAATGGAGAAGGACCGGTCGGTCCCCCCGCCACCCGCCACACGAGCGGGCGGCAGAGGCACCGGCCGGGTCACACGCGCCGGGTGGCGACCTGGGCGGCGGACACGAGGCGGTCGCCCATCCAGTAGGACTCGGGTGGGGTGGTGTAGAGGCGGCGCAGGAGCACCCGCTGTAGATCGACCACGTAGACGACGCCCGCGGTGTGCAGCAGCTCGAGCCACACCGGTTCCAGGCCCGGCTCGGCGGCGAACCCCTCGTCGGTGATCTGGCCGCGGGCGTAGGAGATGGTGCGCACCGCCAGGGCGTGGATCTCCTCTTCGGAGTACCAGGCCGCGCCCTTGGTCTCGATCGGATCGGGGGCCAGGGTGCCCGTCACTGTCGCCGTGGCCAACGACCAGTGGTGACCGGGGATAGGGGCCGGCGGGGAGGCGCACAGGTTGGGCAGCCACCCCTCCCACACCATCTCGTGGTGGGTGACGACCAGGCCGGTCTCCTCGGCGACCTCGGCGGCCAGAGCTGCCGCGGGGTCGTCGTGGGCATCGGTGACGTGGCCGGCGACCGGGGCGATCCCGAGCGGGTACCAGCCGCGCTCGATCATCAGCATGCGCCCCTGGTCATCGGTGACGATGACGCCGACCGAGGTGCCACAGCAGCGAGAAGGCATGAACAACTCCTTGCGGTTAGGCGGGGTGTGGACCGGTCGGTCCCCCCGCTGCCCGCTAGGGGCGGGCAGCAGAGGCGCCGACCGCCTCAGGCAGCGGGGCCGTACACCTTGGCGAACACCTGGATTTCGTCGGGGGTGTATCCGGCGTAGATCCCGTGCTCGGGGCGGGTGCGCACCGCGTAGGCCAGGCACAGCCAATAGACCGGGCACTCCAGACACAGGGCCGCGGCCGACTGTTCACGCAGCGCCCGTTGGGCCTTGGACTCCCGCTGGTCCGGTTCGAAGAACAGTTCCGGATCGGCGCGGCACGGTGGATCAGCGCTCACGATGCTGACGTAGAGCTGATCAGTACTCAGCTCGTTCGGGTCCGCTCTCACGAGCACCTCCTCTCTGAAACCAGCGCGGTCCCCGCGCTGAACTTGCTGGTGTGGGCCGTGTAGCCCCGACACCGCCCCCGAAGGGGCGGATCGGCGTCACACGGACGCAGATGTGACGACGTGGCCCATTCCGTCCCGCCAACCGGTGGGCTGGCGAGGGCACGCAAGGCGCGTGCCCGTGGGCCGCTCATGGTTGTTACGCGGCGTCGTCTACCGCGCGGCACCGCCCGTTCCTCTCGGCTCGCCACGTGTCCCCGTGACCTCTCCTCCGAGGTAGTTCGCCTGGGCGCATAGGACAGTGGTCGCCACAGACGTATCGGCGGTGCTCTCTCTATTGACTTGCCAAAACACCAGCGCACCGGCGCTTCCACACCCAACGGGCAACCGTCGAGGAGTCTGTCTTCCGGGCTTTGACCGTTCATGCCTTCTTGATCGGCTTGACCGGTCAAGAAGAAGTCAAGCATGTGCCTACCTGACCGGTCAAGAGTGCTCGCTGATATTTTGTACGTACAAGCCGAACGAGTCTGATGGGTGTCTGATGGCGAACACCGACCCGCTGTACATGCAGGTCACGAATGATCTGCGTAGCAAGATCAACTCTGGTGAGTTGGCACCGGGGGCCACGATCCCTTCCGAGCACGAGTTGATGGAGCAGCATCAGGTCTCGCGGCACACTGCGCAGAAGGCATTGAGCCTTCTCACCAGCGAGGGACTCATTACTGCAGGCCAAGGGCGCCGGCGGGAGGTTCGCCGGCGGGAGCCTGCCGCGTATCGTCCTCAGGAAGAGCTGCTGCCGCGCGCTCAGCATCCGGAGATGGATCAGTTCCTGGAGCGTTTCTCGAACGAGGACAGGGCTCCACGACAAGACATCAGCGTCTCGGTCCTGGTGCCATCGCTCGCGATCGCGCGCCGACTGGGCCTAGCCCCGAGGACTTGACGATCGTCCGGCGACGGGTGCGCTACCTGGACGGCGAAGCGTCGTACATCAACGACACCTATTTCCCACACAGCCTGGTCAAGGACAGCGAGATCGCCGATCCTCGCGATCTCGCACGGGGAACCCTGCGGATCCTGCAGGACTTGGGATACCGCCAGGACCGCATTCTGGACGAGATATGGATCCGAATGCCGACGAATGACGAGAGTGAGAGGCTTTCGCTTCCTCCTGGCACCACCGTAGCCGAACATGTCCGCACGGGCTACACCGCTGAGGGCACACCCATTCGGTGCGCTGTATCGATCCTGCCTGGGGACCGCCACGTGATCGCCCTGGAGTTCGACATGCCCGCGGACTGGACATGACCTTTGGCGTGCGCCAGGCAGTCGCAGCCGACGCAGGTCGGGTCGCTGACTTGCTTGCGGGAGCGAGCACCTGGCTTGCGTCATGGGGGTCTGACCAGTGGCAGTACCCACCTCCAGTCGACGTCATCGACCGCGACCTGAAGCGCGGAGCGCTCTACGTCGTCACCCGGAACGACAACGGAGAAGTTGTCGCGTCTGCCACCATCGACACGCACGCTGACCCTGACTTCTGGGTCAGCGAGGACCACCCGGATGACGCTCTTTACATTCACAAGATGGCGGTCGACCGCCGGTGGTCTGGTCGCAGGCTCGGAGGAGCACTGCTTGACTTCGCTGCAGAACTCGCTGAAGAGCGCGAGCGCTCTTGGGTGCGCCTGGACGCTTGGAAGACCAACCCTGAGCTGCATCGTTACTACACGAGCCAGGGATTCACGCTACTGCGCATCGTGGACCTGCTGCACCGTCAGTCTGGGGCCCTGTTCCAGCGGGACGCCAAGGTGAGGAGATCAGGTGTCTCGTTGCGACGGCAGAGCCCGTAGGTAGGGCTGGTCCTGCTCGATGGGTTCTGTCCCGTTCGTTCAGGTGCACGACGGGGCCTCGCTGTTCCCCGGCTGAGGCTTCTGCTTCACGCTCGCAAAAGTGGCCCCACAATCGTCTGGGTCGCGGACCATCGAGGACCACCCCCGATGACCAGGCATTTTCTCACGGCCAGTCCTAGCCCATCGAGGACCACCCTTGGTCCTCGATGGTCCGCGATAGGCCTCACACCACCCTCACAAACCCGCAGGTCACAGACGTGGTCCTCGATGGTCCGCGACCCACAGCAATGTGACACCAACTTAAGCCATTCGTTCGGGTGTGCGATGGGGCGTGGCTTCTTCCCGGTTGAGGTGCGCACGACCCGGGGCTCGCCCCCGACCGTTCACGTCTCCGCGGTGGATTGGGGGACGGCGATGCTCGCGGTCGTCGCGCTGAGGCGCACACAGAGGGCTGTTCACAGGAATCCCCGAAGGATCGGGCCAACGGGGATGTGATCTTGTTACGGGCCAACCGAGCGTTTCGAGCGATAATGGTGTGGTCGCACCCTCGATCGTCAGGTACGAGGGCGGACCGCCACGACCCGGACGTGATCGACGTAGAGGGTCACAACGGCCTCGACGCGTGCGGTCAGCAGGACACCGTGATACGGGATGGGGCCGACGCCACCGGGCATGTAGGGGTCCACTTCGAGGGTGGGATCGTCGGCGGAGGCCAGGCTCAGAAGCGCCGTAGCGACTTCATCGGCTTCAGTCGCTGGCAGTTCCTGGATCTGCCGACGGGCCAGGGGCTCCAGGGTGATCGGCCGCACCGCCGCTGTCCTCTCCGTCTCCGTTGCTGAACAGGGCGTCCCACTGGCGCCGAAAGTCGTCGGCGTCGGTGGCGTCGATGGTGA
Organism: Lipingzhangella halophila; assembly: GCF_014203805.1. Classification (GTDB taxonomy): domain Bacteria; phylum Actinomycetota; class Actinomycetes; order Streptosporangiales; family Streptosporangiaceae; genus Lipingzhangella; species Lipingzhangella halophila. Next base: position 64 of record NZ_JACHJT010000002.1, on the reverse strand, counting down.
CCGATCCTTCTGGGGGCGGGGCTCCCAGGACCATCCGGCCATAGGAGGCGTAGACGGCCTGGAT